>JAADHI010000146.1 GCA_013151935.1 Candidatus Manganitrophaceae bacterium
TAAATTTGTTGGGGCTGTAGCTCAGCTGGGAGAGCACAAGGCTGGCAGTCTTGGGGTCAGGGGTTCGATCCCCCTCAGCTCCACCATTTTTTTAAAGATTGATACGATCCAAATTTTTATTCTAGAATACTTTCCCTTGAAATCGTTTATAGACACCTACACTCTCAATTTACGCCCCGGATGGGCTTCAAAAACCGTCTATTATTCAGAATCACCATGAAAACATTCTCCTGGGCCTTCATCTTTTTGCTCTTTTTTTGTTTTAAGAGCACCGCACAAGCAGATGAATTAAAACCAAAATTCCTCAAAAAAGAATACCGGGGTTTTACGCTGTGGCTCGATTGTAAAACCCAGCATGGTGCAATCGCATTTCATTATAAGATTGGAAAAGATAAAAATAACATACGCAATAAAAATACCAGTTACGACTTTGATAGAAAAGTTTCCGTCTCCTGTCAACCACAAACCTGGCGTTCATATAGAACAAATACAGTCGATCCCTTGCAAGGGGAATGGCGAAGAGGCACACTCGTTCCGAGCAATCATATGGACAGTAGCCTTGCAAAAATAAAGGAGACCTATTACCTCACAAATACTCTGCCACAAAATGCCATCCTGTCTCGCAGCATCGGGGCCTGGTACTATAGCGAAATGATTACAGAATGTTATCGAGACCTCAGCCCTTTAGAGGTTTGGGGTGGGGTGATTTGGGGCGATAACCCAGAGAACGATTTTTTCACAGTCACGCATGGAATCAAGACCCCTGATTTCTGGTGGAAACTCATTTATCGCACTGACAAAAAAACCTATCTCGCCTGGATCTTTCCCAATCACTGGTCAGCCAAAGCCTCCAAAATGGATAGTTTCTTGGTTTCAATCGAAACCCTCGAAAACACCGTCGAATTCATGCCCGACATCGGGACACTGCGAAGCTCAGCACAAGCCAAGCTTCCACCAACAAACACTTGGCCTCTTGTCATTTCAAAAGACAAACTGGAATGTGAAGGAAAAGAAACCTCACGTGATTGAAAATATCGCTGAGACTCCGAACACATTGGACGCCCGGAAAAATATACGAGACATCCTGCACCACATCTTTGCCTACAGCCCTCCACAAAAAGCTTTAATTATCTACGACATGCAATCGGAGCTATCTCGTCTACTCACAAGTGCCTATCGCGCA
This sequence comes from Candidatus Manganitrophaceae bacterium, assembly GCA_013151935.1. Taxonomy (GTDB): domain Bacteria; phylum Nitrospirota; class Nitrospiria; order SBBL01; family JAADHI01; genus JAADHI01. The sequence goes on from JAADHI010000146.1 coordinate 1,184, forward strand.
CAACTGCCCGAAAGCACCTGCCTCGATTTTGAAGAATGTCCTCCCGAAACGATTTTGGAAGCGCTAAACAAGCTAAAAGCTTCTGACCTTGCAATCCTCATTCAATCCACCAGCTTTCGTTTGAGTAAATTTCGGATTCGTATTGAATTGTTTCAACGTAAAATAAAGGTCATCGAACATCCACATTTAGGCCGAATGCAAAAAATAGAATTGCAGACCTACATTGATTCTCTCGCCTACGATCCCAACTACTATCGTCGTCTGGGCCCAAAACTGAAACAACAAATTGGCAGCGCATCAGAAATTAAACTCATCGGTGATAAAACGCTTCTCCGATACAAAGGCCCCTTTTTGACACCAAAACTCAATATCGGGGACTACAGGGAAATGAAAAACATCGGGGGGCAATTTCCCATTGGCGAGGTCTTTACCGAACCCGAAAATCTCGAAACCCTGAATGGGAGTCTCACCCTCTTTGCCTTCGGGAACACACAGTTTGGCGTCCATGTGCCCGAACAAGCCTTTACGGCCATCATCGAAAAGGGCATCCTGGTGGATAGCCCTAATGCCCCTAAAGACTTTTTGACCGTCCTAAATGAAATCAGAGAAAAAGAGGAAGTTGTTTGGGTCCGCGAGTTGGGTTTTGGACTCAACCGCGCCTTTTCACAAAAGCGGCGTGTGAGTGACATCGGGACTTATGAGCGCATGTGCGGGATACATCTCTCCTTGGGCTCTAAACATTTACAATACAAAAAAGAGCGCTTTCGCAAAAAAGGAGGCTTCCATGTCGATGTCTTCGCCAAAACAAAACGTGTTGAGATTGATGGTTTACCGATTTACAAAAACGGGGCCTATCTCTAAAAAAAACCATCAGGGAAGCCACTTGACCATTCAAGATCCCAGAGTCATAATGTAGATATAATCTAGGGAGGATATTCCGATGATGCATCGCATAATAATTGGGCTTTGGATATTGGCTTTTTCCTTATTTCCCCTTCAAGCGGTTCAGGTCCTGGCCGATGAATACGGTCGCACAGGCAGCCTCGTTGCCTTTATTGAATCGGACAAACGTAAATACGACGTGGGCGAACCCATTTACATCACTGTTTCGCTCACAAATCATACGACAGTGTCCCTCATCATCAATAAACGTCTCAATCCCCTGCTTGATCTCCAATGGGATCTTTTTTATGAAACCCTGGGCGGAAATTTATCAATGAAAGAAAGTCCCCCGATCGACTTAAACACAGATGACTTTATGCGGCTAGAAGTCAATGAGGAACTCGGAAAACGCTTCGAGGATCTAAGCGTCATGGTTGATGCCCCCTTACCCTTAAAACCAGGACGTTATGCCATCCGTCTGACCTACAAAAACAAAGAAAAACCCAAAGGAGATGAAACCTGGGCGGGCTTAACCGTCACCAATCTACTCTGGATTGAAATCAAACCCAGCAAAAAGATTTAAGACCGAATTTAATACGCTTCACCCCCCCTGGTTTAACACCACAAGCGGGTTTTGGTTTTTACCTGGATTCAGGCCTTTGACTTGACTTGCGGCATGATAAGAGCTTCTGACCAATGGGCCGGATTCCACGTGAATCAGCCCCATTTTTTCTCCCCGTGTTTTTAAGGCAAGAAATTCCTCCGGCGTAGCAAATCGCGCAATGGGCAGGTGTTTGGCTGTCGGTTGCAGGTATTGTCCTAAGGTAAGAATATCACAGCCAATTTCCACAAGATCCTGCATCACCGCTTCCACTTCCTCAATAGATTCCCCCAATCCCAACATCAGCCCTGTTTTTGTTTTCAGCCCGCAAGCTTTTGCGCATTTTAAGACTTCGAGTGAGCGACTATAAGCCGCTTGTGGACGCACGAGGGCATGCAGACGTGGTACGGTTTCAATATTGTGTGCGAGCACATCCGGACCTTCAGAAAAGACCGTCTGAAGTGCCAGCTTTTTGCCTTGAAAGTCAGGAATCAAGACTTCAACACTGCAATCCGTCATTTGCCTGATTTTTTTTATTGTTTCGGCAAAATGTTCTGCCCCGCCGTTTTTTAATTCATCCCGGTTAACCGAGGTGATCACCACATGTTTTAGATTCAAGCGTGCAACCGCTTCAGCCACATGTGCAGGTTCTTTAGGGTCAAGTGCTTTGGGTTGTCCAAAACCAACATTGCAAAAACCACAGCTCCGGGTGCAAATCTCACCTAAAATCATAAACGTCGCCGTGCCGACATTCCAACATTCCCAAATATTCGGGCACCGTGCTTCTTCACAAACGGTATTCAAATCGAGGTTTTTTACAAGATGACGAATTTTGAGGTAGTCTTCACCCGTCTGAGCTTTGACTTTAAACCAGGGAGGGAGACGCATCGTGCGTCGTTTTTCCGGGGTTTTAAAATTACGTTTCGGTATTTTTTCACCGTTCAAAAGTGAATGGCCTCGTCAAAAATTGCACCACCGGCTTCCATCACCGCCTCGGAAAGCGTCGGATGGGGATGAATGGCCTGATTCAAGTCAGAAGCCGTGGCTTCCAAGGTTTTTGCCAGTACAAATTCACCAATCAGTTCAGTCGCTTCCGCACCAATAATGTGCGCCCCTAAAATTTCGCCGTGTTTTTCATCGGCAATGATTTTGACAAAACCTTCCGTTTCCCCAAGGGCAATGGCTTTCCCATTGGCACTCAGAGGGAATTTGGCGACTTTAATGGCAAGCCCCGCTTTACGCGCTCTAGCCTCGGTCAGACCGACGGAAGCAACTTGGGGGTGACAATAAACTGCGCTGGGAATGGCATCTGAATCAATGGGGATCCGGGTCATGCCTGCAATCGTTTCCGCCACAAAAACACCTTGTGCCATTGCACCGTGGGCCAGCGCAGGACGTGTACTGACATCCCCAATCGCAAAAATACCTTCACAATTTGTAAGCATATTTTCATCGACCTGGATCAATCCGCTACCTTCTTCTTGTGAAATACCTAGTGTTTCGAGTCCAATCTTATCTACATTGGCCGCACGTCCCACGGCCACCAAAATGACTTCGGCAGAGATATCTTCTGTTTCACCCGTCTCATCTTCAAGAGAAACAGCATAAACACCGTCTTCGTCCCGAATCCTTCCCACACGTTTTCCCGTTTTGACCGCAATTTTTCGCTTTTTAAAGCTGCGCGCGAGCAGGGTCGAAACCTCGTGATCCTCGGTCGGCAATAAAACAGGACACATCTCCACAATCGTAACTTGTACCCCATAAACCGAATAAATATAGGCAAATTCAACCCCGATTGCGCCACCGCCCACAATAAGCACAGACTGGGGCAATTGACGTCGCAGCAAGGCCTCATTACTCGTAATAATACGTGTACCGTTGATCGGAAGATGGGGAAGACTTTTGACCCGGCTGCCCGTTGCAATGATGATATTTTTTCCCTGAATGATTTGTGTGTCTTCAGCACCCTCAATCTCAATTTGTCCGGGAGCAATGATTTTGCCAAACCCCTCAAAAATATCCACATGATGCTTTTTCATTAAATGCAGGACGCCACGATAAAGCTTTTGCAAGACCTTGTGGCTACGATCAACCGCCACGCCAAAATCAGCAGAAACCTTCGCCACGGTAATGCCAAATTTATCTGCATTTTGAATCAGAGACAGGATTTCGGCACTGCGAATAATTGCTTTTGAAGGAATGCAACCGTGATGCAAACACGTCCCGCCAATGGCTTCTTTTTCAATGACGGCGACTTTCAGACCCAATTGTCCCGCACGAATCGCACTCACATAGCCCCCCGGGCCACCCCCGAGAATCAAAAGGTCATACTTTTCCTGCATGATCAAATCCTTATTTCATTCAAGTACTGGATCCCCGCTGAAATCATTCGGGAATGACGATCAAGAAGTTCAGCATTTAGCCATGACTAAATACTCTGAAGACTTTTAAAAAGTGTAACAGTGCTGTGGGAAAATCGCAAAAAAATAGGATGTTAGGATACTTTGGAAAGCTGCCTAGAAATTTTAGACATTAAAACGGAAATACATGCAATCGCCATCTTGAACTAAGTACTCTTTTCCTTCCAGACGCAAAAGCCCTTTTTCCTTGATGCCCTGTGCATCCCCCTGGGTCACAAGATCTTGATAATGAAAGACTTCCGCACGAATAAAACCGCGTGAGATGTCTGAATGGATTTTACCGGCGGCCTCAACGGCGGGGGTGTTTTTGTGAATCGTCCAACCCTTGACCTCGTCTTCGCCAACAGTGAAAAAGGTCATCAGCCCCAACAATTTATAAGCAGCCCGAATCAGACGTGCCAAACCCGTCTCTTTCATACCCAGTTCTTCCAAAAACATCGCGCCCTCTTCATCATCTAAAGCGGCGATTTCAGATTCAATTTTTCCGCTGATGATAATACATTCGGCACCTTCTTCTTGAGCCAGAGCCATCAGTATATCGGAGTCGCTGTTGCCTTTTACGATATCGTCTTCCGGCACATTGCCCACATACAGCATGGGCTTTCGTGTCAAAAGACTTAATTCTTTGATCAGGGGTGCTTCTTTTTCGTTTACGGAAATGGTACGCGCGCATTGTCCATCGGAAAGGGTGTCTTTTAAACGCAGCATCAAGTCCTGTTCAATTTTTGCATCTTTGTCTCCTGAACGGGCTTTTTTACCGGATTTAAAAAGACGCTTTTCGACAGTATCCAGGTCTTTTAAAATGAGTTCGGTGGTGATGAGTTCGGCATCGTCTTTCGGATTCACCTCTCCGTTGACATGGATAATTTCGGGGTCATCAAAACAACGGACCACATGAATTAAGGCATCTACAGCACGGATATGACCTAAAAATTGGTTCCCAAGCCCTTCTCCTTTGCTGGCCCCCGCAACCAATCCAGCGATATCAACAAATTCCATGTGGCTTGCACTGGTCTTTTTGGGTTTGTAGAGCGCTGTGAGAAAGTCGATGCGTTCATCGGGAACCATTACAATCCCCGTATTGGGATCAACAGTACAGAAAGGATAGTTGGCCGTTTCCGCTTCAGCGCGGGTTAGGGCGTTAAAAAGAGTCGATTTTCCGACATTCGGCAGTCCGATAATGCCACACTGTGTTGCCATTGAAATATTCCTTATGCTGCGTTAAAACGATTCATGGCCTCTAGCACCTTGTCGTCCAATAACAAGGGCAGAGCCTCTAAGGTATCTTCAAGCGCTCCAAGCACCTTTTTTTTGTCTGCAGAGCGAAAACGCGAAAGCACATAATCGGCGGTTTCTACTCTAGGATCGCGCCCGATTCCAATTTTAAGACGAAGAAAGTCTTTTGAAGCGACATGCTCAATCACAGAGGCCACACCCCGGTGCCCCCCGGCCCCACCCTGCTTCTTGATACGCAGGCGACCGGGTTCCAAATCAAGGTCGTCGTAGATAAGAATGAGATTGGAAAGCGGAATTTTGTAATAGTGCAGCAACGCCGAAACAGCACGCCCCGACAGATTCATAAAGGTCTGAGGCTTGACCAGAAAAAAATCAATACTGCCATCGGGTCCATCACAAATACCACGACAAACCTGAGCCTGCCTTTTGTCCGCCGAAAAATTGAGTTGGTGCTGTTGCGCAAAGGCATCAAGCACCCAAAAACCGACATTATGCTTTGTTTCCGCGTAGGCTGAACCGGGGTTGCCCAAACCGACAACAAGCTTCAAGTATATCCTCCGAAAAAGCGGAAGCCGTCGGCCTAACTATCTTCGGCCTTGGGCTCCTCGTCTTCCGAAGCGGCGACAGGTTCTGCATCCGTATCCGCAGGTGTCGTCAAGAGCGCATCTAATTGTTCATCAGACATCGTGGAGGCCACGGAGACCACAGCCTGAGTGGCCTGCCCCAGCGCTTCAATTCCTTCATCCAGTGAAAGATCTCCGATATGAATGGTTTCGCCAAGCGCCAACTGCGACACGTCAACCTGGATGTGATCTGGAATATTCGTGGGAAGAACGCGAACTTCAAGTTCGCGCAAGTGGGTTCTAAGAACACCGCCATCTCTTTTCACACCAATGGGGGTTCCCCCGGTAATCTCAATAACGACCTTGACTTCAAGCGGCTCAGTCATTGAAAGCTCAAAAAGATCGGCATGCAACAAGGCACCATTGAGAGGATCTTTTTGGTAATCCCGTAAAATCGCAACGTGCTGGCCTTTTTCGTCGCCCGTCATATCAAGGGTAATAAGGGTATTCACTCCTGAAACCGAGTGTAATACATCAGAAACCTCTTTCGGGTTTAAAGTGAGGGGCTTAGAAACCCCCTTGCTGTAAAGCACGGCCGGAATCTTCCCTCGCATTCTGAGCTGACGGGCAACACCCTTTCCTGCGGTTTTTCTGTATTCACCTTGAATTGTAATTTTTTGCATGGGATTTCTCCTCGAATGATATCAATACAGGCTTCGGGCTCAATTAAATAATGAGCTCACCGATAACTCTTCGTTAATCCGTTTAATGGCTTCTCCCAAAAGAGGGGCCACAGACAAAACGGTAATTTTTTTACAAACCAACTCTTTCCCTCTTAGAGGAATCGTATTGGTCACGACAATTTCTTCAATGGGAGCTTCATTCAGACGCTCAATGGCTGGTCCTGAAAAAACGGGATGTGCGCAAGCCGCAAAAATACGCCTTGCCCCCTTGGCTTTGATCGCAGCCGCAGCTTGTGCGATGGTCCCCGCCGTATCAATCATGTCATCTAATATGAGAACATCATGATTTGCGACTTCACCAATAATATTCATAATTTTTGTTCGATTCGGGCCTTCTCGGCGTTTGTCGATAATGGCCAAACCCACATTCATTTTTTTTGCAAAGGCTCTGGCCCGCTCAACCCCCCCCGCATCAGGAGAAACGATAATCAAATCATCAAATTTCTTTTGTTGGAAATAATTAAGCAAAACGGGACTGGCGTAAAGGTGATCTACAGGGATATTGAAAAACCCCTGAATTTGCCCTGTATGCAAGTCAATCGTCAGCACACGATGTGCACCCACGGAACCAATCAAATCGGCAACAAGCTTCGCCGTAATCGGGACACGAGGCTGATCCTTTCTATCCTGACGCGCGTAGCCATAATACGGGATCACAGCAGTGATTTCACGCGCAGAAGCCCGCTTGAGTGCATCAATCAGGATGAGCAATTCCATGATGTTGGTATTGACGGGGTCTGAGGCAGATTGTACGATAAAAACATCATTCCCTCGCACATTTTCTTCGATTTTGACGTAAATCTCGCCATCACTGAAGGTCGACACCGTAGATTTACCGAGAGAAATCCCAAGGGAATCCGCGATTTCCTTCGCAAGCACAGGGTTTGAATTCCCCGCAAAAAGCTTCATTTTTTTCATAAATACGCTCTCCTTGCTTGAAACGGCGTCAAAAAACAACTTAAGGTCAATCAGATACAGACGAAAACACCCTCAGTGGGGCTAAATCGTCACCTTATGTGATCATCTGTCAATTTGGGACTTAAGGTGGGAAACATCCTTCTCTTACGCTTCTGTATTTTCCGTACTAGCAACCACTTCAACCTTAACAGAAGCCGAGACATCATGATGGATTTTAACAGGGATTTGAAAGACACCCAGAGCCTTAATGGGCTTATCTAAGAGTATTTTGCGTTTATCAATTTCCATACCCGCAGCCAGCATGGCATCCGCAATGTCTTTGGAAACAACTGAACCAAAAAGCTTCCCTTCTTCACCCACCTGAGCTGGAATGGAAAGAGAAAGAGCCGCAACTTTTTGCGCCACATCTTCGGCGGAAAGCCGTACTTTTTTTATCTTTGCGTCAATAATGCGTTTTTCGTGGGCCAGCATTTTAACATTTTTATTTGTTGCGAGTGCGGCCAAGGACTGAGGCAGCAGGAAATTCCTTGCGTAACCCGCCTTAACCTCCACAAGATCTCCCATGCGACCCAAGCGCTCTACATCTGATTTTAAGATGACTTTCATTAACTGCGTCTCCCTTGACTGCGAACTTACACCTATAATTTGAAAGCCGTTAGTCTATTGGAGGTGGAGTCGATTGTCAATCTTAATGTCCACCATTGCGAGGACTTCCTGGTTGACATCATATAAAGTCCAGCCAGACTCAGAAAAAGTAAAGACCAATTGTCGGTTGCGCTGGCTTTGCTGAATATCTACGGCAGAAGGAGGTTCATTCAAGCCGTTGTGAAAATGGAAAATCCCTACAAAACGCTCATCCAAAGGGATTCTGCCCAGACCTGCCTTGAATTGATAGGGAGACAGGATATAGCGTGATTCGGAAAGCGCCTCATACATCTCAAGAAAGTTTTGCATCATGGTCCGACGTAAGGGTTCTGAAATACGATCACTTTGAATCAAGGTTCTTGTGCTTTCAATCCAGGGTTCTCTAATTCCCACACCATCCAAAATTTCATGACTATAGTCCGCTTCGAGCAGGCCAATTAAGGATTCTGGCGTTTCGATGCTTTTACGGAGACGCGCAAGATAGATTTCATTCAGGGAAGAAATGGGGTAGATATTGAGATTAGGTTCCCCTGAGGCAGCATAGGAGATAGAAAGCAAGCCGCCAACTTCACTGTCGTGATGATCCCGTGAAGCAAGAAGACGCTGATAAAGGGCATTTTGCAACTCCGGTCGGGCCAAGGCGGTTTTAATGTCCTCATGTGGCACTTGAAAAAACCCGGATTGATAGGCCCCCCGGATACCCAATTCATAAAAATGTCCCAACAAAGTAAAGGGAAAGTCGCGCGTCGCAATTTCATAGGCAATGGGGATCCCCTGTAAAAAAGCACGATTGCCTTTTTCGAGACGTTGCAGCGGAGAATCGGTGGGATAAATGACTTGAGTCGCCAATTGAAGGTAACAAATCATCAACGGAATGAGCCAATAATTATTTAAAAACCGACGAAAACGATTGAAACCCGAAGCACTGCGTCGATCATCTTCTGAAAAAAAAGAGAGAACGTCCTCATTCATAAATTATTTCTCCTTACAAGCCATCTAAGACAGCCAATCACTCAAGTCATCACTTTAATTGATCTCTTCAAGCAGGGTCAATCCCCTCTTTCGAGGGGGATCAAGAAATACTCCATCACTGATTTAGCTTTAAACCTTTGCTTTATATAAAGAAATTAGAGAGAATGCCTAACATGACTGGAAGAAATGTGCTTACAAAATGGGCGCTTCTGGGCACATTTTTCGCCCTACTGTTGCTGTTCACAGCGGAAATATCACAGGCTTTAGCGGACGAAACCCCCTCAATCCAGATCGAAAAGTTACGGTTTTTTGACTGGAAATCCGATGCGTCCTCTCAAAAAATCGCAAAAAAAGCCTGTCATCTCCAATTGACAGGCTTCAGCCGAGACCGTGTTTTTATCTCAATGCAGCTTTCAATGCTAAAGGCCTCCGCAGCCGCAGGCGCTCGCAATGCCCTCACCATCCTAAAAATATCGGCGACCCAAGTCTTTCAAGAAGACTTTTCGGATGCCATTTCTATCAGACTGTCGGAGGCTTGGCTTGAAACCAGTACAGTCACAACCCTGGGTCTTCTAGAAAAAGTCATTGATGAAGAAATGCACTTTATCGGAGGCATACCCGGAAATGGGCTATTCATTACGCTACTACGTGGCATGAGAAAAGATGCTCTGATCTTAGGCTATCACCCAGAAACAGAACCTTTTGCCAGAATATTTGATCTTGGAACACCGCCGCCCCACCTTATTGAAGACCTCAAAATTTGCCTGGCCAAAGGTGCCGCGTTTTTTTAACTTCGGAAAAAGCATGGTAATCACACTTCTTTTATTGTAATAAAGTAATATTTCAAGATCTCCAGTAAACGACTGACGAATCTGCCAAACAAGGGTCCAATTTCTTGACAGCTTTTTCCCTTCGCGGTAGATTTATCCTACGGTGCTATATTTAATAAGGAGGAGACAGAATGGCATTTGGACGTGAAGAAAGTCCCGCAAGGGAATCTGATGAACTGATCATTTTTATGGGAAAAAGTGTTGAGATTAAAGGTGATATTCACTTTCAGGGCTCTGGACGACTGGACGGAAAGGTCACGGGAAAAATCAATGTGGACGGCACCCTCATTTTAGGTGAAGGGGCCATGATTTCATCCGAGATAGAAGGGGATACCGTCATTGTTGGCGGCACGGTCAAGGGAAAAATCCTGGGACGTCAAAGTGTCCAGTTGCTGAAGACCTCCGTGGTAAATTGCGATATTACAACCCCCTCGCTGGTCATTGAGGAAGGGGCACAATTTAACGGCGGCGCAAAAATGGGCTCAAGCGCTGCTGTAGAAAAAATACCGACCCCCTTCCCGCTCACAAATGAAGAAAATAAACGAAAATCAGTCGTGCAGGCCGTCAAATAATAAGGGCTTCAATCCCTTTGTTCTCATATATCTTTAAACCTGATCCAGTTTCAACTGGATCAGGTTTTTTTGGTCGTCCCCTTCAATTTCCTTATGTTTTGAAATCGTTCCTCCACCGATGACCTCATCCCCCTGGTAAAAGACAACGGACTGTCCCGGTGTCACCCCCCGCTCTGGCCGATGAAAACGCACATCAACATCAGAGAGCTCAGGATCTCCAGTTTCAAGGGGAATAATGTCAGCAGCCACAGGTTCAGCACGGTGGCGGATGCGGGCTTGCACAGCGCACGCCGTTTTTAGAGGCCCCAATGCCCCCCAGACAAGATCTTTTGTGATAAAGCTGTCGCAGAGGAGCTCGTCTTCAGTGCCAAGCACAACCTGATTTAAAGCGGGGACAAGCTTTGTGACATAGCGACGCTCCCCCATCGCAATGCCAAGCCCACGTCGTTGTCCTACCGTATAAAAAGAAAAACCCTCATGTTGTCCAAGCACCTCCCCCGAAGGACTCACGACCTCACCTGGACGCTTGGCTTCTGGGCGATTTTCACTTAAAAAAGCACGATAATCTTTCTGTGTCACAAAACAAACTTCCTGGCTTTCCAGAATTTCCTCATAAGGTAGACCCATCTCAGCCGCTTTTTTATACACATCCTCTTTGCACATCTCACCTAAGGGAAACAGGGTTGCGGCCAACTGCGCCTGGCTTAAACGGTACAGAAAATAACTCTGATCCTTATTCAGATCGATGCCTTTGAGCAAAGCATAGCGTTTGGACTCTACATCGTACCTGATTCGGCTGTAATGCCCCGTGGCAAGATAATCGGCACCCAATTCACGCGCCGACAAAAGCAGCTGCGTAAACTTAACCCGCGCGTTACAACGCACACAGGGATTTGGTGTTTCACCGATCAAATAAGTATCACAAAAATCATCAATGACTTCAGCCTGAAAGACTTTTTGAATATCGACTTTATGATGCGGAATATCGAGTTCTTTCGCCACGTGGCGCGCTAAACCCACCTTGCAGCAAGAGCGGTCTTGCCAGGCTTTTTCGTCTTCATTTTCATCCTGCCAAAGCGTCAAAGTCACACCGATGACGTCATAACCCGCTTCTTTCAGTAAAGCCGCCGTCACTGCCGAATCAACACCGCCACTCATGCCAACAACCACCCGCTGGCCTGAGCCCGAACGGATTCTTTTTATGCCATCCAACATATCAGAGACCCTTAACTTGGATCCGCTATATTTGGAGACGGGGTCTTCATTTCACAGTGCCCGTTGAAACTCACACCCTCGTCGATAATTAAACGCGGCGTATTGAGCGAACCACTGATTGTCGATTTTGAAAGGAGGTGTATTTTCTTTGAGGCCTGAAGGTCCCCGTTGATTTTGCCACCACAGATAATACTACCCACTGAAATCTTTGCATCGATACTCGCTGACTCTCCGATCACCAAGTCACCCAGAGAAATAATCTCCCCCTCCATCTTGCCATCAATGCGAATTGCACCTTCATAAGTAATAACGCCTTTAAAAGTTGTTCCCTTACCTAAAAAAGCCACCATATCATCACTACTGTTACGCGCCATGTTTCCTCCTAAAGATAGTGCTTCAGTTCTTTAAAATTGTTACCCTAAACTTGAGGTCTCAATTAACGTGGAAGGCACCTAAGACCTTCTTTTTCGCCTTGACTGCCTTTAGGCTACGTCAATTTTTCCAAAATACGATCCAAGTCGCTCAGGGAATAATAAGTGATCCGAATCTCACCTGTATTTCCCTGCTGAGATAATTTCACTTTCGTGCCTAAACTGCGTCGCAGGCGATCTTCTAAGGCACTTAAATCGGCACGCTCGCCCTGGCTTAAAGGTTTCACCACTCTTTTAAGCACGGGTTGTTTTTTGATTTGATGCACCGCAGCTTCTGCCTGACGCACCGAAAGACCGCGTGCTTCGATTTCCTCTGCAAGCTTCAATTGTTCAGACTTAGATTCAAGCGACAAGAGCGCCTTCGCATGCCCCATTGAAAGACGGCCCTCAGAAATTTCTTCCCAAAGTTCCTTTGGAAGATGAAGAAGACGCAGAAAGTTTGAAACAGAAGAACGATTGATTCCCATACGACTGGCGATGGCCTCTTGTGTCAGCGAAAACTCAGAAATGAGGTTTTCATAGGCCTTTGCCTTTTCAATCGGGTTAAGATCTTCACGCTGCAAATTTTCAAGCAGCGCCCATTCCATGAGCTCCTGATCCGCAACCTCTTTTAGGATCGCAGGAATTTTTGAGAGTCCAGCCCGTCTCGCGGCACGCCAACGCCGCTCTCCCGAAATGAGCTCATATCCACCTGCTTCATCTTTACGAACCGTAATAGGTTGAATGAGGCCATGCTGTTTTAAAGACGCCGCTAAAGATTCGAGTGCCGCTTCATCAAAGATCTGCCTTGGCTGATAACGGTTTGCCTTGACCCGATCGACATCAAGATTCAAGAGACCGGGCAAATCTGCCTCCATCGTCGGAACCAAGGCCCCTAAGCCTTTCCCCTCAAACCCTTTCCCCAATGCCTTACGTGCCATCTTAATCCCCTCTCAGATGAGATAAAACCCTACTCCAAAAGCAGGGTATAGCGCCATTTTACGATTGTCAACATGTTATGTACAGGCCAGTGTCCTGATAGACTCCGACCCATTCACCAGGGTGGCATCAAGGCAATTCTGCCTTCAAGGCCTCAAGACGTTTTTTTGCTTTACCCGCAAAGTCCGACTCAGGATACTTTTTCAAAATTTCTTCGTAGAGTTTTGTGGCGTGTTCTATATTAAATTGTTCTTCCTCAAATTGTGCTGTTTCATACAATTGAGCGCTTTTACCTTCAGGATTTGAACAGGCCGTAAGAGAAAATAACAACAGCAACCCCAGAAATATAAGGTGTATTTTTTTGAGCTGGGACATTTTTACTTCTCCTCATAAACAGGACAAAACCAAAAGGCGCCTCTTGCTTTTCAAGGAAGCCCTAAGTGCGATTGCAGGTGTTCACGAATATGCACAATTTCTTCAGGGACAATCTGATGCCCCATGTCATATTCCTGAAGTGCAACAGTATATCCTTCATCCATCAGTGTTTTGAGGGCCTCACGGGAACCATCCACAGAAACCACTTCATCTTCCACCCCATGCGTAAGTAAGATCGGCACACTCAGGGATTCGAGTGATTTTTCTTTATTGAGTTTTTCCGGCGTAGCCAAAAAACCACTCATCGCGATGAGTGCCCCGACTCTTTTTGAATAACGTAAGGCAACATCCAATGCCATGACCGCTCCCTGAGAGAAACCAAGTAAGGCGATATCTTCAGGCGGCACACCCTCCTCATCAATGAGATGATCCAATAAGTCAAAAAGTAATTTTCGACTGTTTAGGATGCCATTAGAATTGCCCGTTCGAGAACCGTACCACATTAAACCACCGAGCAAATCAGGAAAGGGAAAGGGCGCGTCGGGAAAAATCCAACGCAAATTGGGTAAATCAATATCATTTGCAAGCGGCATCAAATCTTCCCCACTCGTCCCGCGTCCGTGCAGCGTAATCACGCAACCTTTTTCGGAATCAGTGGGTGAAATTTCCTTCCAGTTGAGTTTATTCATTGTCATCACACAGGCCTCTCAAATAAAACAAGATCATACGACAGTTGGACAATTTCTTTCAAGAACACAAACCCTGTATGCCTACCGACCCGAGTACCAGAACTTCCTGGTACATCAACCGGGAAGCAAACAAAAGATAAAACAATTCTTAAGATCGCTTCTTAAAAACTTGACAAGCTGTAGGGTGCTTGCTTTAATATTGATACTGATTCTCATTAATAAAAGTCCTATCTTTAATTAAGGAGTAACCACATGTTTTTCATGGCACCCCCTCGTTTTTTTCAGTTCACCCTCTCCCTTCTGCTCATGATCTTCTCTCTTGCAGCAAGCCCTGGGGTATTTGCAGCAGAAGAGTTGGTTGTCTATTCTGCACGTAAAGAACATTTAATCAAGCCTGTACTGGATCACTACACAAAAAAAACCGGGGTAAAAATCAAGCTGCTCACTGATAAAGCAGCGTCTCTCTTGGTGAGACTAAAAACCGAAGGTGTTAATACACCAGCCGATTTACTCATTACCGTTGATGTGGGCAATCTCTGGCAAGCCGTAGAACAAGACGTGCTTTTACAAATTAACTCAGAAGTATTGAAAGAAAATGTGCCCCATCATTTGCGTGATCCGAAAGGGCGCTGGTTTGGGCTTTCGATTCGCGCACGCACAATCGTCTATAATACAGAAAAGGTACAAACCGCTGACTTGTCGACCTATGAAGCCCTGGGGGAAGCCATCTGGAAGGGCCGGCTTTGCCTACGAACGAGTAAAAAAGTCTACAATCAATCTTTAGTCGCGATGATGATCGCCGAACTGGGCACAGAAAAAACGGAACAAGTCATCAAATCATGGGTCAATAATCTGGCTGCTCCCGTTTTTTCAAGTGACACCAAAGTCCTCGAAGCCATTGCTGCGGGACAATGTGATGTGGGTATTATCAATACCTATTATTACGGACGACTCATGCGGAAAAAACCAAGTCTTCCGTTGGCCCTGTTTTGGCCCAATCAAAAAGGACGGGGCGTGCATGTGAACATTTCGGGCGCAGGCGTCACAAAACACAGCAAGAAACAAAAAGCCGCAAGCGCATTTTTAGAATGGCTTTCCTCAAAAGCAGCACAAAACCTTTTTGCAGACGGCAATATGGAATACCCCGTGAACCCCAAGGTCAAAACCGCCTCAGAAGTCGCTGCATGGGGTCGCTTCAAACAAGACGAAAGCAATCTTGCCAAAGCGGGCGAACTGCAAAAAGAGGCCATTCGATTGATGGATCGCGTGGGATATAAATAAAGGAGGTCTTACAGGGCGAGAATCGACTTGATTTACGAAGACGTATCATCGCATATCTCATTCTGAAAAAACTTGAACCCAGACTTAATCAGAGCGTGCAAAACAAACCTCCTGCAAAACACAAATACGGCATTTTTTGGCTTCTTGTTTTACGGGACAGGCCCCAGAAATACCCAGATGACAAAGTGAAAAATCATAGCGCAGTGGATCAAGAGGGTCGCACTGCCGTAGGGCTGCTGTAATCTCTTTTGCCATTTTCCAATCGGGGCTTTTGCGTGTCGTCAATTGCAGGTACTGGGAGATACGGATAATGTGCGTATCTAAGGGGATGACAAGCTTTGCGGGCGGAATTGTTTTCCAAAGCCCAAAATCCAAACCATCTTTATTACGAATCATCCAACGTAAAAAAAGGTTCAGGCGTTTGCATGCACTGCCTGATGCGGGAGAAGGCAATAAATAGGACAGACCCCGCGAAGGTTTCGATGGTAGCATCTCGCGTAAAACCGCAATAAAACGTGAAAGTGTCGGACCGATATCACAATCTTTTGATTGATACAGCTTCTGAAACAAAGTGCCAATGCTTTGATATTTTTTAACGATGCGGCTGATCAAAAACATCAAATCAAAGAGATCCTGCTCTGTATTAAAACGATAATAAATCCCTTCAAATCGCGGCCGTTCTCGTTTGACATTAAAAGACTCTAAATAGTTGTAAAGCCCACCCTCAGCAAGCGCCAGAATTTTATCGATGCAGGTCTTAAACAAATCAACACGACCATAAGCGAGCACTGCGGCAATAAACCCGGCAATTTCTATTTCCCTCGGGTCTTTATAACGGTGCGGAATTTCAATGGGGTCGGCAGCAATCCGGCTTCGCAGGGGCAAGTGCTTAAAAAGTCGCTCAAGCGCTTGCCGTCGTTTTTCAAACCTTTCAGAGCCAGTCATTAGGGCAATAATGTGCGAATCGCCAGCACAAGCAGCACGATCACAAAAGCCATGACGAAATTAAGCCGAATGCCCGCCCGCATCATGGTCTGTATGGCAATACGATCTGAGGCAAACACGATGGCATTGGGTGGGGTCGCAACAGGTAACATAAACGCACAAGAAGCCGAAAGCGTGGCCGTCACCAAGAGCAGCGTCATGTCATGTCCACTCCCAATTGCCACTGCGGCCAAAATAGGGAGAATGACCTGTGTGGTCGCGGTATTACTCGTAATTTCAGTTAAAAAAGTCATGATCAAGGCAATACTTAAGAGCATAAAAAAAGGCCCGACATCCCCTAAAAAAGCCATCTGGTTTCCAATGACCGCAGAAAGCCCGGAGCCTTGCATGCCCATCGCCATTGCAAAGCCGCCACCAAATAAAAGTAAAATACGCCAAGGCAGACGGGTAAAGGCTTCTTTATCCAAAAGCGGTTTTTTATCTTTTATCGGGATCACAAACAAAAGAAAGGCTGCAAACATCGCCACCGTACCATCATCCACACCGGGATAGGGTAACAAAGACGACCAACCGGGTATCGTAAACCGTTCACCATGAATGCCTTGACGTGTCATCCAGGCCAGGGCGGTCATACAAAGAACAGCACCCACATAGTATTCTTGCCGCGACATTTGTCCTAAATCCGACACTTCATCTTTGATCGTGCCCAAGTTTGAGCCCGAATAATGCAGACATCGAAGCGTACGGCCCATAAAAAAGTAAAGCACGGCCAAACCCAAAATAACCATGGGGACTCCGATCATCATCCATTGTAAAAAACTGGGGGTGCGATCCGGAGCAAGCGTTCTCATCGTTTCCATAAAAATGAGATTGGGTGGACTGCCGACTGGCGTCCCCATCCCGCCAATATTGGCCGAATAGGCAACACACAAGAGCAAGGTGCTGGCAAAAATTTTGAGGTCTTTTGGACTCAATTTCCCCTCAAGCCGAGAGATCACCGCCATTGAAATGGTCAGCATGAGCATTGTCGTGGCCGTATTTGATATCCACATCGAAAGAAAAGCCGTTGCACAGGAAAAACCTGCGACGATTTGCAAGAGACTCGTATGCCATCGCGACAAAATAGACAACGCAATGCGACGATGTAATCCTGTCCTTTCCATCGCCTGTGCGATCAAAAATCCACCCATAAACAAAAAGATTGTACTCGTCATATAACGCGGAGCCGTCACTTTTGCGGATGCAATACCGGTCAGCGGAAAAACAATCAGCGGAATAAGCGCGGTCACTGCAAGTGGCACACACTCCGTCATCCACCAAAGTGCCATCCAGAGTGCAATGCCCAACATAAAGCTTGCTTTAGGATGGTCTGCAATCGTGACAAAAAGGGGAATTAAAAAGGCAAGTAAGGGACCCAGGACTAATGCTGTAGGCTTAATCTTGTCCTGAATCGGCAAATGTTCTAGTTTTCTCTGTGGGGTCTTCGCATGGGTCGAAGCCGCTCGACATCAGGCATAAAGGGCTTTTCGGATTTTTCATTTTGAATTGTTTCCAAACGCGGTATGTCCCAATTCACAATGGCCAGGTGGTCTGAGGGAGAAGGATGTTTACGAGAAACGGTGTGGTAGGTTAACTCGATATAGGTTTCGCCAATCTCCCAAATCACCTTCGGACCACGGAGTTGGGCTTTGGGTTTTCCTAAACGGGCCGTCCATTTGGGCAGGAGTTTGTCTACAAATTTGGGATCATTTGCATCTTTAAACCGGGTATGCACAATCGCTAAGCCGTATTCTGGATGGATGCCAAAACTCACAGAACGGATATCCGCTTCCCCTAAGGCTTCTCCTGAAACTGTGAGTTCACCATCCGAAGGCCCTTTAAAGGCCCAGATGCCACCGGGGTCACGACGTTCCGGCATCTTCATCACAATACTGTAAGCGCCGATCACCTCTTCCAAGCTCATCCCCCAAGTCACTTTTCCAAAACCGGTTTTGAGCGAGGGAGCTTCTTTGGCCACTGCGGGACTCAAGGAAAAAAAACCGAACAATACAATCAAAACGATCCGTTTGAGTGATTTCGGGGATAGGGGCCTAAATTTCATTGAGAAGGAGACTCTCTCTGTTCCGCAGATATTTCGTCCAACCAGTGGATCAAGTCGACCACCACCTTGGTTCTTGCCATCTCGTGAAAAACCTCATGATAATACCCCTCATACCAGATGAGCTTTTTTTTCGGATTTTCCAAACGCTCATACACGGCCCGCGCACCTTCGGGACAAACGGTAACATCATCTCCAGCTTGCATGATCAGTGTGGGTAAGTCAATGTGATCCACATATTGCTGACAATAATCCTTCATCTTTTTAAATTGTTGATAAAAACGAGGTGTCGCCTTTTCAACAATCAGTGGATCTTTTGCCACGGCATTTGCAATTGATGGATCGTGACTACGTTTGCTATGTAGACCAGGGTAACTGACAGAAGCCGTAGGCATCAAGAAATAAAATAGGGTTGCCAGCATTTCCAAATAAAAGGGCAGGGGTCGAACTTCAAACGCAGGAGATGAAAGCACTAAAGCATCAACGCTGCCCGGATGATCAATACAAAACGTCGCTGAAATCAAACCCCCTAAACTGTGGCCCAGCAAAAAAACAGCTTCATTCGGACATTCTTTGTGGATAAGATCTAGCATTGCTGCGATGTCATCATGATAGTCCTGATAGCGCGCCACATCTGTTCGTTTCCCTTCCGAGAGACCAAAACCCTGTAAGTCTAACGCAAAGCTGGTATAGCCCGCTTCGGCTAAATCGTCTTGAAGCAAGGCATAACGCCCCTTGTGATCGTTAATGCCATGCACAATCAGGAGAACGGCGCTTGATGTATGAGGTGTTACGAGGGTATATGCAAGTGTGAACTCATCACGCGGAATCGTCCCGTCTCTTCGGGTCATCACATCGTCTGAGAGATATTCCATAAAAACAGTCCATTTTCCTTAAGTTCAAATAACACACATGGCGTAGCGGTTGACATGAATTCATAAAAAAAGAACTGATCAAAAGCATACCACTTTTATCAAGTTAAGGAAGGAATCAGAACATCTCTAAAACGGGCATGCTGAGACTTTGGCTTTTTCCCAAAAGCGTTGCCGATGTGGCATCCGTGACCACGATGGGGATAATTGTTCCGAGAGGATGGGGGGTTTGGGGGAAAATAACGGTCATATTGCCTTCGGTTTTTCCGACTTGGAACCCAGGGCGTTTGTCAGATTCGCCTTCTAACATCACATTCAGAGTACTCCCAATTTTAGTCCGGTTTTTCTCTAAAGCGATCTCGCGTTGTGTATCAAATAACGCAACGATACGAGAAGTCTTCAGGGCGGAAGAAACATCGTCCGGGAATTTTTTTGAGGCAATGGTGCCTTTACGTTCGGAGTATTTAAAGATATAAGCACTTTCAAAACCAACGGTTTTCAACAAAATCAGGGTTTTTTGATGGTCGGATTCTGTCTCTGTCGGAAACCCCACGATAATGTCTGTTGAAATGGAAACATTGGGGATGCTCCGGCGAATTTTTTGAGCCAAGGCCAAAAATTCAGCCCCCGTATAAGTCCGACTCATCAACTCAAGCACACGATCGCTGCCGGATTGAAGTGGCAAATGAATGTGTTTACAAATATTGGGATGATTTGCAATCGCTTCAAGCAGGGCATCAGGAAAATCCTTGGGATGCGGCGAGGTAAAACGCACACGCGAAACCCCTGGCACATCGGCCACAGCGACGATCAAATCCGCAAAACTGAGCCCTTCAGCCTGATATGAATTTACATTTTGTCCCAAGAGCGTGACTTGCGAAAAACCCTGTGCGACGAGACGGTGAACTTCGGCCAAGACATCCGACAAAGATCGACTACGCTCTCGACCACGCGTATAAGGCACCACACAAAAAGTACAGAAATTATCACAGCCCCGCATGATCGTAACCCAGGCATTGACCCCATCAAAACGCTTGGGGTCAATGCCTTGATAGGTTTCATACTCGGAGAGATCCGCATCAATTTCTGTTTGTTTTATTTGATCGCGCGCTGCCAGTTTTGCAATCAAATCCGGCAGCGCGCGATAATTATCGGGTCCGACCACCAGGTTTACAACGGGATGTTTAAACATGTCTTTCTTGAGGTTTTGCGCCATACACCCTAAAAGGCCGACAACAAAGTGACCTTTTTCTTTGATCATGCGTAAACGATGCGGACGCAAACGATCGAGGCGTCCATAAATTTTGCGATAGGCATTTTCCCGAATCGCACAGGTGTTAATCAGCACGACTTCCGCTTCTTCAAGCGCCGGGGCAATCTCATGCCCTGCCGCCGCCAAAACAGAACAAACGATCTCCGAATCTGAGACATTCATTTGGCAGCCGTATGTTTCTAAAAATATTTTCATTTTGTAGTCACCTAAGACGCTAACAATCTCCCGAGTGCCAAGCCTTCATTTTCCGTCTCAATCCGAACCGATTTTACAAAGCCCGAAAGATCTTCATTTGTTTCCACACCCACTCGGATATAGTTTTCTGTCAGACCTGTAAACAAACCATCACGATTCTTGTTTTCAAAGAGCACAGAAACGGTTTTTCCAATACTGCTGCGATAAAAGGTACTGCGCAATCGATTAGAAAGATCACAGAGTATTTTTGTCCGCTGCTTAATGACTGTCGGATGCACGGGCACAAGATTGCCCCGTGTCACACGGGTGCCCTTCCGACGGGAATAGGGAAAAACATGTAAATATGAAAAGGGCAAAGTCCGAATCAAAGAAACAGTTTCGTCAAAATCCGCTTCATCTTCTCCCGGAAAACCCACCATTACATCCGTCCCCAAACCTAAGTTGGGCACGGATATAATGGCCTCTTGCACAAAATCCATATAGGCTTGTCGAGAATAACGCCGATCCATGGCAGAGAGTATTGCATCGCTGCCACTCTGTAAAGGCAGATGCAAATAAGAACAAAGTTTTTTGGACGAGTGCATCAAATGTAATAATGCGGGTGAAACCGTCGTGGGCTCAATAGAGGAAATGCGAATACGCTGCAAGCCTTCAATGCCTTCAAGGGCCTGAATTAAATTCACCAAATTTTGGCCCTGAGATTCATACTCACCCAAATTCACACCCGTTAACACAATTTCACGATGCCCGCGTGCAGCCCAAATAGATGCTTCTAAGATCACATCTTCAAAATTGCGACTGCGAGAACGTCCACGGGTGTAAGGGATAATGCAAAAGGTACAGAAAAAATCACAGCCATCCTGAATCTTGACGTTAGGCCGTGTCGTATGATCAAAAACCGACAAATTGGGAACGGTAAACTCACTACGGCTGATTTTTGGATTGTGAAAAACCAGGGGCTTATCCCGTTTTTGAAGCGGTGCACCTGAGCCGGAATATCCTTGGATAATGCCTTGTACGAGTTGAGGCAAAGACATTTTATGATCGGTTCCGGCGATGAGATCCACACCCGGCATCTGCCGAAGCACATCCACGCCGGATTGTGCATAACAGCCTGTCAATGCAATAAAGGTTTGAGGATTTTTTTTTAAGATACGCCGAATCAAGGCACGGCATTTTGATTCAGCCTGATTTGTAACGGAACAGGTATTGATCACACAAAGATCGGCGGGCACATTGGGCGCAAGCACCCGAAAACCCGCCGCATCGAATCCTCCGGACAAGGCCCCACTTTCACTTTGATTTAAACGACAGCCCAAGGCTTGAAAAGAAACGGTCAGTGCAGGGTTTTCTTTTGGGACAATTTGAATCAGTTTGAATGCCGCTTGTGCGGATTTTATCAGTACAGCCATGTTTATTCGACGTGTTTGAGCGCATTTGAGGGACAGGCCCAAGACCGAGGAATCAACAAATGGGTGACGATTTCACCCTGCTCGACATGTTTTTCGATGACTTCAAGGGCATCGGCCTCAGAGCGCAAAGAATACCAAGTGGCTTCGGGATAAACCACCACCGCGACACCAAAGGCACAGGCATCTAAACAACCTGCCTGATTTGCACGCACTTTGCCTTTGTGTCCTCGTGCGTAGAGTATTTTTTTGAAATAGTCTCGGATGATGGAGGCCCCTTTGTCCGCACAGCATCCGCGCTCATCCGTATCCGAACGTTTATTGGTGCAAATAAAAATATGTTGTTTGTATTTAGACATGTTCAGACAATAGTCCTTAAAGATTTTTAGCGCGCACCATTGCGTCTAAGGGAACATTGGCACAGATAATTGTTTCAATGTACTCAAGGAGTTTTTGACCCAAGACCCGGATACGCGTCTCGACTTGCGCATCAAGACAGTGCCCTTCTTTATCAAAAACATCCTGCACCCCGGCAATAGAAACGGATCCCGGTAAAACAATTGAACCCACATGAGCGCAAATACTACGCAGGCTTTCGAGTGACTTAATCGCCCCAATCTGCCCTGCAGCCACACCCAACAGCGCCACGGGCTTTCCAGATAAAGCTGAGGGAAAACCCAGGTTTTCGATCATCATCTTAATGACGCTGCTGTGACCCCCGTGATATTCAGGGGTCGAGAGCACAACGCCACTGGCCCTTGCAACGGCCGCCTTAAATTGAGCCGCATCGCCAGTATCTGAATTCTGCCCCGGAAAAGACAGGGTCATTTTTGCAGGATCAAAAACCTGCACCTGAACCCCTTCTCTTTTTCTCATTTCGTCCACGACAAGCGCGAGCGCCTTTCCCGTATAATTGCCAGGGCGCACACTACCCTGAATAGTAACAATTTCAATCTGTTTATTCGTCAAATAAATCTCCCCATAATCGACAATGAACCGGGTTCAGGATGCACAGACAAAGTCCGATTTATTGCTCAATCGGGAAACCTGCCTGCCGCCAAGCCCCAAAACCACCTTCCATGGATGCAACCGTCTTATAGCCCATATTTTTGAGCGATTGTGCAGCCAGTGCGCTACGCCCTCCACCGGCACAATAAATCACGATGCTTTTGTCCCGATCCTTAAAATGCCGCTCTACCGTCATTTCAAGGACACCTCGTGGAATAAAAACCGACTCGGCAATGTGACCCTCCTGAAGTTCTTCGGCTTCGCGACAATCAATAAGCACAAAATCTTCTTTTTGATCTATTCTTGTTTTAAGATCTGCGACCTCAAGCAAAATAATTTCCTGCTTTGCTTCTGACATCATCTCTTTCCAGCTTTTCATTTATATACCCTTAATTTCCTTCTAAGACAGATGCACCCATCAACTGCGCAATGACCGCTTGCGCAAAAAGCCTAAACCCTCGCGCCGCTTCAGGGGGATGTCCCGCGACACAGACCACAGGTTTTCCATCCACAACCCCGAGCACAATCGGTTTGCCCGAGCGCATGGGAATGCCATTAACCACCGTACCAGGTGTCCCTGCGGCATCAATCAGAGCGGCCGTGAAATCCTTACCCCCAATGGCCGTTCCACCCGAAATAACCGCCATATCTGTCGTCTGTAACGCAGTCTTTAAGCGGGCCGTAAAATCGGCCAAATCGTCTTTGGCAATGCCTTGAAACAGGGCTTCTGCTCCCGCTTCTTCAATCAGCGCTGAGAGCCCGTGGGCATTACAGTCCCAAATTGCCCCGACTCTGAACGGTTCTGAAGTGGGGATCACCTCGTCTCCCGAAGAAAAAAGGGCAACCTTCGGTTTGAAAGCGACAGAAACAGTCAAGATCCCCTGACTTGCCAACAAAAAGATATCATCCGCAGTAATACGATGGCCCTGAGAAAAGAGACTTTCGCCTTTTTTACGCAACTCCCCTTGAACCTCGATATTATCATGGGACTTTGCAGGTTTTGAAACCGAGATTTTATTGTCTGTACGCTGAACATCCCAAGCCCGCACCACTGCATAGGGCCCTTCTGGAATAAAACTGCCCGTCGTGACTTGCAGGACTTGGCCGGGAGCAAGACCTTTGGCTTCGCATTGACCGACAAGGATACTGCCGGCCACCTCCAAGGAGATTGGATGGTTCTCCGAAGCGCCCTCGACATCCGCCGTACAAAGCACAAAACCTTCCATAATCGAACGGCTGTAAGGCGGATCATCCAAAGCTGCCGAAAGATCTTTTGCTAAAATGCGGCCATTGGCGTCTCCAAGAGAAATCGTTTCAGAACCTTGTTTGGCTTTTGGAACAGCGTCCAAAAACCGTCTTCGCGCATCAGAAATGGGATCGTCTTTTTGTGCCACCACGCCTCCTTCACTTGTTAAAGAATGAAACTTACTCGTTGCTTCGTCAATCAATTGGACAAATACATATCATGAACATGCACCCGATTCAAGATCATCTCACACCTCAAACGTCGAAGAGATTGGATTTTAATTGATTCTCGGTTATAGTACGCAAAGCATCTCACGACTTATGGGGACACAACATGCATTGGACCGTTGGCATTTTATCCGTCAAAGAAAAAGGCATCATTCCCGGCGAAGACCGAGTCACAAACGAACTCACAAAGATGATTCATGATGCAGGGGGGACTGTCACTGTCACTGAAGTCATTGAGGCAGATCGTTCTAAAATCGAGAAAAAACTGATCGCATGGTCAGATCACCTAAAAACAGATGTGATCCTAACAGCCGGCGGTTCAGGCTTGGGCAAGCAGGATTGCACCCCCGATGCGACACAAACCATCATTGAGCGTGAAGTGCCTGCAATTTCCGATGTGATGCGACTCGAAGTGTTTCGAAAGAGCACAAAAAAAGCAGTCATTTCACGTGCAATTTGTGGCATTCGAGAGGATACCCTCATCATCAATCTTCCAGGCAGCGCCGCACCCGCACGGGAAAATCTAGCAGTCATTCTCGATACCCTGTCACATTTCGTACAGATGGTACGTACACCTTAGAAACCTCTCTATCGTCAAGGGGTCTCAGAAACAAAGAGGACAAAATGGGATCTGGCAGTCCAATTGCAGTTATGTTGCTCTTTTCGTTACTGGCGCTTTGCGCGGTGCTTTTTGCTATTCCCGCTTTGCGTAGCCCCCCGCCGGGATTTTCTTCACAAAAATGTACAAAATGCAAGTTTCTCAATCACTACAACGCCAAAAGCTGTAAAAAATGTGGCGGCACAGTACAAGCACTCCACAACGAGACAGAGGAAGGAAGCGAAGATGATCAAAATTAAAGATATCGCATTCACAGGCTATCCCGTCACCGACTTGGCAAAAGCACGACATTTTTACGAAAATATACTCGGATTGACGGCCAAGGTTTATTCCGAAGAAGAGGCTTGCTCTGCGGGAGATGAAAAAGGCTGGATCGAATATGAATTACCCTCTGGAACCTTCGCGATTACCAATGTCGCCCCTGATTGGAAACCCTCAACGTCAGGACCTTCTATTGCCTTGGAGGTTGCGGATATCAATTCAGCATTGCAGGATCTCAAAAAAAATGATGTGCCCATCGCACTTGAACCTTTTGAAAGTCCGGTTTGTTTTTTCGCTGTCATTCTAGACCCAGATAAAAATTCCGTGATTCTCCATCAAAGAAAAACAACTCACCCAGACTACACAGGTTAAATTCAGCGACAAAATATCGAAGGGAATCGCCATGCTCAAACACATTGTCATCTGGCAGCTAAAAGAGGCGGTAGAGGATCGCTCTTACTCTGAAAATGCGCACGTTTTAAGGGAAACACTCGAATCGCTTGTAGGGAAAATTCCAGGACTCTTAAAGATAGAGGTCGGTTTTGATGAAAACGCAAAAGACCCCGACGTGGTCTTATATTCGGAGCTTGAAAGCTGGGAGGCTTTAAGCGTGTATAAAGAACACCCTGACCATCAAGCCGTTATTCCCCTTGTGAAAACACTCTGTACGGCTCGGCGTGTCGTGGATTACGAAGTTTAATCCCCAACTTCAGAAAACTGCTGCTCCCCGAAGATGGCAGACTCGAAGGTGTAGTGTTTGAATTCCAAAAGATTACGGGAGGGGTCTTCGAGAAAAAATGTCTCATGTTCGAGCGGCGTGTCTGGAAAGCGCCGACGTGGCTTTTGATAAAAATTCAGCCCGTTTTCCTCAGCACGGCATGCGAGTTCTTCCCAATCTGACCGAGATAAAAAAACCAGACCGAAATGGCGTGGATAAACACCCTGTTGCCTGGGGCTTCCTGGATCTAAATGGGCAATGATTTGATGCCCCGCCAGGCCAAGGGTCATCGCCGAGGCGGAAGTCCTCCCCAAGTGGCAGCCCAGTCCCCTCACATAAAACTGTTTGGCGGCCTCAAGGTCATGCACCGGAAAAGCCAAGTGGAAGAGCACATTCATTCAGAATACCTCAGTGAGACGCAAATCACTTGTTTTTGCAAATTTGCTGGTCTTTGTGTTGTAAAAAAAGATCATGCACGGACTATATCGTGATCAAATCCCCAATTCAACGAAAAATCGGCAACAGGTTCCGAGCAGGACCATTATACTTTTTTTGACTTTGTTAAAGAAGAGCCCCTATAATCGGGCCACTTTTGGAGGTCTTATGCTTAAAGTCATCTCGATTTTGGCCCTTTTTTTTGCCGGGTGTAGCACATCCTCTCCGCTTTTGATGCCAACAGCCGAAGGGAAAAATGCGGGAGGCCGTGAAGCCATTCGGGTCATCGTCAAACCCATTACCACACACGGTCTTGGCTCTGAGGACGAGAAACGACTCGGGATTGATCTTTCCGAGCACTTTACGGCTTTTGCAGTGCTTCTCTCAAATCAAACCAAAGAAGCCATTTCCTATACGCTTTCCAGAACCTACCTCACCATTGAAACAGAACAAGAGCAATACCCCTTAAACGAAGCAGAGAGTATTCAATATTATCGTGAGGGAGATGATGCAAGCCGTATCATTCTTTTTCCGAAATCAAAAAAGAAAATGGCAAAAGAAATAGAAAAAATTAAAGTCATTCGATTGAAAGATGGAGACATCTTACCGGGAGACCAGAGAAAAGGTTTGATTCTATTTAAGAAAGTGGGTCAGGACCATTGCAAAGACGTGGTCCTGACCCTAGAAGACATTATTGTTATAAAGACAGGCGAGAAAAAACGCTTCTCATTCCCTTTTTCGTGCAAATCAAAATGATACAATAAACCAGGCAATGTTTACTGAGACGCCGTTTCTACTGCATCTAAAACAGCGAGACTTTTTCTTCGGTTATCCATGATTGTTTTATCCATGAGCGCACCGCAGTTAATACATTTCCAAACATTGAAGATTACAAAAAAATCCGAAAGCCGCTCCAAATACATCAACCCACTACATTTTGGACATTTCATCTTATTCCTCCTTATTTTAGTGAAAGCAAGACACTCGTATTCCAATGCAAAGGTTATGCCTAAGCTGTATGTGGCTAAAGCCGACCCTTTTAAGGCCTTTGCTCGATATTCCAGGGAAACTTCGCCAATATATTGACGGTAGCGACAAAATTTTGTCTCCTTTTGAAGACAGAATTTTCAATAAATGGATTCCGGATTGTAGAAAATGCTAAAAATCAAGGACTGGCCCAAAGCAGAACGTCCACGAGAACGCTTATTAAAAAATGGTGCGGAGTCTCTTTCCGATGCCCAGCTTTTGGCCATCCTTCTGAGGACAGGTTCGGACAAGGGCGATGCCCTGCAACTTGCCATTTATCTGCTCAAAAAATTTTCCCCTTTGCCGCAATTTTTCCAGGCGACGGTTTCCGAACTTTGCGCCGTAAAAGGGGTAGGGCCTGCAAAAGCCGCCCAACTGAAGGCTGCATTGGAATTAGGGCGACGGTCACTCAGCATTCCCTTATTTGAAGGTGCCATTTTTTCAAAAAGCCGTGATGTCTTTCAGTATTTTGCTCCCTTGTTTAGAAACGCAAAAAAAGAGTACTTCAAGATTCTTCTATTGGACCAAAAGAACAAACTCATACGAGATGTCACTATTTCTGAGGGGAGCCTGACCGCCACCGTCGTTCATCCGCGAGAAGTTTTTCGACCTGCGATTCGGGATTCGGCAGCCGCTGTCATTTTTATTCACAATCATCCCAGCGGAAACCCGAGTCCGAGCACTGAAGATAAAAATATCACCACACGTTTGAGCAAAGTGGGCGAAGTGATGGGAATTCCCGTCTTAGATCATCTTATTATTGGTGATCGGGACTATTTTAGCTTTGCTGATGCCGGATATATTCAGCATCAGCAACAAGGAATCTCAGTCGCAGGTCAAAACGAAGTGGTTTACAGATGAAGAAGTGTATATACTGCGGTCTCACTATCAATTTCAAGGGAGTTAAATGTGAAGCCACTGATCACTTTATGGTTTTTTGTGCTGGGAAGCACCGTCCTTTTGTCCGGTTTTTTTTACTTGGCTGAAAATTATCCCCACATCATCGGAAACTTTTACTTTTTGGCAGGCATAGCGCTGGGCGCTTACCTCATCATGGTTTTTATGAAATGGTGGTCCTACAAAAATAAGAAAAAAAACTTGAGCAAAGATTAAAAAAACCTGTTTTTTCTATTTTATTTTCTCGCTTTTTCCAACATAAAACCCCTTCCAAAACAAGCCCAGAATACCCCTCGATTTCTTGACACATTCCGGCTTCTATGATACCCATTTTAAAGGCAACTATAAGGAGGGACCCTTTTGTCTTTAAGCAAAAGTGCAATCATCGAAAAGGCACAAAAGCTTGTTTTAAAAGGAAAAATAAAGCAAGCCATTACCGAGTGGAAAAAACTTGCCGCCGAAAATCCAAACGACGGCAATACCTACAACGCCATCGGGGACCTTTATCTCAAAGCAAACGACAAAACAAATGCAACCGGAGCTTTTATCAAAGCGGCTGATGCATTTCAAGCGGCAGCCTTTGAACTTAAAAGCATCGCCCTCTATAAAAAAGCCCTGAAGGTTGACCCTTCCAAAATTGAAATTCACGAGAAACTCGCCGTCGTTTATGCCGAACGTGGACTCATCGGAAATGCCATTGATGACTACCTCAAGGTTGCAAAACACTATTATAAAAATGGGAATTTTCGAGGCGCCCTTGCTGTTTACCGAAAACTTTCTGGCCTCGACCCAGAAAACCTTAATATTCGCCTTGAAATCGCTGAAATGTGCGAAAAACAAGATGTCATTGAAGAAGCGATCGAAGAGTACAAAAAACTGGTCGCTCGCTATGACGAAAAAAATATGCCTGATGAGGCCGCTAAGATTCGCAAAAAAATCAACACACTAGATCCGACATACGCGTCACAACAAAAATCAACAGAAGAAAAGATACCCGAAGTTCCGCTTAAAAAGCCACCAGCCCCCAAGCACTCTGAAACAGAAGTTGAAAATTCAATTGAAGAAAGAAATTTTGGTGACAGAGAACCCTCAGAAAGTGCACAGGGATTTTTGGCCCCTGAGGCGGAACCCCTACTTCAAGAACAGACCATCTTCCCTTCAGAAGAAAGCCTTTTAAGTAAGCCCGCGATAGCAGGCCAGTCGAAGGAAAGCTCAGACCTAGCTCAGCTCGAAAATGCAATGACCGAAGCAGAGGTTTATGTGCAATACGGTCTCATCGACAAAGCCATTGCCCAGCTCAAATCGCTTACAACATCATTCCCTTCAGCATTGAAACCCCACTTAAAATTAAAAGAAATTTATACACAACAAGGCATGACACAGGAAGCCATCACCACATGTCATTATCTTGTCGAACACTACACTTCGATCGGAGATGAAAAGGCAAAAAATGCGATTCTGGAAGCATTAAAATCATTTGAAAACCAAGATGACAAGGGCGCTGTGCTTTCGACTACAGCACAGAAAGTCGAAACCAATACCTCCTATTTTGACGATGAAGCAGGCTTGGAAAAACGAGATTATGAGGCCGAATCTTTTGGGGAAGCCATATTAAACGCAGACTCACTCTCCGATCAGCATTCTGAAGCACCCACACTTACGGCCATTGGGGAGGATGTTCCCGACAAGCTGGCGACCGCCAAAAACACATCCCAGGATACAGGACCAGCAGAAGACGGGGAGTTTGTCGATCTCAATACAATCCTTTCTGAGGGATTTGAAGGCGAGGAGGACGAAATTGAGGGTTCTCTCGAAAAATCCTTTCGGAACCTTCAGGAAAGTCATGAGGGTCATGACACTGAGGAGGCTGAGACACAATACGACCTGGGAATCGCCTATAAAGAAATGGGCATGCTTTCGGAAGCCATGAAGGCCTTTGAGTTGGGGGCCTTGGGCGAGGAACGTTTTGAAGACGCAAACATCATGCTTGCAACATGTTACAGAGAAGAAGGCTCAACACCAAAAGCCGTTCAAGTCATTGAAAAGGCACTCACCAGCAGAGGAAATGAGACAGGCCAATTCATCGCCCTAAAATATGAACTGGCCTTGCTTTACGAAAAACTCGGTGATAAACAGTTCAAAACACTCTATCAAGAAATTTTTGATGCGGACCCCTCGTTTCGTGATATTGCACTGAAATACCGTAATTCGACTTCCAAAGACCATGCACAAAAAAAATCGGCTTCCAAGAAAACAAAGGATCAGGTTTCGCACCTCTAGGGGATGAACACCTTCTTAAATTTGATGCGACCCGACAAATACTTAGGGGGCGTTCTCAATTAACGTGGAAGTCCCCTAGTGAGATATAAAAAAATCCTTCCAGTACCACCAATCTTCTTCCCAAAGAATACAAGGGTTCAAACGCAAATTGTTTTTGAACATAGGCCTCACCTTTAGAAGACTTTCTGAATTAAGGCTCTAATCGGTAACCATTAGCTCTCGTATGGAAAATATTATATGCTGTGCTAATGATAAATGAGGAAGCAGAAAACAGGCAAATGACCGAGCGCAGCCATGATATGGCATCCCGCTGGCCTCTTCCAGCAAAGGATTATTGGTCAACGCCCTTTGCTGAGGCTTTGTTGAAACATTTGCATCTCTTCGAAGGAGCCACTATCTTAGATATTGCTTGTGGTCATGGCATTCCCGCCTTCTACCTGGCTGAGCAGGTCGGCGAGACAGGGGCGGTATTTGCGATAGATGTAAACGAACATCAGATATCACGGGCTCGAATGATTCAAGGACAGCAGCTTCCATGGCTTCGTTTCGAGTGCATGGATCTGCGTGCGATCTCAAAAATGATCCCGACCTTTGATCGAATTACCGGCAATCTTTC
>JAADHI010000109.1 GCA_013151935.1 Candidatus Manganitrophaceae bacterium
GCAAAATGAACCAAAGGATCTGTCAGCATCCATTTCGCATAATCCGGTTTACTTTTAGTCGGCTCAGCACCAAACAAAGCGCTGTAAAATTGGATACTTTCATTGAGATTTTTAACCCCGATGTGAATGTGAAAACGTTTCATGTTGTATTCCTTTCCTTGGGCTTGCAACAGTCTGCAAGCTCAATAATAGCGCAGCATTTTTTTTTATCTTGGCGAATACTGGCAAATTCGAGACTGCAACAATCGTTGACCATGAATGCGATGAGTGCGTGAATCGATTCAAAGTTGGCCGAATAAATCAAAGATTTCCCCTCGCGCCGCGAGCTGATAACCCCGGCTTGCGATAAATGTTTTAGGTGAAACGACATTGTGTTATGTGGTGTGCCGAGTGCTTCACTCAGTGCGCCTGCGGGTAGGCCATTTGCTCCGGCCTGAACCAATAAACGGAAAGCACGCAGGCGTGTTTCTTGCGAAAGTGCATCAAAAATCTGTATTGATTTTTTTATATCCATATTTCCAGACTAATAGACATATACTCTAAAAGTCAAGCCTTGAGTCTTGATTTTCGTCACAAAAAAATTGCTTGACTCTATACTTAGGTATAGGGTTTACACTCAAAATTGGAGCACAAAAATGAAGACATTGAGTATCGGACAATTGGCCTTAACAGTGCAGGTGAAAGTTGAAACCATTCGTTATTACGAGCGGCGGGGATTGATTCCGCCACCGCCGCGTCGTGCATCCGGTTATCGACAATTCTCTCAAACGGACGTGCAACGACTCCGTTTTATAAAGTATGCCCAGTCCATCGGATTTACGCTCAATGAGATCGCCGAAATGTTAGCCCTAAGCGTAGAATCCGGAGCCACTTGTGGTGATGTGACAGAGCGAATCGACACCAAATTGCGCGATATTGAAGAAAAATTAAAGACTTTGCTTCGTATGAAAAAGACGCTCACTGAATTAAAGACATCCTGCAAAACACCTGCTGATCCCAGTAAAGATTGTCCTATTTTGGAATCACTGGATATAGAGGAAGCTAATAAAAATGGAAAAGAAACCCTCAAATAAACTTTTAAAAGTTGGTATTGGCGGCACAATTATCGCCGCGCTGTGTTGTTTTACCCCCATTCTCGTCATTGTACTCGGGGCAGTGGGTTTAAGTGCAGTGCTTGCATACCTTGACATTGTCCTGTTACCGGCGCTCTTTATTTTTATCGGAGTGACGGTCTATGCCTTGTCGAAAAGAAAACAGGAAGATTGTTGTGCGACAAACAATTCTCCGGACAGGGGAGAGACAGACAATGACATGAAACAAGAAAGCTGTTGCAGTCCTTGGCCGGAATCAAAGGATCTTAAATCCTCGACCTGCCCGGATAATGAAAAAAAAGGGCAGTCGGTTGATGCAGAGACACTTCGACATTTGATCAAAAAAGAACGCGGACATGAAATCAAAGATACAGGCTATTATTTCTGCAAAGCGCCCGACTGCGACACCGTTTATTTTCACCCAAAGAGTGGACAGACCTTTGAAAAATCAGACATTAAGGTTCGTGTGGGTCTGAAAGAAATCGACGATCCGGTGTGGGTGTGTTACTGCTTTGACATCAGCAAAAAAATGATCGCGGAAGAAATCGAAAACACAGGCTTATCCGCCTCAGGAGATCGCATTCGAAAGGAAGTCGCGGATAAAAACTGCGAATGTGAGATCAAAAACCCTTCGGGACGTTGCTGTCTCGGAGAAGTGCTTGCAGCAGAAAAAGAAGCACAGAAAAACCGACAGAACGTGTAACTGTTCAGCTTGGGTGGGTTTTTCTCTGTGGCAAGGCGCGAGGAGCGCAGAAACGTAGCGTATGGTCTATACGTAAGGCTTTGAGCACCACAGCAACGCCGCCACAGGGGAAAAGACGCGTAAGCTGAACAGTTATCAGAACGTTTCTTAAAGGAGACAATGTTATGAAAGGATTCATCTCGTCGGTTTCGGCCTTATTTTCATCGGCCTGTTGTGTTGGCCCTGCTGTTTTGGGTGGCTTGGGTGTCGGGGCCAGTACCGCAGGTATCCTGGGCGGGGTGGCCGGATTTGTTAAAGCCTTGATCCCTTTTCAGAATTTCTTTATCGCAGGCGCGCTTATTTTTTTGGCATTTAATTTTTATACCGTCTATGGCAATAAGCGGAAAGCCTGCCTTGATGGCAGCATTGACGGTGAAAAGAAACTAAAAAGGGAAAAGATGCTGCTTTGGACCAATACGATCGCGGTTATTTTGTTCATTCTCTCGCCTTATTTATTGGCGCTTTAATTATTCAAGGAGTCAGGTACAATGAAAAAAAAGACAAAAAACCTTCGTTTAATTTTGGGAATCGTTGCTTTTTTAGGCATTGTTTCAGTCCTCGTTTTTAGCCCCACGGCCTCACATTCAAAGGCCATTGCCTCAGAAAGCCATGCTGAGACAGAACAGGCTGAGGAACCTCTTCAGCACGAGCAAGTATTGCTCAAAGTCGATGGCATGACCTGTTTTACCTGTCGTTGGGATATCAAAAGGAAATTGATGAAGGTGCCCGGTGTGACATCCGCCCAGATCACTTCAAAACAATTGACCTGGTGGAATCCCTTTTCAAAATCGGAAGGTAAGGCCCTGATTATCTATGAAGCGGGAACCGTGACGACCGATCAGTTGATTGAGGTGATCGAAGGGGAGAGCGATGCCGTGTACACCTACAAGGCATCTGTACTGAGTGAATCCTTCATTGAAGAATAAAATTAACTGGAGTGTCTTCTTTATTTTCGGTAAAAGCGGTCGATGGTATCGACGACAAATTCCTGCATTTTAAGGTTTAGCTCAGGATAAATGGGCAATGCGAGGGTCTCCATAGCCGCTTTTTCTGATTCCGGGAAATCCCCTTTTTTGTACGATAGATCAGAAAAACATTCCTGTAAATGCAGTGGAACCGGATAATAAATTTCAGCCCCAATCTCTTCTTTGATCAGAAAGGCTCTGAGTGCATCACGATCTTTAACCCTTAAAATAAATTGATTATAAATATGATAGTGAGGGATATTACTTTTTTCATAAACCGCTTGAGGCAAGCTCAAAAATCCGTCTTGAATCAATGCACGTTTTTCAAACAGCTCGGCATAATGCCTTGCATTTTCTTGACGTCTTTTTGTCCAGCCGTCGAGATATTTTAATTTAACCCCCACAATACCCGCCTGAATCGAATCCAGTCGAAAGTTTCCCCCGATCATTTTGTGATAATACTTGGGATGCCCCCCATGCACACGCATTTTGCGCACCTTGTCGGCCAATGTCGCATCTTTGATTGAAATAATGCCAC
Source organism: Candidatus Manganitrophaceae bacterium (assembly GCA_013151935.1). Lineage (GTDB taxonomy): Bacteria > Nitrospirota > Nitrospiria > SBBL01 > JAADHI01 > JAADHI01. Next base: position 3,337 of record JAADHI010000109.1, read on the forward strand.
CGTCCCCCATCGCGCCCAAGTTTTTACTCGGGAAAAAAGAAAAACAACCCATGTCCCCAAAACAACCTGCCCGTTTGCCTTCTGCATCTTCTGCACCTATGGCTTGCGCGGCGTCTTCGACGACCTTTAATCCGTGCCGTTCTGCAATGTCTAAAATAGATGCCATATTCGCGACCTGACCGTAAAGATGTACGGGTATGATGAGCTTTGTGCGTGGTGTAATGGCGGCTTCAATTTTTTCAGGATCAATGTTGTAAGTAACAGGATCGATATCCACAAAAATGGGCTTTGCACCCACACGCGCGATGACACCCGCGGTTGCAAAAAAGGTGTAAGGCGTGGTGATGACTTCATCTCCGGCCCCAATATCCAGGGCCATGAGGGCAAGCAAAAGTGCATCCGTTCCAGAAGAAACCCCTACGGCAAACTCGGTTTGGCAGTATGCGGCAATTTTCGCTTCCAGGTCTTTTACTTCGGGTCCGAGAATAAAATATTGGCTCTTGAAAACAGCCTCAAAAACGGAGAAGATTTCGTCTTTAATGGGTGCGTGGTGGGCTTTTAAATCAAGTAGAGGGACTTTCATTTTCTTCTCCTGTTTTTACCTTGTTCATTTTTCATTCAAAAATTGAGGAATAATGTGATCCCCCTGGGCCGCATATTGGCGATCACACACACTGCATATTGCTTTTTTATTCTTAAAATTGAGTTTTATACCACATTGACAATACCAGCCCTTGAGCCTTGCTGGATTTCCAATCATGAGCGCGTAATCCGGCACGTCTTTGGTAATCACGGCGCCTGCCCCAATAAAGGCATAGGCTCCAATCGTCACACCACAAATAATCGTACAATTGGCACCGAGACTTGCGCCTTTTTTGACCAGCGTCGGTCTAATTTGATCCATACGCCGGATTTCACTTCGGGGGTTGTAAACATTGGTAAACACCATCGAAGGACCGCAAAAAACATGATCTTCTAGTGTAACTCCTTCATAGACAGAAACATTGTTTTGAATCTTAACACCCTCTCCGATTTCCACATTGGGGCCGATGACACAATTTTGTCCAATTTGGCATTTTTTACCAATATGAGAGCCTTCGAGAATATGAGAAACATGCCAGATTTTACTGCCTTCTCCGATACTGACCCCTCCATCAATAAAAGCAGATTCATGTGCAAAATAAGGCAACTTTTTTTCTAAAAAGCCCGAGCGTTTATAACGCGTCTTGCCCGAAAAAGCCTTCTGGCAGGCCTCAAGCACCTTCAAAACCCGGATACCTTCTTCCCCGTCCGTTCGAGGCGTCGAGCGATTTTTAATGGCTTCTAAAAAATGGAGACACTCGGCCCGAAGCGGCTCACCCGCTTCGCAGGAAACCACTTCGGCCTCCGCTTTGTTGGGAACAGGAAGATGATTTTTCCAATCAATGGAATGTGGGTAGAGTCTTAATTTGTCTACTGGTTCCATGTCATCAAAAACCGCCATCTTGCGATCCCCGACCACAACCAGTTTTTGTTCCTTAAAGGGATGCAACCAAGAGACAAAAATATGGGCTTTTACACCACTGGGAAAAGACAACATGCTGACGGTCACATCAGCGATTTGTGGGTGTAAATAGTTTCCGCCCTGCGCTTGCACTTCATCGGGTTCCTCATTTAGGAGACCCAAAATCACCGATATATCGTGTGGCGCAAAAGACCAGAGAATGTTTTCCTCCCGACGAATTTTTCCGAGGTTCAAACGATTAGAATAAATATATTGAATCCGACCCAGTGTGCCGGTATTTATTAAGGACTTTAGCTTCAAAACCACTGGGTGATACCAAAGCAGATGCCCCACCATCAAAATCCGGTCAAGCTGTTTTGCAAGTGCGACAAGGGATTCGCCTGTCTGGACAGACAAACAAAGCGGTTTTTCCACAAACACGTCTTTTCCGGCCAAAAGGGCTTGGCGAATTAAGTCATGATGGGTTTCCGCGGGCGTCGCAATGACGACACCAGTAATATTTCTATCCGCCAAAATTTCAGAAAACGACAGCATCTGCACATCTTCATATTGTGTGCTTAAAGTCGCCAAACGCGCTTCGTCTTGATCACAAATTGCAGCAAGCGCTCCCAAATCATAGAGATTACGAACCAGGTTTTTTCCCCAGTAGCCCCCACCAACAACAGCGACTTGCGATAGTGCGTCATTTTGCTCGGTTTTTTTCTTCATCACACCACTCATCTTAATGACCCGATTAAATGACATTGTGCCAAAGTGTACTTACCGACACGCGTGTTTGAGGAAATCACCCTCTTCATCAGCGATACGATCTTGTGCTGATTTTGGATTTGGAAAAAAAATACCCCGGTCAAGCTCAACAATGGAAGGTCTCTTTGAAGCAAACGCTTCAACCAAAAACGCAGTTGCAAGTTTAGGTTGAAGCAACTTGCCACAGGTAAAAATATCTACGGCAGCATAAGCATGTTCAGGCCAAGTGTGGATCGTAAGATGTGATTCGGCAATGACGACGACACCGCTCACACCAAAAGGACTAAAGCGGTGGAAGCGACTATCGATGATCGTGGCCTTGGCTTTTTTGGCCGCTTTTAACATCACAACTTCTATTTGTTTTAAATCATCAAGCAACTTGATATTACAGTCTTCCAATTCTAAAAGAATATGTATTCCTAATGCTTTCACGCTAATGTCTCAGACCTTATTTTTTTCAAAAATAGAAGCGCCGCCCACTCCGAAAATACAATGTTAACAGTTTGCAGCAGCAAAACAACAAAACAGTTTTATATATATGTAAATCCCTCAGTTTGTCAATAAAAACACCCCAGGATATAAGAGAAACAAGAAAGGAAAACGGGCACTTAAATAAAAAGCACGGTGCGTACAAGACACACCGTGCTCAAAAAAATAAAGGGAGGATGCCCCTCTCAAAATAATAACTATCGGTACTGAAGAAAACCCTCGTGGCTCGCTATTTTAGGGAAGTATTTGGCCGGTATATCTTCCACATCTGGATCTCTCAGAGACAAAGTAAAAACAGTCAGTGCCGTTGCTTCATCTTCAGTCAAACCCCAGTTAGGCATAATGGTTGGAGAAGTTCTGTCTTTTGGGTCAGGAGCATCCGGCTTACCAGGAACAATCTTTTCTGGATCAAGAAAATGCTCAAATTCCCAAACACGGGTGATATGATCATCAGATTCAATCCTTGAAAAATCATGTACCAGGGTAAAAGCAAGTTCGGTTTTGCTGCCCATGTTAGAAATATCAGGCGCGAGTGCGGCATTTGTTCCAAATTGACGAATCGCATGACAAGCACCACAACCAAGCTCATAAGCCAAATCACGGCCTTTCATCAAGATGTCTGCTTCAGGCCAATAAACATCACGCGAATAAAGCTCATAATGACATTTCGTACAAGCCGTCTGGACATAAGCCCCGGATAAAGGCTGACGGTCAAGATGCTTCACGACACCATGCGTCGCCGCAACCGTGACGGCTTGACCGTTACCTTCATGGCAAATGGTGCATCCAAATTTTTCAAAAGCATGTTTTGAAATATATCCGCCATCCTTAAAGTTAGGGTGAGTTGTATAAGGTTGAGGCTCATTTTCAAATGCGGGATTTGCAATACCTGCATGACAAGTCGTACAACGATCCGCACGATTTAGTTTTTTGTCCCAGATTTGCGTGACTTTAATTGGAGAATTGGCAAGCTTAGGATCACCCACCACTTCAGCAAGTTTTTTATAATACGTGGCTTGATAGCCTTTCCACTCTGCTGTTTCCTCACGATAAACAAAAATACCCAGCTGAAGAACGATCAAAAAACCCGAAATTGCAAAAACAATATGTTTTACCATACGGTAACTCTTCTCCCTTTAAAGCGTGAACCCTAGAGCGCACGCCTCCATACTATAAGAACGATTCAAAGAATCTAGCTATTTGGATCGTCCTTTAAAGCCTTTTCCAACCACATGGCAATGCCAACGAATACCACCATAAAAGCCACGGTCGAAGCTAGAAAAAAAAGACCAATCCCCAATCGATAGGGATATGCCCAGATATCATCCATTAAAGTACCTCACTGCAGTAAACTAGATTTTGAACCAAGGTGTAACGAGCACATACTTCACATCCGCCAATAATCGCACAAAAATTTTCATCGGGACACCCATCATCGAGATAAAAAAGAACATCACGAGATTGTATCGAACAAAACCTAACTTCCGATAAAAATCGCGGAAAAATAAAAAGGGAACCGTAAATCCGATACCATAAAACGCGCCAAGAATTACCCAGGTGAGGAGATTCGCAGTGGTCACCGCATAACGACCAAGCGTTATAAGAGGAGACTCACTCAAGCCCAATGAGCTTTGTAGAATAATTTCCAGGTCAATTAACTTAGCAGCACCAGCGGGCTGGTGAACATGCCAATCATCCCAGGGCCAGTACCACGACCAATCAAGTCCTCTAAAAAAAACACCCACAAAAATCAAGGCATACCAAAGCCCTAAACCGAAACTAAAAACCAACATCGAGAATTTACGCTCTGAAAACGTATAATACCCTTTTCCTCGCGGATTAGGATCCAAATAAGGGATCAAAATAAGACCAACAAGCATCAAGGTGGGAAGTACCATTCCTGCCAACCAGGGATCGAAATACACCAAGAGCTCTTGCAAACCCAAGAAATACCAGGGTGCCTTTGTTGGATTAGGCGTGGTATCTGCACTCGCCAATTCTTCCAAGGGGGCGGGAGCAACCAAAGAGAGAAATAAAATGACGGAAACGGCAACCATCATACAGATCAACTCAAGGTAAACAAGATTTGGCCAGACCAGGACGGTATTTTCTGGCGCAACTTTCCCGGCAGCGGTTTTCTTGATCATTGCTGAAAGCCGGCTAGACTTTGTTGTAACTTGCGCCGAATCGGAAACTTTTTCAGACATATCTTTCCTCAATTAAGTCAAACGATTAAAGGGGCCCGGAAAAGCCGTCTTTTCTAATTCTCCAAAAATGGACAGCAATAAAAAGGGCCGTAATCAAAGGCAAAGCGAGACAATGCAAGACATAAAACCTAAGTAAGGCACTCTGTCCCACAATTGTACCTCCGAGCAACGCAAAGGCCATATCATTCTCAGGACCAAAACCCAGTTCAGGACCAAAGGGCCCTGCAGCACCAATAAATGGCGTCGCTTCCGCCATTTTACTGCCCACAGTAACAGCCCAAAGGGCCAACTGATCCCAAGGCAGCAAATATCCCGTCCAACTTAAAACCAAAGTCGTGACCAGAAGAATCACACCCACAACCCAGTTAAACTCTCTCGGCGGTTTATAAGAACCGGTCATAAACACACGTGTCATATGCATCCAAACGGAAAAAACCATGGCATGCGCGGACCAACGATGCACCGCCCTAAAAAGACTGCCAAAGTAGATGACCGTCTCTAAATCTCGGATATCATTATAGGCACGACGTGTATCGGGGACGTAATAGAACATCAAAATAACCCCGGTAATCGCAAGAAGGATAAAAAATAAAAAGGTCAAGCCCCCCAAACACCAGGTAAATTTAATTTTGAGTGCACCACGTCGAACTCGAACGGGGTGCAAATGCAAAATAATGTTGCTGAACATGACCAAAGCGCGGTTTCCATCTGTATCTGGATACCCATGTCTGAAGATGGACTTAAAGACCTGGGTCTTATTAACTGCCTCACGAATTTTTTGCAGTAAACTCAACATACTACTTCTATCTCCTTCGTCCCTATATCTTTAGGAAGTAAGGCTCAATTTCACGACCTAACTCTTCCACCATGAGCCCTTCCGGTGTTCCAACAGGGTCTGGATCTTGTCTCGTATTAAAACTAACAACAATTTGACCATCAACCGGGTCAAGAGAAACGGCTGCACGCCACAAGGTTCGAGGCGCAGGGCCACCGACAACATTCCCTCGCGTGTCATAAATACTGCCATGACACGGACATCTAAAAAGGCTTTGATCCTGAAAAAAGTTTGGGGTACAGCCCAAATGTCGACAAATCGCAATCATGACATACAATCCGCGTTCATTTCGCACAACCCAAATCTGACGCTCTTTTTTTAACTTGGTATCAACACCAATACCATACTCTTCAGGGGTGCCAATCTTAAAAATAGTCGGAGGTTCATAAAGAACCGAGGGCAGCATGTAACGTGCTGCGCCAACGCCAACCCCCCCCAGGGCTGTGAGTAGTCCTCCCCAGCCCACACCGAGACTCATTAAGGTAAAAAAACGTCTACGGCTGACATCTTCGTCTTGAGTGTTTCCCTTGTTATCTGCAGGTGCCATGCTCTCGTTGCTCCTAATTGTTACCGTGACAGACACATCCAAGTCATTTTTGCTTCCGACTTCGTTTTTCTTTACGTGTGATGGCCTTCTTTTTTTTCTTCATTTTCTTAACAGCAATATAAAACGCGACAAAGACGAGAAAAAAAGACACCGAAGTTAAATAAACCCAGTCCTCTGTTTCTTTTGCATCCGCCCCAAAATCAACAGCATCGCTCCTGGTGCTTACAGCGTCTTCCGTATCAAAAAAAACTTTTATCTTTTTTTCTACATCTTTATAACGAACGATAATCTCATCACCCAGATTGTCATTATGAAGATGAAACAAGATCTCATAATAACCACTCCCGTTCGTATTAACTTTTTTCTTCTCTCCTCCTTTATGTTCTAAATGAACCGTCGCATCTTCTATGGCAACACCGACCCCGTCTCTCACATATCCTGAAACAAGGTAACGGTGGTCTGCCTCATGTGTCGCTAACACTGACTCCGAAAAACCGAACAGAGAGAAGAAGAAGAAAGCGAAGATGAAAATATTTGTAAGTATTCCCGCCCATAGATCTCTAATTTTAATATCAAGATAAGAAGCCACTGCTTAAGCACTGGACTTTTTATGATTTTTTCTCAAAATTCTAACAAGAATAAACTCTAATCCAAACACTAGAACGATCACAACGGGAGGATAATAGTAAACGCTCTTATCCTCTTCCGGTTCCATGAAAACGAAATACCATGGCGTGATCGATCTTTGTGAACCCGTCTCACCATTTGTGCCGTCCATGGCAAAAAAAGCAATCGGATAAAAAACACCCTTTTCAAATTGAATATCTTTTTCTTTATCTGAAGTTTGCAAAGGCCGTTTGATGACCACACGATATTGTCCGTTCTTGTATATGCCTTTAGCAAAAATATCGGACTCGCCTTGCTCCACTTCACTATTGTTCCAAATACCGTAGGCATTCGTCTCGAAAGAACGATTGTCTTCGGAGGTCCAGTTCCATAAATTCACGCCTAATTTCTCATCTCCCATGATGAAATAGGGTTTTTTCACACCACCGGGTTGCAACTTTTCAGGAAATTGTATGGCGACCTGATCTGTAAATGTTTTTTTTGCTGCACTAGGCTTGCTCGCCTTGCTCTTACTTCGATCATCCCAAACCAGGAGGAAGGCAATTTCTGTTTCGTTAAAAATAGACTTGACCGTGATATCAGTCACGGAGGGAGTAAACAACCTCTTTTTAAAAGAAATTTGCCCCATCATCGGAAACCAGGCGGATGCTCCTTCCGCCCAGATGGGGTCATCTGGATCAAGTGGAATGGAACCTTCTATAGGACGTGCCTTAATCAACGAGCCTCTATCGGGTTTCTTTTCAGGGGAGAGGGATCGAATATAGTTCGCTAAATCCCAACTTTTTTCATTATCTAACTTTTCCGCAAAAGAGGGCATAGGCGTCCCGTTAATACCGGTGTTGACCCGCATATAAATGTCTTCTGCCTTGCCACCCCCTCTAAAAAGCCAGTTTTTGTTTAGGTTTCTTGGATAAACAGAATCTCCCCTGTGGTTTTTTAGAACAGAGGCAGTCGGTCCGTCTCCTCGACCTTCATTACCATGACAAAGGGTGCAACCCAGCGCCGTAAATTGTTTTTTTCCTCTCTCCAGACTTTCCGGACTTGTCGGAACCACCGTCCCCACAGTAACAACAGGAGGTGAAGCCTCTTCTTTTTCCCACTTATCGGTAAAGGTTTTAATATATTTAATCACCTGCTTTGTCTTTTTCTTGGAAAGAATATCCGCCCAGGCAGGCATCCCGGTTCCGGGAAGACCAAGCGTAATCGCCTTAAAAAGGTCATCATCTGTAGGGAGCGTTCCCCGTGGGGTCGTCCGGTACTTATACTCCGCTTTTTTAAAACTTCTTGGTTTTGGCTGGAAGCGATCTGCTGCGGGTCCGTCTCCATCGCCTTCTATGCCATGACAGGAGATACACAGTTTTTCATAAATCATTTTTCCGGCAGCAAGATCATCCGTCAGAGGTTCATCTTTCTCAGCCGTCCCAGCCGTTTGCTCTTCATCAGCCAAAAGCAAAGGAGCCCAGCCGAATAAAAGCACCAACATTAAGAACAGAAAGGGAAAAACTCTTACCCACCTTTTAATTAACAGACTATTCAGCATCTAATTCCCAAGTCCTTGGCTTCCATCCGGTATAGTCATACAGAAACATAACGGCTTTCCATCGCTCTTCTTCGGACAAGATCAATTCCCATCTGGGCATCGCAGAATCCCATGGCGTGGCCTCGTCAGGAAGCCCGATGCCGCCCGTCGTGACCCGCCAGAAGACAAAAGATTCCTGAAGCATTGAGATGGTTGTCGAATCTGCAAAATTAGCAGGCTTGACGTTCAAAGCCTCCGCAAATAAACCCTTTCCATCCAGCTTATCACCATGACAAAAAACGCAGTTTCGATAATAAATGTCTCTTCCTTCCTGAAGATATGTTTCACGATTTTCTTCATCATCTCCGTAAGGATTTACAAAACCAGCAGCCGATGCCGGTGGGGCAGGATGGATAACACGCGGCGGAAAAGGCGGTTCAAAATTCGGCTGAACGGTCTTGTAGGTACGAAAACCCATGAACAGAGGAATCATAACAAAAACAGCAATCCGGCTCATCTTCCGAAAGGAATTATCAGCCTCATCTCCACGAATAAACGTCACAATGGGGAGAAAAAATTGCTGGTAGTCATCTTCAAAAATGGAAACATAGATCAGAGTAGAGATCGTGACCAGAATCATGTACATCGCAAGCACACTATAAGGCAGTGGACTCGTGAAAAGGGGAAAGCCAAACCGTAGAAAAAGGAAGAAACCCAGTACACATGCGACCGCCTTGGCGATGAGAGGAATTTTCACGTTAAACACCCCCTGCTTCGGTATCACCGTCTTCGGCATCACCTTCTTCTTGCAAAACTTCATTTTGCAGAGAGGCCTCTTTCAGTGTGCTGACGTATAGCGAAATAGCAAGCGCATCCGCTTCATTTAAGTCCAGGTTGGGCATCCTCGTTTTGGGCACAAATGATTGTGGATTCATAATCCAACGAAAAATAAATTGCGGCTGAAGCATGAAGCCAGCCGCTGACAAATTCGGCCCCAGAGTCCCTCCTTCTCCATTGACCCTGTGGCAGGCATTACAGCCCACTTCGGCGTAGATTTCTTCTCCTACAGCAACCTGCTCATCAAAAGCTTCTTCATCCGGGGCCAGGGATTCCAGCAGTTCATCAAACTTTTTCTCTCGCACCATGGGATACCGAACGCGCTTTGTATTAAACAGGGCTTCTTTAGAATCAGGTTTTGTAAAAACAATCTCATTCTCTTCATTTGGGTGAAGCGTACGAACATAGGCGACCAGAGACCAGAGTTCTTCTTCAGAAAAAACCTTTCCCCAGACCGGCATCCCTCCAGAGAGATCGACACCGTAACCACCCAGCTGCAGTACCTCAAAGATTTCATCGTTTGACAGCTTAGCCATATAATCTTCGTCGCCATCGGTCAGATCCCTTGGCACAGGATCCATGTTCTTTGCATTGTACCCCGATCCATTTCCAGTGTCTCCATGACAGGGAGCACAGTAACGACTGTAGGCCTTGTGGCCTTTGGCGACATATTTGTCCTCACAGCCCACGGCAACAAGCATGAATGCCATCAAGAACGGAACAACAAACAACTTCCCTTTTCGTTTCATCAACACCAATCTACCTATCACCTGCTTTTTCAGCCATCCTGACGTGATTCTTTTCCTTGAAGGATTCCCATTGCATCATCGCACGTTCTTCAAGGGCTTCCTCAGACTCTTCTTCAATTAACTCAGCCGGTTTAAGTTCCGGAATCACTTCTAACAACTCTGGAGTCAATTCCGACTCTCCGGGTTTCGGGGCCAACTCCTCCGGCATCACCGTCACTTTTCCGCCGTTGCTTTGAACGAATGCAACCACGGCAAGCATCTCCTGCTCTGAAAGTCCGATAGGCGCTTTGTTGATGGCAGGCATTTGGGCCGAATACTCAACCGGTTTTACAGTATCGAAATCCAGCTTAATATAAGCCGCAGGTTCTATCATCGCTTCATAGATGAATTCACGTGTCAAGCGCGCTCCCACTCCAGAGAGATTTGGACAGCGTCCATGCCCCTCTCCAATGGCGTGGCACAAGGCACACTGGCCTTTGGAAAAGAAAATCTCCTGTCCAATCTGAACAACATCAGCTGACGTCTTAATCTTCGTCAGATCCAAGGCTTTCTTTTCCGGGGGTAGGCCAACCTTTTGCGGGACCTGATATCCCACATAGGCGAAGGCAAATAAAAACACGCCGACGACAGCAACAATCTTCAGAATAACGAAACGGGGTCCCTTGTTATCCGTAGTAACCTCTTGCCGGTGTTCCCCGAAAAGATCAACAAGGTACATGAAGACAGAAGGAAGAAAGAAATAGCGTGTGGAAAAACGATTGTGGCGTATCGTGTGTGAAGTCCAAAAAACAACGCCCAACAAAGTAACGAAGATGATGGTATTCACTACAAAGAGAAAAGAAGCAACGCCCAGGGTCGGAGTATAGCCGTAAGCGGAGGTATCCTCCAGCACACCATAGATATGCCAGTGTACACGCGATGCGGAACGGGCATACCCCATCAGGGACATGGTTAAAACGACGAAGACCGCATTGATGACCAATGCGTATTGAGAGCGTTTCGGCATGACGCCCCACTTCATCTCATGCGTCAGTTTTGCCGATTTGAGAGAAAGGGCCGTCAGGGGTGTGATCGTGGCCAGCACAAAGATAACGGCAAGCACCTGGGCGACGGAAAGCACATTCACTCGATAGACCGACGGCACAAAATAGCCATAAATGCCCAGCCAGATAATGACAACAACTGCCGCAGTGATTAAGAGGACTGTGAATATATTGGCAGCCTTCCCCCACTTTACAGTGATGACTTTGTCTGCTCGCCAATACAGAATGAAACAGATGAAAGTCGTAATAATCATCAGGTTTACAACGGTTAACTTGGCCGACATGACCCCGAAAACTCCGACAAGGGGATGGTGAGCTCCCCCCATTGCCAGGGTTTCTGAAACACTCGCAACAATGGTTTTAGGGGTCAGCCACACAGAGAAAGAACCAACCAGAACCACCATCATAAGCAGAATTGGCACCTTGTACTTTTTTGCAGAGTGGGTTCGATAGGCGATGCCCTGCCAGAAATAGTAGTTTGACCCGACAAAGAGGACTCCAATGAGCACCGCTTGGAGGATAAACAACCAGGAAAGGATCCCTCCCATGAGGGTAATGCCCATCTGCTGGTTATATTCGTAAACTTCCCGCATCAGCCAATAACCGGCAAAAGGCATGGGGAGCAAGCCGAACACACCGATAAAGTTCCCGGTATAACCCATCCAGTCGTAATGCTCCCGCTCTTCCTGTGTCTTCGCCCCTAAATAGGCAACTCCGGCATAAGCCCCGCAGATATAGCCTCCCAGGACAATATTTCCGACGATCCGGTGGATATTCACCGGCCACCATGTCGGGTTGTTAATCGCCGTCCAAGCCCTCTCCCATGGCCCTAATTCCGGATTCAAGACCACCGGGCTGGCTTGAAAGGAGAGGAAGCCACTCGGCAAACACATGATGACAAAGCCGAAGATATTGAGCATCATCCCCCAGAAGAGATGCAGCGCTTTACGGTTTTGCCATTTTTCCCACTTGGACCAGTAATAGTAAATGGAGGCCGTCTCCCCCAGGAAAAGGACAAGGTACACATAGTAGGCCGGCTTAAAAATACCCGCCATGACACTCATCAATTCAGGGTAGAAAACGAGCAAGGCAAAAAGAAAAAGAATTCCGAGTGTGGCCGTCGTCGCGAAACAGGCGACAATCAGGTCTGTAAATTCCTTGGCCAGACGATCATATCTTTTCTCTCCTGTCGTAATGCCGATCACCTCGACAATGACGACAAATATGGGCACCCCCAATACAAAGGCGCCAAACAAGATATGGGTCTGAGATAAAATCCAGATCAGATTACGGCTGCCAATCCAAGGAATATCTCGGTAACTTACAGCAGAACCGGTTTCGGCAAAGGCAGCACCCGAAGGCAGTAAGCATAGCGCCATAAGGGAAAAAACGGCCCAGAAAACGGGTTGTTTGATCACTTTAATTAAATGTATGATACGCCCCCCTTCATCATTTTCTATCAACTGATAGTTCTCATGTCACATGTCTCAAGAATGCGAGGCGCTTGACCAACCACATAAAGACGAGACTACCCTTTCGATAGATATAGTCCGTATCCAGGCTGATATAATTTTCCGGCGTCAATTTTTTCAGGAAAAGCATAAAGACCAAGAGCGTAAAGCCCATGTACTGAAAGGCTTTGACCAGATGTCCGGCAGTGTAAGGCTGATAGTCCATGGGATGCGGGAACATTCCGTAGAGCAAGCCCGGAAAAAGGCCAAAAAAGATACAAATAGACGCAAGGATTCGCATCCCCCACAACATATTTGCTGGCGGATCCGTCACGACAATCTTCCGATCCTTAGCCCGATCTTCCCCGAGAAAAACCATATAGATCAGCTTGAGCGGATGGAGCCAGGTACCGCAGGCACCAAAGACGAGCATCAAGATGACCCAGCCCTGACCGATTTCAGCCGCCGCAGAAACAACAATCGACTTACTCACAAAGCCTACAAGCGGCGGCACCCCCGCAATGGCGAAGCCCCCAATCACAAATAGAACAAAGGTCCAGGGCATACTTTTATACAGGGCACCCAACTCGGATTGCTTTCGACCTCCCGTCATGTGAGTGACTGAGCTGATGCCCATCATGAGCAGGGCCTTATAAATAATATTCGTGAAGGCAAGCGCAACCGCGCCGTTAATCCCCAGCGCCGTCCCGATACCAATTCCGGTGACCATATAGCCATTTTGACTGATCAGGTGGTAACACCATACCCGCTGGCAATTATTTTCGTTGACCGCATACATGACACCATACACAGCCATAATCGCCCCCAAGACAATCAGGATCGGTGTTCCGGGAAAACCCCGGATCAAGGCATAAATGGCAGTCTTCGTTGTAAAGACACTCAAGAAAATCACCCCGGTCAGGGTGGCCTCAGGATAGGCATCTGCCAACCAGGCATGAAGCGGCGGAACGGCCGCATTGATCAGGAAGCCCATCAGTATGAGCGTCGGCCCCAGGCCCATTTCCGGCATGGCATCAAAAGCGATGCCGCCACCACTCCCGACATGAATCACGATGCCGCCAAAGAGAAGCAGACCCCCGGTAATATGAACCAGGAGATAACGCATCCCCGCAGCATTTGAACCCTTTTCCCCTCTCAACCAAATCAAAAACACAGACGAGAAGGAAGCAATCTCCCAGAACAGAAAAAAGGAAAAGAAATCTCCCGCAAAAATGGCACCTACGGCACTACCCACATAGATCAAGGCGGAAATATGCTCGCGACAATCCTTGACATGCAGGGCAAAGACCAGGCTTGCAAAGGCACTCACCATAAAGACAGCCCCAAACCCAAGGCTCAACTTATCAACGCGACCGAAAACCAGCTCCTGTCCGGCAAAAGAAACGACACCATGAATGCCCTGCGAAGCGGAGAGCATTGCAAGCAAAGCCATCACTGGGATAGACAGCAATAGAGCAGAGCGGGCTTTTCCTTTCAGAAAAGGTAGAATCGCAGCGCCCAGATAGAAGAACAGGGAGGGTTGTACCCACTCAATCATAATAATCCTCTGATTTCATCAGCCAGGCATGCCCGATGGCCTTCGAGAGAAGGATCATCACGACCGTCGAAATAAATCCATAAAAAGACCACCACCCCGGGATTTTGTCCCATATAAAGTTCACAGCGTCATGAGGGACAAAGAAATCACTGATCACGACAAGACCAAGAAAGACATAAAAACCTTTTTTTGCCTTCTTGCAAAAAACCTCATCTTCCCCGTATTTTCTAAGAAAATCGCCTAGATTCATCCTATCACCTGTTTGGTCAGATCAAGAAGAAGGTCTGGAAAAATACCCAGCAGAATGGAAGTCGCCGCCGTGATGCACAAAGGAATGACACAAAACATCGGTTCCTTAAAAGAGGACTCCGCTCCCAACACAACGCCGTCCTTATCGCCTGCAAGCGCAAGGGTGAGTTCTTCATCCGGCACCTTAAAAAAAGCCCGATGCACAATGGGCAAAAAATAAATTGCATTCAAAAGTCCACTGACCAGCAGCACAAAAACAATAGGCACCTGATTCGCTTCAATCGCGCCCAGAGATAAAAACCACTTGCTCAAGAAGCCGCCGGAAGGAGGCACCCCGATCATACTCAGGGTTGCAATGGCAAAGGCCCCCATCGTCCAGGGCATCTTTCGGCCTATGCCGTTTAACTGAGACACATGGGTCTTTTTTGTCGCCACATAGATCGAACCCGCGCAAAAGAAGAGTGTAATTTTGGCAATCGCGTGATTTGCGATGTGCAAAATACCGCCAGTCAGTCCACTGGACGTCAAGAGCACCCCGCCCAAGATCATGTAAGAAAGCTGACTCACTGTGGAATAGGCAATACGCTCCTTGAGGTTGTCCCTCGACATGGCATAGACCGAGGCCATGATAATAGTAAAGCTTGCAAGGTAGACCGCAATCGACCCGATATCCAAGCTCTCCAACAAGTCCACACCAAAGGTATTCAGTACAACCCGTAAGATGCAGAAAGCCCCGGTATTCACAACGGCAACCGCATGCAGAAGCGCACTCACCGGTGTAGGCGCCACCATGGAAGCGGGCAACCAGGCCGAAAAAGGCATGAGCGCCGCTTTGGCAATACCGAAGAGGTAGAGAAAAAAGATGATCATCAAAGTGGTTGATTCCACGTCGGCAGGAAGAATGCCAGTGGCCGTAAAATCGAGTGAGCCTGAGTAGTAATAGGTCAAAAGCATGGCGACAGCCATAAACAGCTTCGAGGTTGCCAACAAATAGAAAAGATACTTATTTCCCCCGGCCCAGGCCTCCTTTGTTTCATGATGCACAACCAGGGGATAGGTAAAGAAGGTAATCAATTCATAAAAAAGAAAGAGCGTAAACCAGTTATTAGAAAAGGCCGCGCCCATTGTTGCAGATAGGGTGACCGCAAAACAGAAATAAAAGCGTGTTTGAGAATGCTCTTTGAGGCCACGCATATAACCGATGGAATAGAGGGTTGTTAAGATCCAGGTAAAAGCCGCGACGAGCGCAAAGAGAAGCCCCAAACCATCCACTCGAAACCCAATCGGAACCGTCGGCCAGAAATCAAAGAGAACGTAATGAAGCGTTTTCCCGTCAAGTACCGCAGGAATCATACTCAGAACAACAAAAAACATCAGAATCCCTGCTACAAGCGAGCAGGCCTCCCGAACATTTTTATTCTTCCGAGTTGCAACAATGAATACCCCCCCGATGAAGGGGATCATTACAGCTAAGAGGGGCTTTACGGATTCAAGTTCCATAGTTCTTCTTAAATATTCCTAATCTTCTTTTATCTTGTCGATAAACGGTTTACAGTTTATCCTCATGAGAAATAGCCTCGCAAAATTCAACTATTTCTCTACGGTATTTTCAATTTCCTTGTGCTCATGTACCGCTGGTTTGTTGCCATGAGACCAGGTATGTTCATAAGCAATAACCTTCCAAATTTCCTCTTCGCTCAATTCTTTGCCCCAGGCTGGCATCGATGTTTTCTTCACTCCTTCAGAAGTCCGCCAGAACCAGTAACTATCAGAGAGACGATTCATTCTCTTCACTGAACGAAAATCTTTGGCCCCTCTTTTTTTTGGGCGATCTTTTTTTTCATTGATCCCATGACATGTGGCACAACCGTCCTTTGCCACCTTCTTTTTTCTTTTGTATACATATTCCAATTGTCGCGTTTCAAATATTTTTTTGCCTTCCGCGATGATTTTCGTATCAGTCCACCACCCACTCGGCATATGTTTATCCGCAAATGCCTTGGGAACTGGCTTTAATGGCTTATCATCATCCTTAGCCGCCTGAGCAAACACTGGAAACAAGAATAGACTTAAGACCACAAAACTTAAGATATAGAGTGAAAATTTACCGCGCATTCATTCGTCCTTTCTCAATGATTGATTCTTCAACCCGACCTTCAGACAGACGGTTTATTTTTCATTCTGCACCAAGCTGACTATTAAACGGATCAATTAAATGACATCCCTTACAATTTTTTGTTTCGAGAATCTTCTTTCCTTTTGCAAGTTTCTCTGGATCAGCAGGTGCTTCACCGGAAACAGTCACAGCAAGAGAGGCATCACCCGCTAAACTATAGATGTAGGAGAGAATTGAACGAATTTGGTCATCTGGCATATTAAAATTTGGCATAGGGGAATCAGGACGGATTCGCTGAGGGTTTTTAATCCAATAAAACATCCACTCAGGACGAATTCGTTCGGCTGCATAGGAGAGATCTGGGCCGACAATACCCCCTTCATCTGAACCCCGCGTGTGACAACCGTCGCAGGCGTAGTCTTCCTCAAAAAGAATTTGACCTTTTTCGATTTCGGCAGGGTCGGAGGAATCCCAGCCCATCAAAACGCTCGGATGAATGCCGTCATCCTTTAGGGTCATCAAGTACTCCACGAGCGCATCAACCTCAGCATCTGTAAAATAAAAATTGGGCATTTTCGCTTTCGATAAGGGCATATAGCCGATGGGGCGCAAACGCTCCGGCTGTTTCATAAAATCCGCAACCCATTCTCGATTTAGCTTGCTCCCTTCATGACCAATATTTGGACCGATAGGACGCAGTAAGTTTTTCTCTTTAGAGTGGCAAGCGACACAGCCTTCGTCTCCCTGTTTTTCTAAATCTGCAAGACGAACAGCAGCAGCCTCCTCAGCGCCATTCGCTGCAGACAAAGTTCTAATGTATGCAACAAGGCTCCACATTTGGTTCTCAGAAAACAAGGCACCCCACGGAGGCATATAATAGGAGATATCAATGGCAGCCCCTCCCCCATCAATCACTTCATAGATTTCTTCATCGTCTAATTTATCAATGCTCTCCGAAGTTAAATCAGCAGGTTCCACATCACCGAGACGATCCGCATTTACGCCATTACCCGTCCCCGTGACGCCATGACAAACAGCACAGTAATGTTTAAAGAGGTGTTTCCCCACTTTTGCGTCGGGTGCATCCGAGGCCTCGACTTGCAGGACGAAGGGAGAAAGCGAAAAACCGACAAGGATGAGGAAAAAGAATGAAAACAGAACAAGATTCAAACGAACACTTTTACTTTCGAACAAATTCAAACCCTTTCAATGCGTGAAGGCCAACAATCCCTCCTAACTTTGAGTCAGGAAGGTAAAACTTCAAGGTGTTACGCAAATCCGACACATATTTGCATCAGACGGGGAAAGAACAACGAGCTCATTTGAGATTAAAATCATGAATAAGCTACAAGCCCTACAGCAACTAATTCACGATGCCTCTAAAACGACCTCTGCGGTACGTCATTCATAGTATAATAAAAGCCTTAAATCCGTCCAAACACTTATTAAATCAAATACTTAGGTGTAGACGTCTGCTCTGTATCTAGCGAAAGTTTTCGAGTTATAGCATACCGAATAAACCTTGTCAAATTATTTTATGAAGACCCGGGAAGCAAGCACACGAATACCAAACAAGAGAATATTCTTCCTATATTAGAAGGTGCTTTACTTGAGCAGGAAATCCATAAAAAGACTAAGCGTTTTAGAGACTCATAAATATTAAGCCCACTGCTTCCACTTTGATCGACAGCGAGACCAAGACAATTAAGCTCCTCGTATTGACACTTTAGAAGGATTAACCTATGATTTTAGCTGAGATTGACTCAAACGCTTCAAAATAGATCTCAGTCCATGATTGAAGAATCTTTCTGATTTGCCTTAGGAGACACAGATTCAAGCACTCCTGCTTCTTTATTGGAAATAGAGCGTGTGATATGACATCTCCCACCCTAAAGAGACGCCTTTCCTCCTTATCTTTTATTTTTCTCCTCTTACTTAGCTTTATCACCAGCGCTTGTACGGCTGGAACACAAAATAGCCTGAAAGAAGCGTTCCGTTCAGATGCTGAAAAAGGATACGTCGAATTTTATTGTATGCGATGCATGACAGGCTGGGCTGTCTTTAAAAAAGTAGGGGAAGATCAGATCAACTTAGCACAGAAAGTTTTGGGAAGAAGGGTGAAGGACTCCGTTGAAATGCCTTCGCGTGAGAAAAAAATACGGATCGCGCTTCCGGTCGGCCCACATGAAATCACCATTCGTTTATTGCCCTATACCCGAGTCGATACGGTTTTTAATGTGAAAGACGGCCCCGCAAAAGAAATTCAGGTGATGGTCGACCAAAATCGACTCACGCCCGTCCGACTCGATTTTATGCGGATTAACAATCGTAGCTTTTCTTGGACGATCAAACAAGGCGATCCGATTCCCTTAAGTGAAAACGCAAATACGATTGAGACCTACACCGTATTTCTTAATTCCTCAAATTGGGATACCCGATGGTATGCGACACAATTTTTTGGAGAAATGCAAGGAGAAGTCCCTGAGTTAGCGCTCGCCCGTTTGGAAAAACTCTCTGGATGGGACACCTTACAAAAATGCCTAAAAAAAACCACGGTTGTGGAATGCGAATCCCTTCGAGAAGAAGCAGGGATCATCCTTAGAAAAATCGCACAAAGACAATATTAGACTCCTTATGATTTGCCTGAAGGGGTCTTTTGACTTCAATCCACTAAAATAGGTCAATGGAACCCGCTTCTTTTTCCTCTACGAGTTCGCCCTTTTCAATTAACAATTCATAATTGTGCGCACAATTTCGACCATGTTCCTTTGCGTAATAAAGCGCCTTATCCGCATTTTCGAGCACGGTCTGGGGATAGTCATTCTCGGTGATTTTCGAAAAACCAAGACTGATCGTAATCTGATCGATTTGAGAAAAAAGGTGCTCCGCAATGAGCTTCCGAAAACGATCCACCGTTTTTTGTGCCATTTCAAAAGGAATCGGTTCCAAAACAATCACAAACTCCTCACCCCCAAAACGGAAAAGCAAGTCCGAACTCCGAAAGGTACTCGTCATTTTTTGTGATAAAGTTAAAAGCACCTCATCACCATAGACATGCCCAAAAGTATCGTTTACACGCTTGAAGTGATCAACATCCAATATCACCAGCCAAGCAAAAGAGTCCGGCCCTAGATATCTCCTCTGCGGCTTTCCCTTTTTTCTTTCTGAAGAAACATCCTCCTCTTTTGTCACACGCTGTATCTTCAAAAGGCGACTCAACTTATTATCAAAAGTCCGTCGATTCAAGAGACCTGTCAGTTTGTCTCGTTCACTTTCATTTAAAATAATTGAATAATTTTCATAAATTTTAACAACCCCTTCAATCAGTGTTTTATATTCCGATAAACCCTGTGTGCTCTCCAGGCTCAGCACACCAATGATCTCTCCTTCACAAGACATAGGAATAAGCAATCGTATGCCACTTGAAACTTGATAAAGCACAGGTTTTTTTACGGATAAGGCCTTTTCAAGATTGGAGTCAATAGGAACAAGTGTTCCAGGATCATGCCAGAAATATTGGGTCTCCCCCACGTCATTTTTGGAAACAGACAGACAAATAGTCTCTTCCACCATTTTTGCATCGCTTTGAGGCAATCGCCTATAGAGACAAGCCTCATGAATCGGGACCATCTCTGCCAGGGTCGCGACAAGACTGCATTCCAAAGAATCAGCATCGCGCTGACCCGTCATTTCGATGATCGATTTTAGGATAACATTGCTCATATTTATAACTTTACACCATATCTATTTAAATAACGTTTAGAGGAAAGAGGGATGCCGTTAATACAAATACATTACAATAAAGCTTACCCATATCTCACATTAAAAAATGGAAACATCCCTTCTCCAAAATATTCAAATAAGGGATATTCAAGGAAACATGCCAGAAAAACTACAGAGACAAAAATGGTGCCGGAGGCCGGAATCGAACCGGCACGCGCCTTGCGGTGCGAGGGATTTTAAGTCCCTTGCGTCTACCAATTCCGCCACTCCGGCATCAAGACCTTGAAAAAATCGCGCGTATTTCATGAGATGAAATCAGCGTTTAATCGCAGGCGAGCTTATATCAGTTTAGAGACTTAGCAGTCAAGATAAGGAGGTGTAACAACGCTCACTTTATGGACTGAGCAAAAGAAATGCCCAAACAAAAATAACATTTAAAATCGAAAGCATGACCGCGGCAGAACCTGCATCTTTTGCCTTGCCGGACAAGGGATGTTCCTCTACCCCGATACGGTCAATGGCGGCCTCAATCGCCGTATTGAGCAGTTCCACAATAAGCACTAAGATCAGACTGCCGATCATCAGAACTTTTTCAAATGCATTTCCCCCCAGATAAATCGCCAAAGGGATCGCAATCAAAACAAGACAAAGCTCTTGACGAAAAGCCGCTTCATCTCGCAGTGTTGCCCTAAATCCCGCAAGAGACCAGCCAATCGCATGTATAAAATGATTTAGACCTGATTTTTTTTGTTCGTTCATGACGGTATTTTGCATGCCGGTATTTTGGACTCCAAAAAGAATTCTCCCTAACCTTTAGCGCTTCATTTTAAAGTGAATTATTCTAAACAGACTTCTTTCGAATGGGCCGCAATTTTCTTGCGACAAAAATTCCGTAAACGCACCACGTCCCTCCAATCCTTACCTTCAGGATAAATCGCTTCCGAAAAAATCAGAGTCACGGGCATCCGGCGCGGTAAAAAGGTTCCACCTCTTAAAAATTCCCGTGTCCCTTGTAAGGTCACGGGGATAATGGGTATTTCTGTTTCGATGGATGCCTTAAAAGCACCCAACTTAAAAGGTCGTATACCTGCCGTTGCCCGAAAGGTGCCTTCTGGGAAAATCAACACAGAGGCCCCTGACTTAAGGAGGGCTTCAATTTTTTGCGTTTCCGAAACCCCTTTACTCACATTCGTGCGATCTACTGTAATATGTTTACCTTTGATCAGAACGGTTCTTAAAAAAGGAACCTTTAAAAGTTCTTTTTTGCTCACAAAATGTAGGTCTTCCGGCAAAGTCGCGATCAAAAAAGTAACATCCAAGTAGCTCGCATGATTTGCCACCCAAATCATCGGACCTTTATTTTCAGACCCTTCGAAACCTTCAATACGAGGCAATGCACAGGCTAGACGCAAAAAAAGTTTCGCACCTTGTTTTAAGATAAACCCAGTATATTTTGCAGGTAAGATCAAAACCAGCAGCCAAGCAGGAAACAGCAAGGCCCCCAAAATGGTCACCAGATAGGCACCATAAAATGCACGCCCCATGGTCTTAAACCCTCGTAATGCCCACGATTTAAACCACGTCAGACACAAGCTTAAAAATTGAAGTTGAACATGACGGCGGCCTGAGGTGAGACGGCCTTTCAAATAGGCCTCGCGACAGGCGGAGCGGGCAATTTTTCCACTGGAGGTTTTGGGCACACTTCCCGGTGGCACAAGGCAAATCAAATCGGCGGGCACACCGACGGCATTTAGAATGCGCTCATTCACCATTGCGTTTAAAGTTGCTTTTCCCGCCTCCCGCGTCTCTCGCGTTTCGATCACGACAACCAGCTTTTCCGTCCCCAAGGCGGGATCCGGAATACCAACAGCAGCAACACAGCCTTTACGCACACCGGGCACTTCACCCGCGACCGCCTCAATTTCATGGGGATGCAGATTTCTCCCTCCCTTTATAATGAGGTCTTTTTTTCTGCCCGTAATAAAAAGCTCGCCATCGGCCTTGTAGCCCAAGTCCCCCGGAACCAACCAATCCCCATGAAAAAGAGAAGCGGTCGCTTGTGCATTTTGATAATAACCCGAAGTACAAGAAGGGCCGCGAAACTCAATCTGCCCTTCCACACGCTCCCCTAAGATTTGGCCTTCATCGTCCACAATGCGTAATTCATGCTCCGGCAGGGCGAGTCCACAAGATACAAATTCGAGCGTATTCGCTTCTGAAGGCGAGGCCGGAAAAGCCTCACGTGTGCGCTGAAAACGATCACGTGAAATTTTATCTGTACGCGGAACACGGCCCAATGGCGGGAAACTCAGCCCCACAGAAGCCTCGGCCATGCCATAAACCGGCAGATGGGTTTCAGGGCGAAAACCGTAAGGGGCAAACCGTTTGCTAAAGGCCCTGAGTGTTTCAGGATTCACAGGCTCTGCCCCATTTAGGGCGATGCGCCACCGGCTGAGATCCAGTCCTTCGATGCTTTCATCTCTAATTTTTTTTGCACAGATTTCATAGGCAAAATTGGGCGCGGCAGAAAGCGTACCCCCGTGACGATGCAAGGTCCAAAGCCATTTTTCAGGGCGACTTAAAAAAGCAAAGGGCGGGAGAATCGCAATGGGAATGCCATGGATCAATGAAAAGAGCCACGAACCGATCAAACCCATGTCATGATAAAGCGGCAACCAACTCACCCCCACATCACCCGCCGTAATCGCCATGGCTTTTTTCATACAACGAATATTCGCCAGCAGATTTTCGTGTGTGAGAAGAACCCCTTTAGGGCTACCCGTACTGCCGGAGGTATATTGAATCAATCCGGCATCCCCTTCTCGCGCCAAAACAAGTGATGCACTAGAATCTGCGCCCAGAACCATGAGTGTTTCGGGTATCAGTACAGCCCGTAAGCCCTGAAGACGCGGTCTTAAAAGACGGGCCAGTTTTTCGACCCGCTGGAAAGTAATCAGATAAACCGCACCTGCATTTCTTAGAATCTCTTCCTGGCGCGCAGCATATTCCTCTATTTGGTTGGGGCGAAAAGGTGGATAAACCGGGACCGGCACACCTCCCGCTAAAAGAATGCCACAAAAAGTAAAAAAAAAGTCCTTGCCCGTGGGCAACATGATGGCAACCGTTTCCCCTCGTTCGATGCCTTTTTTAATCAGTCCACGGGCAATGGCCTCGGCACCGATGAGCAAATCGCGGTAAGTGAGCATTTCTTCTTCCCCGGCATCCGTCGTCAGATAGATATGGGGTCGCTCGGGATCAGCCTCCGCATGACGCATCAATCCTTCTGAGAGTGTGCGTGCGGGACGAATGATCCGCGCAGCCTTTTTCAAACCCTGCAAACGTTCCACCCCCTGTCTTTTTTCGGAGGGACTGGCTTTTTGCACAATCATTGCGAGTGCGCGAGGGGTCGTAGCCTCTGCAATCGTCGCGTCAGGCAAAGAAACAGAAAACTCGGATTCGATGCGAAGCAGGAGTTCAACACGCTCAAGACTGCCCAGCCCCAAATCCCGCTCAAATGATGCGGTTGGAGAGAGCAAAGAAAGCACCCGCTGAGACCCATTTTCGAGCAAGAGCAGACGGATCACTTCAAGGATTTCGACTTCAATCTGAGTTTGATCGACAATACGATTCATTTAAAGAAACAAAGACTCCTAAATCAAATGGATTGGGCGCGGTCATTTTATGCCTCTTCCCGCTTGATATCAAGCCAAACAAGACTGTGGACGTAAGATCATTCAGATTGATCACCCCGATAAAATTCATCACTGAAATGGGATTTTTTTTGTTATACTCTTTATAGCTTTCAGGTCATAGCATCCCGTTTTGAAAACCATTCGGTCACTCTGATGACACTGTTCTCAAAGCTGCTTGAGAAAAAATGGATATTTATCGCATTCGCGGTCGGCGGCTTTTTGCTTTCAATGCCCACACCGGAAGGCCTTAGCCCCAGGGGGATGCGAACCCTGGCCCTACTTGTTGTCGTTTTTATCTTTTTTGTTACCGAACCCATTCCACTTCCCGGGGTCGCCCTTTTTATCGCCATTTCTGAGGTCTTGCTGGGGCTCGCAAAACCGAGCGTTGTCGCCCAGTCTTTTATGAGTGACTCCGTCTTTTTCATCATGGGCTCTCTGATGATCGCAACGGCCTTGGTCAAACAAAACCTAGACAAACGGATCGCTTTAGCCATCGTAGGCATCACAGGCCCCCGTGCAGATCGCATTATTTTGGGATTGGTGGTTGTTTCCGGCTTACTCGCATCTTTCATCGGAGAGCACACGGTTGCCGCAATGATGATGCCCGTAGGCGTCGCGCTGATCAAATACACGCATGATGATTGGCGGAAAATTAGAAATCTATCCGTTGCGATACTGCTGTCTATCGCCTATGGTGCCATGATCGCCGGAGCAGGAACCCCTTCAGGCGGTGCAAGAAATGCGATTATGCTCGCCTATTGGCAGGAGATGTTTGATCTGCGTATCAGCTATTTTGAGTGGATCACTTTTGCCTATCCAATGTTGCTCGTGAGTGCGCCAATTATTTCCTTCGTTCTTTATCGCACCTTTAAGCCCGAAGTAACAGATCTCTCTCCCGCCGTTGCCGCACTCAAAGAAAAAGTCGCTAAAAGTGGAAAAATGTCACAGAAAGAATGGTTAACGATCATCATCTTTCTTTTCACAGTATTGATGTGGATGACAATTTCGGATACAATCGGCCTCGGCATTACCGCCTTGATCGGGGCATTGCTCTTTTTGACGATGGGTATCGTCAAATGGGAAGACTTAAACAACAACGTAAACTGGGGGACAATCTTAATTTATGGGGGCGCGATCTCACTGGGCATCATGATGAAACGGACGGGCGTGGCCGAATGGCTTTCCCACTCCTTTCTCACCTGGCTTGAGCCAACGGGCATACGAAGCGGCCTACCACTACTGGCGGTCATGAGTTTCATTACAATTTTGATGGCCATGGTCATGAGCAGTGGTGCCACAGTCGGCATTTTAGGCCCGATTACCTTGAATATCGCAAGTCTTTCTGGTACCTCGGTCATCGCCGCGGGTTTTATCACCGTCATTTCTTCGTCTTTTTGTTTTCTTACGGCAGTGGCGTCTCCAGCCTGTAACATTATTTATGGAAGTGGGTATCTTAAAAAAAGTGATTTTTTAAAAGCGGGCTGGAAACTCATTATACTCTCCTTTATTGTCATCCAGTTGATTTCGGTGGGATATTGGCGTTTATTGGGACATTAAGGATTTTTAAAAAATGAAAGTCTTAATGTGCACAGATGGAGAGGGTTATGCCGAAGATGCGATCCGTTTTGGCGGACGGCTTGCAAAAGCGATGAATGCAGATGTCAGTATTCTTCATGTGCGTCCCCCCATTTCACCGCGAAACCGGGTGCTACTCACCACAGCACGGAAAAAACTGGGAGAATGGAATTTAGAAATTCCGGGGGTTGATTCTCTCATTCGGGCAAAAGAAATATTGACGGAAATCGGACTCACGAAAACAGCACCGCTCAAAGAAGAAAAAGTGAGTCGCGCCTTTCGTGTTGATGTGCATGGTGCAACTGAACTGCATTTGATTGGCCTTCGTGGGGAGATGGTGCGTTTGAGACTGCGAGAAGGACATCCGGTGAATGAAATTCTGGAAGAGGCCGATTTTGGAGATTATGACCTCGTCATTATCGGGTCCCGTGGGCATAAGGGCTACTCAACACATTTTGTGGGCAGTACGGCACTTCGGGTCTCAGATCTCGCCGCATGCAGTGTTTTAATTGCAAAAAATATTAAAGCAGAAAACACCTTCCTGCTTTGTACAGATGGCTCCCGACTGGCTGAGCGAGCAGAGATCATTGGTGCGGAAATCGCTCAAAAAATGGGCGCAAAAATGACAATTCTTTCGGTTGCAGAAGGCGAAGAGAACAAAGAAGAAGCCATGCAACTGACACGAAGAGCAGATATGATTCTCTCTCAACTGGGAGTCAACGCAGAACAAAAAACACGGGTGGGCCGCCCTTCAGAAGAAATTATTGACGAAGCCAAAGATCATGATATTGTGGTCATGGGTGCAAGTGGCAGTTCTGCAGTCAAAAAATTCTTTCTGGGCAGCACCCCATTGAAAGTCATTGAGTACGGAGAGTGCCCCGTACTTGTTGTCAGAGAAAAGCGAGGCAAGATCTCGTTACAAGGCACAAACTAAAAAAACAACAAACAAGGAGATGAGGGATGTATGTCTAGTGTTATTAAAAAGAGAAGAAAGAAGATGAGTAAACATAAACACCGAAAACAACTTAAGAAGATGAGACACAAGCGTAAATAACCACTCTTTTAGCACGTCTCTAAGATATCGTAAAAAAACAAGCGACCCAAAAGATTGTTTCTTTACAAGGGATCTGACCACAAGCTATATTGGACAAATAGAACTTATTTGATCAAGGGGGAGTTATGTCTCAAATTACAGAAGCCATTGTTTTAAAAGCACTCAAAAAAGTAATTGAACCCGGTCTTTCCGACGACATCGTCACACTCGACCGTGTTAAAAATATCCTCATCAATGGGAATAAAGTCTCACTGCAAATTGTGCTTCCCTCCCCCGGAAGTCCCCTAAAAGCCGAGGTCACTCGGCTCGTAAAAACCATGCTACAGGAGAGCATTCCAGATATCGGAGACATCAACACCATCTTTCCCGAACAGGGCAATGCCACACAAGCACCCAGTGAAGACAAACTCTTACCCGGTGTTCAAAACATCATTGCGATCAGCAGCGGAAAAGGCGGTGTCGGAAAATCGACTGTAAGCGTTAATCTCGCTGTCGCACTCGCAAAAGGAGGAGCACGTGTCGGGCTGCTGGATGCCGATATTTACGGCCCGAATATCCCGCTGATGATGGGGATTAAAACGGCACCTACACCCAAAGGAGACAAAATTTCTCCGGCACAAAATCACGGGGTGTGTTTTATTTCCATGGCCTTTTTTGTGCCAGAAGACACCCCCATGATTTGGCGTGGGCCAATGGTACATGGCGCAATACAGCAACTGATTCGAGATGTCGCCTGGGGCGATTTAGACTACCTTTTGATCGATTTGCCACCCGGAACAGGAGATGCACAACTCTCCATCGCACAACTCGTGCCCTTAACAGGCGCAGTCATTGTCACAACACCACAAGAAGTCGCGTTGCTGGACTCTAAAAAAGGCTTGGCCATGTTCAAAAAAGTGAATGTGCCACTCTTGGGTATCATTGAAAATATGAGTTTTTTTGAATGTCCACACTGTCATGAGGCCACCGAAATCTTTAGCCGAGGAGGAGGTAGAACGGCCGCCGAAAAATTGGATATTCCCTTTCTTGGTGAGATTCCCATTGACCCGGCCATTCGTGAGGGGGGCGATGCTGGCATACCGATCATCATCTCCGATCCCGATTCAGCACAGACACGATCATTTATGGATATCTCAAAAAGCTTAGAAGAACAGGTCTCGACAATGAACGCAGACAAAATTTCCCTCAATATCATTCAATAATCTCAAGGGATAACAACCCTGTCTTAAGTACCCAAATACGGCGGAGACTGAGATAAAAACTTGAAACACAGGCGGAATTCCCTCGGCGAGATAAAATGTCACACGATTGGCCTTTTCGCAATAACATTGATCGGCCTCTTGGCGGTACAAACAATGGCCTTCCCTGAACCCGCTCGCGTTTCATCCCCACTCCCCTCTTCACCCCTTAAAATACATTTCATTCATGTCGGTTACGGCGACGCCACCCTCATCCAATTGCCCGACGGCGGCAATATTTTGGTCGACACTGGCAAATCAGAGGCAGCGCCACAACTACTGGCGGCGCTGGACCGGCTAAACATCCAAACCATCGACACACTGATCATCACACATTTCCACAGCGACCACCTTGGCGGACTATCATCCGTATTGAAACACTTTCCATCAGACAAAAGCAGAGAGATCCTCGTTCCCTTTGCACCCGAGGATTTGGAAATGAAACCCACGCCCCCTGTCGAACAACTCAAAAAACATGCACTCCGAATCATTCGCGAAGGAGAAACCTTATTGAAGACCCCTTCCGTCCACATCGAAGTCCTTCATCCCAAAACACAAACGGGCAATCAAAATGAAGATTCACTGGTCTTAAAAATCGTTCACGGCGATGTCCACTTTTTGTTGGCGGCGGATATCGGCCCCACCACACAGAAAAAACTAGCTGAAGACTACGGTCATCAACTCAAATCCGATCTACTTAAAATCCCCCATCATCTCAATGACACCCGGGTTTTCAGCCCTTTTCTTGAAGCGATCCGTGCAAAAATAGCCATTCTGACAATCGGCGAAAACCCTTACAAGGCCCCCAATGCAGCCTTGCTCGCCTTGTATCAACAACAAAGCAAGGCCCTTTTTCGTACAGACCAACACGGCACAATCACCGCAACAAGCGACGGGCACACGCTGCACATCGAAACCGAGCGCTCATGACACCCTGGGGCAGCGTCCTAATTTATACCGGCTTAATCTATGCTGCCCTTCCCTTCGGCCGAGGCTGGCAGCAGTTTTTAAGGAAACAGCTCGGATCTGATTTTGGGCTTTCGATCAACCTGCTCTTATTTTTTGCAGCATTGTTCACCGTTTTTTGGATCATCAAAAAAACGACCAAAATATATCTTCTACTCTCCATTATTGTGCTTGGCACCCTGCTTTTTTTTGTTGTTCAGATGAACCTGCCCGCCGAACGTATCCATTTTTTGCAATACGGCATACTGGGATATTTAATCGCCAGAGCCGTCAAACCACGGTTTCTGGGCATCAGCGGTTTTATCTTCGTTTTAGTTTTAGGGAGCGCAATTGGACTGGGCGATGAACTGATCCAATGGGTACTGCCCAGCCGCGTTTTTGACTGGTGGGATGTCAGCTACAATATGATCGGAACGGCAATAGGCGCAACACTCTTTCAATTTCTGAAATAATCCAGACAAACAAATTCAATGGAAGCTCTGAATTAGAAATCGGCGCGGGCGCAATTTTTTCCTTCGAGATCTTACATTGACGAGACCTCAATGAATGGTCTTGGGCGACGGGTATGGAATCATCCGCGAGACTTGGTGATAGAGAAAAACCAATGCATTTAGGACTTGTTTTTGAGTTGAAATTGCGACCTTGCTTTTTGTCGCAAGACTTGATAGATATCTCTCGACATGGGCCGCCGTCAATTCTTTTGGATGCGTTTTTCCACCGAAGAAATGGATGTAACGCAAGATCCACTGGCAATAGGTCTGTTCAGTGCGATAAGCATAATGGTGGTAGCGCATGACCTCATGGACTTGTTCCATCAGTTTCAAATCAGGATTGAGGTGGAATAGAGGCCTGTTATTTTCCATCTTTTTCAGTTTAATATCATAAAACATGGAAAACAAAACCCAACCCGGAATGAGATCTGTTTTCCAGCTATTGCCGCCTGATATAAGAAAACATGGAAAACTTTCCGTATATAGAAGCCGATATGACGGAAAGTTTTCCACTTATTACACTGTTGGGCAAATAA
>JAADHI010000078.1 GCA_013151935.1 Candidatus Manganitrophaceae bacterium
CTGTCTGCCAGTCAATCTGTTCTGAAATCCAGTAGGCTGGCACCAACATGATGAGGGAGGAGATTACAACTTTTATGTGTGATCGCATAATCCGCTTGCCATCGGCCCAATGAATTTTTTGTTTTAAAACGAACAAAAGTGAGAGGAAGTTGAAAATGGCAGCCAGTGAAGTTGCGAAGGCCAAACCACGATGCTGCATCGGTCCCATTAGAAATAAACTTAAGACGACGTTGAGCAACATCGTAATAATCCCAATTTTTACTGGGGTTTTTGTATCCTGCATCGCATAAAAAACCGGTACAACAATGCGAATTCCTGCAAACGCCCAGAGACCTAGGGCATAAAAAAACAAAGCATCAGCCGTACCTAGGGTGGCTAAATGATCGAAGGCACCCCGTTCAAAAAGGGTTTTTACGATCGGGACGCGAAATAAGATAAGCCCCATAAGGGCAGGAAAAGTAATAAAAAAGACAAAACGTAAGCCAAAAGAAAAGGATTGCCCTAATGCTGGAAAATCTTTTTTTGCGGCCTGCATCGAAAGGGTTGGCAAAAGGGCCGTCGAAAGTGCAACAGCAAAAATACCCAGAGGGAAATGAATGAGTCGCATCCCATAATAGAGATAACTCACACTGCCCAGCGGCAGGAAAGAGGCCAAAAAAGTATTGACCAAGAGATTGACCTGTGTGACAGAAAGTCCGACGACCGTAGGAAGGATGAGATGTCCCATTTTTATGACACCCGGGTGTAAGGGAAGAAGAGGTTTCATGGGTCGGATTGAAAAACCTTCTCTCTGTAAGGCGGGCAATTGCATTAAAAACTGTGCCAAGCCCCCGAGTGTGACCCCAATTGCGGCAGCAAAGACGGGTTCTTGGAAATAAGGACTCAAGAGCAGCAGTGTCGCGATATTGACGAGGTTATAAACGGCCGATGAAAACGCGGGGGGTCCAAAACGATGTAAGCTGTTTAAGACCCCCATGGTGAGTGCGGAGCAGGAAATGAACAAGAGAAAGGGAAACATCATACGTGTGAGCAGTGTTGTGAGGTGAAATTTATCGGGATCACTTAAAAAGCCTCTGGCGACAATACTGAGAATTTGAGGCGAAAATCCGATTCCAATGATGACAACAGCCGTTGTGATTAACAAAAGGATTGTAAAAGTCGCGCGGGCCAGTTTTTTTGCTTCTTCTTTTCCTTTTAGGGTTAAATGTTCTGAAAAAACGGGGACAAATGCTGCAGACATTGAACCTTCTGCAAATAATTCTCTTAGGAAATTAGGAATTCTAAATGCGACATAAAAGGCATCTGCCACACTTGAAGTCCCGAAGGCACTGGCTAGGATCATGTCGCGAATAAAGCCAAGGATACGACTTGAAAAGGTGCCAATGGCGACGGTTCCCGCAGAGATTGCAAGGCGGCCTTCGAGGTCTTCTTTCTGTTTTGGGCTTTTTTCTTGACTTTCCATAAGGGAGCGTACTATAAGACTCCTTTCATAATTTGGAGGTAATCACTTGGCAAATCACCCATCCGCCCTCAAAAGGGCGCGGCAGTCAGAGAAAAGACGTCTTAGAAATCGTTCCGTTAACTCAGCCGTAAGAACAGCGGTTAAAAAGTTTAACTCCGCCATTGCAAGCAGTGAAGTGGAAACGGTAAAGGCGGCCTTGAAAGATGTGTCTTCGCGGCTTGATCGTGCAGCTTCCAAAGGTGTGCTGCCCAAAGGGCGTGTTTCTCGGAAAATTTCTCGTTTGTCTCGAGAAGCAATGCGCGTGATTTCCCCAGTGCCGGAAACGGCCGCAGAATAAAAAAAAGAAGTCCTGTCTGTTGTAGGACTTCTTTTTTTATTGCGATGACAGATGCTTTTTGATTTGTCATTTCTTAGAGCCTTACGCGCCATTTCCCTCATTTTCTCTTCAAATCGAACGAATTCAGAACCTCATTTGCTTTAGAATAAGAACATGCCCTTTGTCTGGAGCGGCTCTGTTTAGAAAAAGGGAAGACTGTAATCTTGTCGTTTCTCTGAAATTTCTGGGCGGCAGAGGTCTAATAAGAGCGTTTCTAATACAGTCCGTGCAGGCAGGTTTCCGCCTTTTAATTGAGAATCCACGGAGAGGGCCTGCTCAAAGGCCTTCTGAATTTCATCTTGTGTCCAGTGTTTAAGCTGTCGCAGAAAGCGCTGAAGCAAGCTTGGCGGCATGGGAACGCGTTTTGCGACAGCCTGGGCTTGCCCGGAATCAATCAGTGTTTTTGCAATAGCCATTTGTCGCCAGAGACGGACCAACATTGTTAGAATAAAAAGCGGATGTGCGCCTTCAGATAACAGTTTCCCCAGAAGCACTAAGGCCTTCTCGCTATTTTTATTTCCGACCGCGTCGGTCAATTCAAAGATGGTATGACTTCGACCGTCCCCGATGATTTCCTGGGCGACATCAATGGAAACAGCTTTTTTTTCTGAGTCATCTGTTGTGGCACAAAAGAGCGCGAGTTTTGCGATTTCTTGGTGAATGGCCAATAAATCTCGCCCCAGATGTTCTTTTAAAAACCAAATAAGCTCTTCAGAAAGATCAAGTCCATTTTTTTTTGCTGCATGACGAATCCAAGTGGGCACTTCCCCATCTTTGGGGCGTGGACAATGCATCACCATCGCTTTTTTTTTCAGTGTCGAAAAGAACTTCTTTCGCATGTCAGGTTTTTCTGCGATAAAAACCAAGAGTGTTGTTTCACTGGGATTTTCGAGATAATCCAAAAGAAGCCCGCGCTCATCTTTGATCTGCTCCGTATTATGAATCCAAATCATGCGACGAGGGCTTGCAATGGGAAAGGTATTCGCAATGGCCAAAATCGCTTCTGCACTCGTATTGCTGCCTTGAATACGGCTAAAGTTAAAACTTTGTGCACCCAACTCAAGTCCTTTTTTTGAAAACTGATGCAAGAGGGTTTCAATCAAAAAGGGTTCATCTCCAGTAATAAGGTAGAGAGGGGAAAACGGGGCAGCATGGTCGAGGTGTTTAAGGGCTTCTTTAAAGGTCATGGTGTCGGTCTGAGTGGCATCTCTAGAAAAGCGGTTGCTCTCTCTGCCATTTCGCGTGCGGCCTCCCGAATAGCGCGATTCTTTGCTGCTCGGTCTGCGACAGCATTCGGGCGTGCCGTATAATCTGAGATACCTTCAAGCTTTGTTTTTAAAATGACCCCTTCTTTATCGCCTTGAAGCAGAATATCCATTAGAATTTTTATTTGATAGGCACGTGCACCGCCTGTCAAATTTAAGGCCGTAGGTGTCACAGAAAAAGCTGTAATTTTCCCCGTTAATATTTTTTCTATATCCGTGTGTTTATTGTGGATTTGCCAGCCCTGGGAAAAAAAGGTTTCCTTGAAGATCCGAGTGAGTTCTTTTTCGAGTAGGGGTTCTAAGGTGGTGTTGTGAAAAAGTGGGATGACGATATTTTTTGTGATCCGGTATTCTGTTGTGCTTGTTTGATCTTCTGTGTTTTTTTGAGGACTGAGACAAGCCGAGAGGGAAACAATGAGCAGCAGCAAGAAAATGGTAGAGAGCCGAAACATACGTTTTTTTAGTGTTAAATGGGTCATCTTCAGAGCACAATATTGATCAGTTTGTTTTTAATCACAAAGACTTTCTTGATGGTTTTTCCCTCAATCCAGGACAAAATTGTGGCATCAGAAAGGGCTTGCTCTTTTAGGGCTGTATCCGCGGTGCCTGCCGGGACAAAAAAACGGTGGCGCACTTTCCCGTTGATTTGTACGACCACCTGAGTTGTTTCTTCTTTGATGGCTTTCTCATCATACTCAGGCCAAGGGAAATCCATGATTGAAGGGGCGTGTCCCAGGGTCTCCCAAAGTGACTCGGCCAAATGTGGCGTAAAGGGAGAAAGCAGGAGAAGTAGTTGCGTGATGGCCTCTGTATAGGCTGCAGCGTGCAGTGTCATGTCTTGGGTGGCGGGGCCTAGATGATTGTCACGAGAGAGGCCATTATAAAATGACATGAGGGCTGCGATGGCCGTATTAAATTGATAGCCGGATTCGATATCTTGGGTCACTTTTTTGATGCTTTGGTGTGTGAGACGACGTAGGTTGCGCACGCGGGCAGAGGCTTTTGAAAAATCCGTCGTCATGAAATCTGATGAAACATTGGGCTGAGCGCGTACATATTCGTGTACGAGTTTCCAAACCCGTTGCAAAAAACGGAAGCTGCCTTGTACGCCGTCGTCGCTCCATTCTAAATCCTTTTCAGGCGGGGCGGCAAAAAGCGAAAAAAGCCGGGCGGTGTCTGCGCCATAGGCTTCGATTAAATGATTGGGATCGACGACGTTTCCTTTGGATTTCGACATTTTTGCGCCATTTTTAATGACCATGCCTTGGGTGAGCAGGTTTTTAAAAGGTTCGTCGATTTTTATGAGACCGATATCCCGCACGACTTTTGTAAAAAATCGGGCATAGAGTAGATGCAAAACAGCATGTTCGATCCCTCCAATGTATTGATCCACAGGCATCCATTGGTCGGTCAATCTGGAATCAAGGGGCTTTTCCACTTCGTTTGGCGAGGTATAACGTAGAAAATACCAGGAAGAATCCACAAAGGTATCCATGGTGTCTGTCTCACGTTTTGCAGCACTGCCGCATTTTGGACAGTTTGTATCGATAAAATCCTTATTCTTTAAGAGTGGATTCCCGGTTTCCCCTAAAACGATATTCTTTGGCAGGGTGATGGGTAAATCCTTTATTGGCACGGGCACGATTCCACAGACATCGCAATAGATCATGGGAATGGGCGTCCCCCAGTAACGCTGTCGTGAAACCCCCCAATCTCTCAGACGATAATGAATTTCTCGCTTTCCGATTTTCTCCTGCGCGATAAAATCTTTGATGGCTTCCTGTGCTGTTTTTGGGGCAAGCCCGGAAAATTGGCCTGATTCGATCAAAGCGCCATTGGTTTCTGTATAAGCGGATTGCAAAGGCAGTGTTAAATCTCCTGTAGTATTTTGAATCACCAGTTTTATGGGCAAGTCATATTTTTGGGCAAACTCAAAATCGCGTTGATCGTGTGCGGGCACAGCCATAACAATGCCTGTGCCGTAGCCCATGAGAACAAAGTTTGCGACCCAAATGGGGATAGATGCCCCGGTCAAGGGATGTGTGGCATATGCTCCTGTGAAGACCCCCTCTTTTTCCTGCTCTACTGTTGTTTGAATCGTTTTGTTGTGTGTTGTTTGTTTTTCCACAAAGGCTTCAACCGCTGCTTTTTCTTTACGTCCGGCAATTATTTTTTGCAGCAAAGGATGTTCCGCTGCGATACTCATAAAGGTCACACCATAGAGTGTGTCAGGGCGAGTGGTGAAAATTTTGAGCACATCGTCCCCATCTGCTCGCTTAAAATCGACCTCGACACCCTCACTTTTACCGATCCAGTTTCTTTGCATTGTCAAGACGCGTTCGGGCCAGCCTTTGAGTTGGTCACAACTTTTAAGCAGTTCCTCGGCATAATCAGTGATCTTAAAAAACCACTGATTGAGGGCCTTTTGTGTGACCGGTGTGTCGCAACGCCAGCAAAGACCTTCTTCGACTTGTTCATTGGCCAGCACCGTTGCACAGTCAGGACACCAATTAAGGGTGGCTTCTTTTTTGTAAGCCAAACCACGTTCAAACATGCGAATAAAGAGCCATTGGTTCCAGCGATAATAATCCGGTTTGCAGGTTGTGACCTCACGTTCCCAGTCAAATGAAAGCCCTAGGGCTTTCATTTGTTGTCGCATATCACGGATATTTTGCAAGGTCCAGTCTGCGGGAGCGACCTTGTTTTTGATGGCAGCATTTTCGGCGGGCAGACCAAAGGCATCCCAACCCATGGGATGAAGGACATTGTAACCTCGCATGTGTTTAAAACGCGCGATGACATCGCCGATGGCGTAGACCCGTACATGTCCCATATGGATACGACCGGAGGGATAAGGGAACATCTCAAGTACGTAGTATTTGGGCCGATCCGAGGACTCAGAGACCCTGAAGGTCTTGTCTTTTTCCCAGACGGTTTGCCAGCGGGTTTCGATTTCTTTAGGGGTGTATGGTTTATCCATTTTGCCTGGAAGAATCTATCATAGCGTCCTATAATTGGCAAGCAAGCGTGCGGGAAAATCAGTGTTTTGAGGAATGCCTATTTGGGAGAGAAAGCATTTTCAGTAAAATGGAGGGGAGGGTTTCAAGCTTGTCTGGATCATCAAGAAATCTGAGAAATTCGAAACTATTTAAAAGGCAGACCGTCTCTTATTACGATGCCTCTCAGCAATCGGCCGAGTAAATCTGCCCCGGTGATAATGCGCTTTTCCTCGTGCCAATATAAGATGAGGTCGTTGTCCACCACGTCGTCTTCTGCGTGTTCAGGATGGACTTTAAAGCGCAAAAGAATATCGCCCAGTTTTGTACCCGGATGGGTGATGACGATGGGGCGGTGGCAGTACATGTAAACGCTTTTGACGGCCTTTGAGTAGAGGGCTTCTCTCAAAAATCGGTTGGCATTGAGGACCAATACGGGGATGTTTTGCTCATTGGTAATCATGACCCATTTCTCCCCGGAGGCATGCACCCGTTGCAAAAAAGGATCGTCAAACTCCCGATCAAAATGGGGAAAAAGGGGCAGCCCTCTGTCTGTCGAAGGCAGGGAAATGATACTGTCTGGATTGACAATCTCTCCTTCATCCTCAATGTGAATGTCATCCAAGGTTAAGAAATTAACCGCGCCGATACTCTCGATCCGCTCGAGGTCTGTGGCCTCTGCGTGTCCGTGTTGTCGCAGCAGCACTTTTATTTCGTCTTCTTTAAAATATCCGACGTCTTCTTTTCCGAGCCAGCGGTCGAGCAAGAGCGCTGTGGGTTTTGCAATGGGATAAAGCAGTATTTGATAAAAACGAATGACCGGAACAAGGATAGCGCTGGTTTTTAAAGCATGTCTTGAGAGGTAGGCTTGGGGGAAAATTTCGCCAAAAAAGGTAATGCCGATGGTTGAAAAGGCAAAACCCGCAAGACCTGCGAGCACAGATTCACTGAGCAAGGTTAAGAGCACATTACTGCTCACATTACCCCAGAGCAGGGTGCTTAAGAGCAGATGGGTATCTTGTCTAAGCTGAAGAATTCTGAGTGCGTCGGCATTTCCAGCTTCGGCTTGCACTTCCAATCGGAGTCGGCTCACACCAAAAAAACCAAGATTTAAGCCGGAAAAAATGGCCGATTGCGCTAAACAAAAAAAGATCCCCGCCCAGGAAAGGGCCAGTGTCACGCGCCCTCCCTTGTATTTTTAAAATATGCTTGTGTGTGTATATGGTGTGTAAATTTGGTGACTTTCAAAATACTTTGGATGATTTCCTTTCGACGGAACCCGGAAACGACAAGCGCTTTTTAAGCGATCCTAGTCAATCCTGCTCCCACGATAACACACTTAAAAAGAAAAATGTCAGAAATGGATGTTTGAAAAGGGATGGTTTTGTTGTGGCAAAGGCTCATTTTAAGACGATGTGTTTGTTTCAGTCATCAGGTCTTCTTTGTGTCTGACCCGGGCGTAGGGAGATGGTCGATGATCTCTAATTTGAAGGCGTTTGCCAGGCATTTTGCATCTTTTATATTTGCGAGTACATCCTTGGGACGATGAGCATCGGCATTGCAAATGACTTGAATGTCGTAGTTTGCGGCCATTTCCCAAAAAGGTCGCCAGGGATAACGCGGTCGCAGCCCCTCTGTGCTTTGAATCGGTGGTTTACGAAAGCCGTATCCATTGATTTCCAGCGGGGTTTTTGTTGCTTCGGCCGCTTGAAAAATATCGCGCGAACAGGCCGCTAAATCGGCGTTCCAGTGTGTATTACTACATCCAAAAAGGTCGGGGTGGGCGATAAAAGCAAAGAGGCCGCTTTCCATCGTTTGTGCTAAATAAGTGCTGTAAGCCTTGAGCGCGCTCGCAGTCTTGAGGTTTTCAAAAGAGTTGATCCAGGTGCCCGCAAGCGGGGTATAGTGTCCTGCGCCAATGAGGTAGTCGTAGGCACGTTCTCCCAAAAGTTCATCTTTGAAGTAGCTATGATATTCCGGCGCGTATTCACATTCCATCCCTTTGAAAATCTTTAAGTCGGGCAGGGCTTTTTGGGCGAACTCAATCGCGTCGGTATAGTCGTCTAACTCACTAAAGGCCATACGGGCTTCGGGCCATCGATCATCGGGAAGGGGGACATGATCAGATATCCCCAAAGTCCGGCTACCCGCCTCAAAAGCATTTCGTGCATAATCGATGACCTCACCTGTGGCGTGTTTGCACCGAAAGGTATGGGTGTGGAAACTTGCGTCATTTATGATGTTGTTTTCATTTTTCAAAAGACTGAATCAGCGCTTCTTTTAAAATGTTAAATCCCAAAGTCACGGGGCAATGATCCGAACCCATGACCTCGTTCAGGATATCTGCATCTTTGATCTGAGGGACAAGAGCGGGAGAACATAAAAAATAGTCTATCCGCCAACCCACATTTCGTGCGCGTGCCTGCGCACGGAAACTCCACCAAGAGTACTTTATTGTGTCGGGGTGTTTGTGGCGAAAGGTGTCGATAAAACCTGCGGCAATCAAATTGTTCATGCCATCAATTTCTTCTTGCATGTATCCCGCACTTTTATTGTAATTGGCTTTGGGTCGTGCCAGATCTATGGGGTGATGAGCGACATTTAAATCGCCACAGACAATGAGCGGTTTTTCTTTTTCCAATATTTTTAAGTAGGCCAGAAAAGCCGCATCCCAGTCTTGTCGATATGAGAGACGTTTGAGCTCACTGCCAGAGTTAGGGGTGTAAACGGTGACCAGAATAAATGATTTAAACTCAAGCGCGATGACACGACCTTCTTGATCGTGTATTTCGATGCCCATATCGTAGTGAACAGAAAGTGGTTTTTCTTTTGTGAGAATGGCCGTACCAGAGTAGCCTTTTTTGACGGCCGAATTAAAATACAGGCTGTAGTCCTTTATCTCAGCCAAGGCTTCGGCAACTTGATGGTCTTGTGCTTTTGTTTCCTGAAAGCAAATGATATCGCAATTCATGGTCGCAAAAGAGCTCGTAAACTCTTTTTTCATGACCGCGCGAATCCCATTGACATTCCAACACACCAGACGCATTTTTTACTCCTAAAAAAATCTTAAATTGATCGCAATGAGGGAGAAGATGTGCAAAAAATCAGCCACAAAAAGTTAGGAGAAGAACACTTTCTCTACAGAATACGCTCTTTTTTGATGTGCAGTTCTTTCAACTGACGTGCATCCACATCGGAAGGCGCACTGGTCATCAGGCAGATCCCTTTTTGCGTTTTTGGAAAAGGGATGACCTCGCGGATGGACTCCACACCCGACAATAAAGCCACCATGCGATCAAAACCAAAGGCCATGCCGCCGTGGGGTGGGGCACCGTATTGCAATGCTTCCAGTAGAAATCCAAATTTTTCAGCGGCCTCTTCTTTTGCGATGCCGAGCAGAGAAAACACTTGAGACTGAATTTCTTCTTGATGAATTCTAATACTTCCACCGCCTAATTCAACCCCATTTACAACCAAATCGTAGGCTTTGGCACGTACTTTTAAGGGCTCACTTTTTAAAAAGGGTAAATCTTCATCCATCGGGCTGGTAAAGGGGTGATGAATGGCGGTATAGCGTTTTGCAGCCGCATCGTATTCAAACAAGGGGAAGTCTGTAACCCAGAGCGGATTGAATACCTTTTCATCAATCAAGTTAAGTTTTTTGGCGAGGCTGAGTCGAAGTGTGCCTAAGACATCATGTACGACTTGTGTCTTATCCGCAACAAACAGCAATAAATCGCCCGGCTCCCCTTCGAGTGTTGTTTTGATTTCATTGAGTTGTGCTGCGCTGAAAAACTTTGTGATCGGAGCCTCAAGTCCATCCTCCGTGACCTTCATCCAGGCCAGACCTTTTGCCCCGCGCTGTATGGCTTCGTTTGTGAGGTTTTCAATTTCTTTTCTGGAGAGCCTCGCAAGGTTTTTGGCATTGAGTCCATTGACTACACCGCCTTTTGAAACGATGCTCCGAAACACTTTAAAATCGCACCGTGATGCAAGCTCAGAGAGATCAACTAACTCCAGGCCAAAACGAGTGTCGGGTTTATCTGTGCCAAAACGAGAGACGGCTTCGGCATAAGTCATGCGCGGAAAAGGGCTTGGAAGTTTGCGGTCACACACTTCTGAAAAAACGCGAAGGATCATTTCTTCCATCAGTGAAAGAATATCGTCCATTTCGATAAAAGACATTTCAAGGTCGATCTGTGTAAATTCGGGTTGTCGGTCGGCCCTTAAGTCTTCATCTCGAAAACAACGGACGATCTGATAATAACGATCAAAACCCGAAACCATCAAAATTTGTTTAAAAAGCTGGGGCGACTGTGGCAAGGCGTAAAAATTGCCAGGATTCAATCGACTGGGGACGAGAAAATCGCGTGCGCCTTCCGGGGTGCTTTTTGTGAGAGAGGGGGTTTCGAGTTCTAAAAATTGATGGTCGTTCAAAAATTGTCGGATGGCCTGAGAGAGTTTATGTCGACGGATGAAAATTTGTTGTACGGCCGGACGACGCAAATCCAGATAACGGTATTGAAGTCTCAAGGCATCTGAAATGTCTTCCTCATCTTCAATGAGAAAAGGAGGTGTTTTTGCCCGATTGAGAATAGTCAGGGCTTCAGCTAAAACTTCGACCTTGCCCGTTGGAATATTCAGGTTTTCCGTTTCTTTGGGTCTCCGTGCAACTTTTCCGGTGACTTGGATCACATATTCTGAGCGTAAGGCGTGGGCTTGTTGATGTACGGATTCGGAAAGTTGAGGATTGAAGACAATCTGAATGATACCTTCTCGATCACGCAAATCGACAAAGGTCAGACCGCCGTGGTCACGACGTCGATGTACCCAGCCTGAGAGCGTGACTTCGGTGTCCAGATTTTTTTCTGAAATTTTACCGCAGAGGTGTGTTCGAAACATCGCGGCGGAGAATAGCACGCAGCACAAAAAATTGTCAATTTTCGGTGCTGTGTTTTAATGTCTTAATCAGCTAATTTATAGAAAAATAACAAGCTGGATTTGTTGAGAAAAGAATGTTAGATTGCCCGAAAGACAGGACTTAGAGATGAACAAGGGAGGGTGTAATGGGATATGAGGTTGATTATTTTCACGCACGTATCGAATGGCTTGAAAGTGATGAAGGCACAACCTTGGATTATGGGACCTACAGTCGAAAGCACCAGATGAAGTGTCCAGAAAAAACGGAAATTGTGATGTCGGCTGCGCCTCAGTACAAAGGAGACGCGAGCTTTCATAATCCGGAAGAGCTCTTTACGGCATCAATTGCATCCTGTCAGATGCTGACTTATCTGGCCTTAGCGGCTTTTTCGCAAGTTGAGGTATTGGCTTATACCGATGATGCCGAAGGGGTTTTGAAAGTCGATAGCCGTAAAAAACGCTGGCTTACACAGGTTATCCTGCGCCCAAAAATTTTAATCACAAAAGAAAGTGATGTAGAAAAAGCTTTGTCCTTGGTTGAAAGGGCACACAAACAATGTTTCATTGCAAGTTCAGTCAATACCGAAATTATCAACAAACCTGAAATTCTTATTGCGTAA
The DNA here is from genome assembly GCA_013151935.1 of Candidatus Manganitrophaceae bacterium. Classification (GTDB taxonomy): domain Bacteria; phylum Nitrospirota; class Nitrospiria; order SBBL01; family JAADHI01; genus JAADHI01. Next base: position 11,640 of record JAADHI010000078.1, read on the forward strand.
AACCCCCTATTTTTTGTCCCAATCCTCCGGTAAGGGAAGAGCTGGATTCCCACGTACAAAAAACTCGGGATTGGCCAAATCTTCTTTGTTATAGATCAGGGCGACGCCGTGCACGTCTGTGACGCTTCCGCCAGCTTCGTTCACAACCGCATGGGCTGCGGCGGTGTCCCATTCCATCGTCCTCCCCAATCGTGGATAGAGGTCTGCCGCGCCTTCTGCGACAAGACAAATTTTTAGAGAACTGCCCATACGAACCAAGTCATGTACCGGAATTTTTTCTAAAAATGAGGTCAATCCTGCGCCACCGTGCAATCGGCTGACGGCAATTTTAAGACGATGCGTTCTATGGTCTGCAACCCTAATACGACGGGCTGTCTCTTTTCCCTCTGTTTTAAAAGCGCCCAGTCCTGCTGCTGCGAAATAGCTGATGTCCAGCGCGGGGGCATACACCACGCCCAGCACCGGCTTCCCTTGCTGAATGAGTGCGATATTGACTGTAAACTCGTCACTGCGTTTTATAAATTCCTTTGTGCCATCCAGTGGATCAATGAGCCAATAGCTCTCCCATTTTTCTCGGAGTGTGTATGGGACTTCTGTTGATTCTTCTGTCAGCACGGGTCGTGCTGAAGCCTCTTTTTCTAGTGCATCTACGATAATATGATGAGCGGCCAGATCGGCCTCTGTGAGCGGAGAGCGGTCGTCCTTGTAGGTTGTTCCAAAATGATCTTGTTGATAGACACGCATGATGGCCTCTCCCGCTTTTTTGGCCAAACTCACAATTTCTAACAAAGTACTCTCGTTGACAGGCTTGTCTCCTGTTTGCTTTTTTTCAGGGCTCAATGTTTAATGCCTCCATTTTTTTCTAATGAGATCTATCTTGGTTTTTTCAAACTGTTCTTTTGTTTGTGCGTTTATTTTTGCAGTTTCAAGATATTCCAGGAAGAAAATTCCAAAAAAAGCCAGAAGGCCAGCCAGCATTGTGGCGGAGATCACAATCAGCTGCTTTTTCGGTTTTACAGGTTTTTCGGGAATGATCGCAAAATCCAGAACTTGTACCGTTGAGCTGTCTTTGGCTTCTTGGATACGGGCGATTTCATATTGCTCTGTGAGCAGACCGTAGAGGGTTTCATCAATTTTTACATCGCGCAGCAGTCTGAGGTATTGCAGCCCTAAGTCGGGTAGGCGGTTTGTGGGAATAAAGAGTCCGTTTGATGTATTTTCTGTTTTGTCATTCCCTCTTTCAAGCGTGAGCAAGGCCCGTTTTAGTTCTGTGATCTCAGTTTTTAAGAGTGTAACCTGTGGATTTTGTGGCGTTGCATAAGAAAGCAGGGTTTTGAGTGCGACCTCCTTGGAGAGGAGCTTTCCCTGGATTGCACCCATTGCGTCAATCATCGCCTCCGACTGGGCGTCTAGTTTTACGGCTCCATTTTTTTCTTGAAAAACTTTGAGGGCTTCTTCCGATTGTTCAAGGGCGGTCTTGGCCTCTTCGAGTCGGCCCTCAATAAAGGCCCGAGTTCTTCCACCAGAAGTCATTACGATTTCTCGATTGATTTTATCCAAGACTTCGACAAAGGCATTGGCCATGGCAGCCGCACGTTCCGGGTCTTGGTCTTCAAGCGAAATTGAGAGAATGCCTTCCCGTGATTTCTGGAAATGCACTGCTTTTTCAAGCTGAAGTCGTGTCTCCGTGACCGTTTCTTTATCGTAGACTGTTTGTAGGTCAAACCGCGTAATAATCTGGTCAAAAACAGTTCGGCTGTTTAAAATCCCCATCCAGCGGTTGGTCTGTGATTTCATGCCGAGAGCGCCTCCTGCGAGTCCCACCAAACCACTTGGAATTTGTGACGCGATGAGCTTCTCTGCGGCGCTGGTCTCCTGAGGCTGTAGGAGGCTTGTCGTGGCCTGATAAACATTGGGCAATGAAAAACTGAAGATGACGGAGAAGATAAAGACCGCGCCGACCGTCAGAAATAAAAAACGTCTCCGTTTAAGCAGTATCTTCCAGAGTGTCAGTAGGTCGATTTCCTGTTCTTCGTGCATATTTTCCATTGGCTTTAAAATGCCAGGATCAAGACACCCGCAGTCACGGCCATTTGGTAGAGAATTTGTGTCATATCTTTCACTTCCCGCAGCCAAAAAATTTTATCTAACTGTTCAGGCACAACAATCGTATCTCCCGGGTCAAGCACAGAAGATTTAAGCGCGGTCTTCCAAAACCAAAACCCGGTATTTTGCCGTTTGGAATAAGCCGTGCCATCAACCTTGAGGATGTAGAGTGCATCTTCATTGGCATCTTCCGTCAATCCCCCCGCTTTGTCGAGATATTTCGCAACCGTTGTTTTGTTGTCAAAGATAAACGCCGTCTGATTAAAGACCGCACCAATGACTTGAATTTGCTGCGGTTGCTCCGGGATGATGAGAACATCTCCTTCGTCGAGCACAAGATCTGAAGGGGAGTCCTTAAATTGGGCGACCGATTTGAGCGTGATAGCCATGCGTCCTTTTGCCTTTGCCGTCCGCATTTTTGTAATGAGGGCATTTCGTTGTCCCATTGAGGCTTTATGCTGCATGGCCGCTTCGGGGGTGAGCGCGGCTTCGATCGTACTGGCCGAGCGCGAAAGCAATTGTTGCTCAAGTCGGTCAATGGCATCATCTAATTGCCGTTGCTGAAGCAGTTGAACTGATTTTCGTGTAAAAATCGCCCCCTTGGCATAGGCATTTTGTGTGAGTCCACCTGCACGTTCCAGCAAAGACGAAAGTCGCTCGCCTTTTTGTGTCGTATAGGTCCCTGGAAAACGGACTTCTCCTTTAACTTGCACGGTTCGGTAGCGTTCCCATTCGGGGACTGCACGA
>JAADHI010000156.1 GCA_013151935.1 Candidatus Manganitrophaceae bacterium
CCCCGATCAGATTTAAAAGGGTCGATTTTCCACAGCCGGATGCCCCCATCAACAACGTGAACGAACCCTTTAAAATTTCAAGCGAAACTGCGTTTAAAGCCGTAACGGGCTGTGTCGCATGGGGGTATATTTTGCTGACTTTGTTTAAACTAATCATCAAATTCAAGGTAGCACAGCACTTCTTTTGGGGTAAAGCTGAATAGCCTTTTTTTGACTTTGCTTTCTTGATATGACATTTTGGCTTTGCTTTCCTGATAGGACAGATAGAAATCCAAGACGCATGTTAAAGACGTTCCTAATGGAATAAAAATGATTGAGTCTGCACAATTTAAAGCCGCCATCAAATGTTTTGACAACCTCAATCGCCAAGACCCCAACCATGAATTGTTTGAAGACGAGCAGATCCCCAAAGAACTGCTCTACGCAAAGCGCATGAGCACCTGCCTCCTTCGCATTGCCCCTGACGCTTCTGAAGCCCTGCAACTTGCCGCACGCAGCCAGCACATTGCACGGTGGAAGATCCCGCGCTCTGAGTATCCCATGGATCGCAAAGGATATCTTTTATGGCGTACAACCCTCAATCGCTTCCATGCAGAAACGGCAACAGAAATTTTACGGGAGGTCGGCTACGATAATGAAATTCTAAAACGCGTTGAAGGCTTGCTGCTCAAAAAACACCTCAAAGACAACCCTGAAATGCAGACGATGGAAGATGTCATTTGCGTGGTTTTTCTTGAAAGTTATTTCAGCGATTTTTCCTCAACACTGGATGAAAAAAAAATGATCCCCATCATACAAAAAACCTGGCTAAAAATGACTCCCAAAGGCCATGAAGCCGCATTGGGCCTGGCACTGCCCCCTAAAGCCTCGGCCCTTATTCAAAAAGCCCTGTCAAAATAAGACAGGACACAGACCAGATTTTCATTGACAATCCCCTTGCCTTTACCTAAAGATACTGCATCGTATTTTAACCCGCTCTGTAGCCGGTATTTTTTCCTGACATATCCTAAATAAGTCAGTATTCATAACGACAAACATGATTATCTCCTCTGTCCCCTTTAAGGAAGAACCTCTAAAAAATTGTGAATTATTTTTACCCCGAATCTAAAATGCTATCTCTCAAAAGATTCAACCCAGACTTAATGAGAACGCCCTCATTTATAACCAATGTGGAAAGGTAGGTCTTAAGCATGAATTCTGAAAAAACAGCCTTATACATTCCAGCCATTTTTTTAATGACGCTCTTATTTGCAGGTACCGCTGAAGTTTTTGCCCAAGAAACCGGCTCTGCTAAAAAATGGGGGCCCAAGTTCAGTTTTGAATATCGCCCGGATCGCAGTCGATCCCTTGCACGTTTTGATGCGCTTGTACCGCTTTGGCAAAAAACCAATGCCCTGGTTTATTCCGACCTGCGCTACATTGATGTTTCTGGAACCGGCTTTGAAGGCAATCTAGGTCTGGGCTATCGCAAACTGAAACACAATTTACCGCTCTTCGGTGGCGACTGGATTTGGGGCGCTTACGGCTTTTTTGATCGTCGTAAAACCTCGTTTGAAAACTATTTTTCACAATGGACCCTTGGCACCGAACTCTTGACTCCGAATTGGTCCTTTCGGGCAAACGGCTATTTTCCCGAAACAACAGGCTATATCGTCGGGACACGCCCCGGCCCAGGGGGAGGCGGCGGCCCCACTTTATCTGGAACAACAGTGGTTGCCGGAGCAGGAAGCACAACCATTGTCGATAAAGAATGGGCGCTGCCTGGTTTTGATGTCGAAGTGGGCTATGGGATAAAAACCATCCCGGATCATGTGTTGTGGCTCTACGCAGGCTATTTTAAGTTTGATCGATCAGAAACGGCCGAAATCTCCGGCCCGCGTGTCCGCTTTGAGTACCGCATGCGAAACCTACTCGATTGGGAGGGCAGCGAAATTACTTTCGGAGCCGAAATCCGAGATGACGACATCGGGGGCACAGATGGATTGGTGCTGGCACGACTCCGTATCCCCATTGGGAAAAAATTGGATGCCCCTGCCCAGGGCTTCGAGCGTAAAATGACAGAATTTGTGCAACGGGATGTGGACGTCGTCACCCTCGTAGACATCGCAGAAACAAGGGGTGCCGGTGCACCGCCCATCATCGTTGACCCTAATACAGGGGAGCCTTTAAATGTTTACATCGTCAACAACGATGGCACAGGGGATTGCACACAAAACAATCCTTGTCGCATTTCAGACGTTGAAGCAGACAGTAGTTACGGAACGGGCGATGTGATTGTGCTGGTCGACAGTTCAGGCAACATTGTCGGAGATATCGATTTAACCACGACCGTTGGCTCCCTGGGCTCAGACCGACGACAGGTTGTGGGTGTCGGAAATGACCCTGAAGGAAACATCGTGCTGACACTCTCAAGTGGCGATCAATTAAACCTCAACGGCCTGGGGGCAAGACCCACACTCGAAGGCACACTCACTTTGGCCAATGAATCGCAGATCAGAGGGTTTGATATTTCTCCGGGCACCGCCATCACTGGAAACGGCGTGAACGGGGTGGAGATTCGTGACATCAATGTCGTTAACGCACAGATCAATGCCCTGCGTATCGAAGGGCTTGCGGAGGTCTCGGTTTCAGATTTTTCAGTCCAGCAGGTCGGCGGAGACGCTATTGATTTATCCGGTACATCTGGGGAGTTTGATTTTAATATGCTCGATATCGCGGGCCTGGGAAACGGCACAGGTCTGAACCTAAATGGATCTTCAGCCAATGTAGGCGTAACCACCCTAAATATTACCGGCACGGGTGCAGAAGGCTCCACTGGCGTGGATATGGGAGGTGCCACCGGCACCTTGAACGTGACGAATGGGGGGACGATACAAAATGTCGTCACCGGCTTTGATTTTGTTTGACGCCAATTCCAACGCCACACTGAATTTCCAAAACGGCATCATCAACGCAGGTATTCCCGTGAATACCGTCGGGGTTATCAACGGCACTTATGACTTCAGCGGTACAACCTTCATTAAAGACAATAATCTTTCACTGCAAACTGGATTTGGCGGCAATATGTATTTTGTAGACGCCACCGGAGACGGCCCTGGCACCCCCGATAACCCCACAAGTGCTGATTTTGTCGAAACGAATGCGGCAGAGGGAGACATTATTTTCTTAGTGGAAGAAGGCGGAACAGGCAATATTTTTGCGACAGAGGGCTTGGTCCTTCGAAATAATCAGCAATTACTCGGTTTTGCCGCAGGAGATGCAATTGTTGATTTTACCGGCGTAAATCCGCAATTTCAGGGGCGTTTTGCCTATACGATCAGCGATCCGACTGGCAATGGTTCAGCAACACTCAGCAACAACGGTGGCACAGCAGCTCTGTTTCTTGCTAGTAACATACAAGTCCGAGATTTTTCAATTTCAACTGTAGGTGAGTCTGATGGCATTTTCGGAGAAAATTTCACAAACGCAAATATCCAGAATATCCAGATAACAGATGCAGGAAGTCACGGGATCAAACTGGTCGGAGCGACCGGTAACGTACTCATTTCTGATTCGAGCTTTGTAAATGCCTTCGGAGAGGGCCTTGAAATCATAGGGGGTGATGCAGAGATTCGCGTAGAAAACTCGGTCATTTTAAATAGTCAAACAAATCAGTTGATTGATATCGCCGATACAAGCGGTGGATCAATTCGCTTTGACGCTGCAACGACGATTTCAACTTCAAACGTTCGAGGCATTCGATTTACAAATATTCAAGGGGATCTTGAGTTCAACGGCCCGGTCGATATTCAGGTGAGCAGCGAGGCCGGTGTGACCGCGACAGGGCTTGGCACATCAACGGTGTCTTTCAATGACCGTTTGGACATAACAACCGGATCGGGCTCGGGTCTGATTGTGAGTGGTGGGATCCTGAATATTGCAGGCGGGAGTATTGATGCGACGGGCGGGACGGGAATTACTGCGAGTAATACGACCGTGGACATCATTTTGGACTCCCTTTCTGCAACAGACGGGACAGACGGGCTTAATTTGACGAATGTGACGGGAACAGTCACGATTTTAGATCGCACGCCCTAAGTCTTGTTTGAGGACATAAATTTCTTATCGTATTAACCAGAGTATTCATAACTGGATCATGCACCACCGCAAACGGATCGGATTTTGAAGCAGTGGCGCGTGTGATCATCGGGAGGACAGGACATTGAAACGATTCACCGCACTCATTACGTTTTTGTTACTTGGTTTTGCCGCAACAAGCCATGCTCAGTTTGAGCCAAAAAGCTATTCCTTTAGCCCCACCATTGGACTTTACACCTTTGATCAACATCAAGAATTGAAATCCAGCGCTTTGGTCGGCTTAAGAATCAGTCGTTATTTAACATCCCGCTGGGCAATGGAAGGTGTGTTGTTGTATGTGCCCACAGAATCCAAAACGAAAGTAGGCAGTGACAACGAAGTCAGCGGAACACTCTATCATATCGACGGCCTTTATCACTTTCCCAATAAGACCAAATGGCTCCCCTTTTTAGCCGCAGGGGTCGGGGCCATGACACTATCGGGAAGTAACACGGGTGCGGATAACAACTTGATGCTGAATTACGGAGGGGGCCTAAAATACCTCTATTCGGACAAAGTGTCGCTTAGAGCCGATGTCCGTCAGGTCTTACTGGATGACGTCAGTGTAGAACACAACATGGTCTATACTCTCGGACTTGAGTTTTCCTGGGGTAGAGGCGGCAATCAGACAAATGCAAAATCAGACAATGCATCGATCGCAAACACCGCTTCACTCTCCGCCCAAGAGGAAGCAGCACCTGCATCTGCCGGGGCTGCAGCCCTGGGAGACAGCGATAAAGACGGTGTGCCTGATGCCCACGACCTTTGCGCGAATACACCCCTGGGTGTGGCCGTAGACAAAGAAGGCTGCCCTATCGATAGTGATGGCGACGGCACAGCGGATCATCTCGACAAATGTCCCGATACCCCGAAAGGGCTCATTACGGATAAAAACGGGTGTACACTCGACACGGATCAAGATGGGGTCTCAGACAGCCGAGACTATTGTGCAGATACCCCGCCAGGTGTCACCGTAGATAAGAAAGGCTGCCCCCTAAAAAGTGCTGGCAGCGAAGCAGACAGCGATGGGGATGGCGTCTCAGACGCCTTGGATAAGTGTCCCGGGACGCCAATAGGAACACCAGTCGATAAAAATGGCTGCCCAACGGAAATCAAAGAAAAAACAACCACGGAATCCCATATTCGTTTTGAAACCGGAAAATCAAAAATCAGAGCAGCATTCATGGGAGAAGTTGAACGTGTCGCCAATTACCTGAAAAAATTTCCAGAGACAAGCATTGAAATCGAAGGACACACAGACACCACTGGCCCAGAACGATTGAACATCCGGCTTTCACTTGAGCGTGCGGAAAGTTTGAAGGAGGCCCTGGTGACGCGTTTTGGTATAAAAGCCACACGCCTTGCGACAAAGGGCTATAGCTTCAAACGCCCCCTCGCCGATAACAATACCCCCGCAGGCCGCGAGAAAAACCGTCGGGTCGTCGTCACACTCAGCCCTGAAGGAAAATAAAACCTCATAAAAAGGGCGACGAACAATGTTCGTCGCCCTTTTATTTTGGAGATCTGCTCTTCGGAGTTTTGACTGAGCTTTGTATTGTTCCCATCGTTTACATTCAAGGCAATGTCTATCCTCTTCTTTGCAAATGCATTAACATACGTATATACTCAAAAGTGTTTACATTTTTTGAGAGGTAAAGCGATGCTAACTAAAGTCTTTCAGTCGGGGAACAGTCAGGCGGTGCGTTTGCCCAAAGAATTTCGTTTTGATGTTTCAGAAGTAGAAATTTTCAGACGAGGGGAAGAGATTATTTTGAGACCAAAGGAAAAAAATCTGGCCCAGGCTTTTAAACTATTGACGCAAATGCCAGATGATTTTATGCAGGATGCTCGGGAGAATAAAAGTCCTCAGGAGAGAGAGCACTTTTAATGGTGCAGTATGTTTTAGATACCAATATTTGCATCTATATTGCCAAACAACAGCCCCCTGAAGTCCTGGAAAAGTTTTCCAGTCTCCGCGTTGGTTCTCTGGCGATGTCCCTGGTTACACATGGCGAACTACTTTATGGCGCTTATCGAAGTCAAAACAGTGAAAAAGCACACACTATTTTAGATGAATTGGTGTCAATGATTTCGGTGATCCCGATTGGGAAAGCCGTTGCACAGCACTATGCAGAAATCAGAGCCGATTTGACATCCAAAGGTCTGCTCATTGGGAACAATGATCTGTGGATTGCAGCGCATGTTCGCTCACTCGATAAAATTCTCGTAACCAACAACACAAAGGAATTTGAACGAGTACAGGGCCTGAACATTGAAAACTGGTGTGCTTAAATTCTGGATAGTGAAATAGGTGCACTAAGCACGTCAGGGCGAAAAATAGACCCTCCCCCTTAATTGAGAACGCCCCCTAGGTCTTCACCGCAGGGAGATCAAAGATAAATGTTGCGCCCTGTGTTTCTTCATTTTGGGCAATGACCACCCCACCGTGCAGTTCTAAGATGCGTTTGACAATTGCCAAACCCAGACCCGCGTGATAGCCCCCATCCTGACGGCTTTTTTGGTGACGATAAAATCGCTCAAAGATATGAGGCAAATCAGCCTTTGCGATACCCGTTCCGTTATCTTGCACCTTCACAAAAATTCGATCTTGATTCGGAGGAGTACGACGCTGTATCAAGGAGAGTTCAATCATACCGCCTTCCGGCGTGTGGCGTAGCGCATTCTCAAGTAAGTTTTCCAGTACACGCTGAATCATGCCAATATCACCCACCACAAAAGGGAGGGTTTGTCCGAAATCCGCCTTCATTTCTATGCTTTTTTCACGTGCCGACAATTTGAACTTCTGCATCACATCCTGAATTAATTCACCCATTGAAAAAGAAGAAGTCTCGAGTAGTTTTTGATAAGAATCCAATTTTGCCAATTCAAAGAGTTCTTCAATCAGCACGCCAAGTCGTTGACTGTGCCGCATTGCTGTTTCGAGGTATTCAGTTTTCTCAAGCTCACTTAAGTCTTTTTGTTTCATCAGCAGGGTTTCCAAATAACCATTCAGCGAGGCCAGGGGCGTCCGTAAATCGTGGCTTACATTGGCAACCATTTCACGGCGTACTTCGTCTGAACGTTTTAGTTCGGCCCATTGTCGATCAATGTGGTCGGCCATGATATTAAAATTCAGTCCGAGGGCATCGATTTCGTCCGAAGGGGATTTCTTCGTGACATAGCGTGTTTTATCGCTCCGCTTAAAATGACTTTCGGTATAGTTTTGAATCACGACAGCAAGATTTTTCAAACGCCGCGTAAAAAGCCCAAAAGTCGCAAGTCCTGCAATCAAGGCAATCGCAAGACTCGCCAGAAGCCCCATCGCACTACTGCGCATGATATCGCTGCCTTTGAGCATATCGACCACAGTGTCAAAAGCTTCTCCCCCCAGGATGACGTAGAGATAGCCTTCATTGAGCCCTTTTGCGGAAATAGGCGCGGCAGAGAAAATTTTTTGACGGTTTATATCTCGTGGGTCATCGGCCTTAAGGGGCAATTTTTTCGGATTGCCCTCCTGTGCGATAAAAACCTGCACGGGTTTTAAATCAATTTTCTCACGCTTTATCTTCTCTTTCGCGGCAGAATAGGCCAGGATCTTGCCTTGATTGTCGAGTAAATAGACTTCAATGCTCGGGTTGATCACCATGAGCATATGAAAGATATTTTCAAGGGCCGGACGATTGATTTGCTCACCTTCCAGCAACAAGGCTTCTTTGGAAATATTGGCCGCAAGACTTAAGTTTAATTTTTGTGTGATTTCCTGGTAATAGAGTTCGGCGGAAACACGCACAACGTACAAAAAAATCGCCCCGCTAAAAAGTGCAAAGACAAACAGAACCAAGGCGAGTTTGTGATAGAGCGTGCCAAAACGATACGGCTGTTTGTGGGTGTCATTATTCATCATGGATTTTCTGAGTCGGTAAACTTATAACCCACCCCCCAAACCGTGAGCACGTAGCGGGGTTCTGCGGGATTGTGTTCTATTTTGGCCCGTAGACGGTTGATGTGGGAATTGACTGTATGTTCATAACCATCGTGACCATAACCCCAAACCTTATCCAACAATTGGCTCCGATTGAAAACCCGACCGGGATTATTGATAAAAAACCACAGCAGATCAAACTCCTTTGCCGTCAAATCAAGCTGCTTTCCCCCTAAACTCACCTGTCTTTTTTCGCCGATGATCTCAAGATCTCCCGTCTTAAAATCAGCCTTGCTTTCCGATTTCGCGATCTTATTCGCAAAATCGGTGCGACGTAAAATGGCTTTACCCGTGCAACCAATTCCCGCACACTGAAAGGTTTTGTAAGATAATCATCAGCTCCCATCTCCAAACCCAAGACACGATCTAATTCGCCTGTTTTGGCGGTCAGCATCAGAATAGGGGTATAGTCTGACTTGGCCCGGAGTGCCCGACAAATCTCCAGACCATCCACACCGGGCAACATGAGATCCAAAACAAGCAAATCAAATTTTTCAGATATCACTCTGGCAAGACCTTCATCGCCGTCTAAGACAATTTCGACTTCACAGCCAAAATCGCGCAGGTGCAGAGCAACAAGATTTGCGATGTCTTTGTTGTCTTCGATAACGAGTATTTTACGCATTTATGCTATGCCTTATGCGGGGCCTCCCCCTTTACCGAAGAGGGATTTGTCCTGATTGAAATCCCCCCTTGCCCCCCTTTTTCAAAGTGGGGTAAAAAATGGGAGTAAAAGGGAGTAAAATAATGAAAAATGGATCCATCAGACGATTGATTTTATCTGAATTGAGCGTCTTCCGGCAAATATCGAAAGACGCTCAATTCGAGTCTACGAAATTCTTCTAATCATGATTTTTGCAACCGCATTGTCGAAGCGATGGCTCTCACTTAGAGCCGAGGAACTGAGACCATCATCCATGCTGATGATGCCCGGATGCACGCTGATAAAATCTCGATCGTTCCGTGCGGCATTAAAACCTTCACCACCCGCTGCCGGGCCAGGGATATCGCTTGCGGCTTCGCTATTGCCTTCGGTGCCTGTATCATAGGCCCTGGCGTGCAGGGTCATTGTCTCGTCTTTTAACATCTGGCCCAATTCAATGCCATTTAAGACTGTAATGGCGTCGTTGGTATTGACCAACATGCTGGCAATCGTTAAAAGGGTCTCGCTGCCGGTCAAGCTCATCGTCCCTTGTGCGCCAGAAATAATGACCCCTGTGCCAGAAGTGGTATCACTCACTGCCGCGTCTGCGCTTGCATCTGCGAGAAAACCGCTATTATCACCGGATTCGGCCAAGACTTCTAAAGCCGTGCTTGCAGAAGCCCCCAAGGTCATGCCTTGATAAGCTGCACCGTGCATGATCGCTGCCACGGGGGAAAAGGGTTGATTATGGCTTAGATTAAGTACCGTGACTTCATAGCTTCTTTCTTCTGCACCTGTGCTCATATTGTCATCACTATCGGAGCAGCCTTGCAAAAAAAACATCGCAAGCAGAAAAGTCGCCAGAATAAAAGATGAATTTCTTTTCATTTTTCCGCCCTCCTAGTTAACAGTAATGACGATTTTAGCGATGGGATTCAACCAGCGATGGACATTTGTTGTGAGATCACTTTTGCCCGCAACAGGATCCATATCCCCGAGCACACCCCGATGAATATGCACCATCGTATTATTTTCGGTCGTCGTCACACCACTTCCACCTGTCCCACTATTGCCACCGGGATCAGCAGGAATACCCGGTGTTCCTGTTGCACCACCTCCATTGATAATTTCATCGTTGGCTTCCGTGCCCGCGTCGTAGGCATTCAAGAAATAGGTGTAAATCCCTTCCGAACTTGGGATTTCAAGGGCATCTAAACCCACAAAACCGTCATTTGTGGGGAGCAGCATCGCAACCAGGGAAAGATGCGTATTTTGTCCTCCTTTGGGAAAAATGGCATGGGTCGATGCCCCCGGGACCAACAAGCCCCCTGCGGGGTTATCGGAGATATCTGCCGAAATACCCATAAGGTCGGCAATGAGCCCTGAAGTATCACCGCCTTCAGCCATCGCCTGCAAGTTTGCGGATGCAGGGCTTCCTCCTTCAAATAAGTGTGTGCTCTCTGGGTGAGTCGCCACGAGCAGCGGGGTGAAATAGATTGCGTTGCTTAAGTTCGTCACATCAACACGCACATTTTGTGCCAGTGTAGGTGTCGCAAAAACCAAGGTGGCAAAAGCAGTCGTCAACATTTTTTTCATCGCATTCTCCTTTGAAATGAATACTCGATTGAGCATCGAAGAGCCCTAAAAATGAGTGGACTCAACAATAGGATAAAAGGAGAAACTCACGTGAAGATTGCGTATTGGTCACAAATTGATCACATTTTGGGTTTTCCAGTAAAATTTCAGAATTGATTCAGAATGGATCAGAATCTGAGGAGATCGACAAGCCTTCACCTAAATGTTAGCATTCAGATCGAAAAAACAAACACTTTAATCAACGGCAAAACGAGTCAAAACATGAACCTTTTCGATTCAGAAAAAATCCTATGAAAAAATCGACTAAAGCGGCTATTTTATCCGGGGTACTGGGCTCAGGTGCAGGACATCTTTATTTGAAGCGTTACAGACGGGGCGGGATCTTGATTATGAGTACGCTCTCTGCTTTGGTGGTGATTGCGACACAAGCCGTCAAACAAGCACAGGTTATTTTTGAAAAAATCACCCCGGAAAGCGGCAACCTCACCTTTGATGAACTCTCAGTCCTGGTTGAAAAAACCTCAACAAGTGAAGAGCTCTTTCTCACAAATATGGCCACCATGATCATCATGATGGTCTGGACATTTGGTATTTTTGATGCCTATAAAATAGGGAAAGACCAAGACAAACAAAAACACCCTGAATCAGAAAAAAATACGTCCTAAAATTTGGTTTAATCGAATAAACAAGGAGAACAAAGATGGCCTTTCAGTCTGTGTGTTCGGAAGAAGAAATTCCCTTAAATGGCAAAAAAGCCGTGCGCATCAATGGCGAAAAAATCCTCATTTTTCATCTTGAGGATGGTTTTTTTGCAACACAAAACCAATGTACACACCTCTTTATGCCTTTAGGCAAAGGAAAGATTTTGGATGGAAACAAAATTCAATGTCCTTTTCACCGGGCACGTTTTGACATTCGCACAGGTGAAGTGATCGACTGGGCCAACTTTCCCCCCGGTATTCAGTTACTCAATGTCATTCGGGGTGAAAAAGCACTCAAAACCTACAAGGTTAATGTGGATGCGGGACAAATAACGGTCGATCTCTAGGCGTCTGTGACGTTTTTCATGGAAGCGCTGATGAAGTCTGGGTCTTAAACGATCTTTCGGGATTTAATGAGTGTTCGGAATTGCTCGAAAAGATGAGGATCAAGCCCTGTGCCTTTTTCTGCTTCCATGACGGTCAAAACCTGCTCAGGCTGAAGTGCAGCTTGATCGGGTCGACTGCTGCGCATGGCATCAAACTGATCTGAAATGGCCACAAGTCGGCTGGCAATGTGCTGTGAGCGTTTAAACATTATCTCAGGGTAACCTGTGCCATCGTATTTGAGATGATGTTCATAGACGATAAGGGCGGAAACACGTGGGATTTCGGGAAATGTTAACAAGAGTGCAGCCCCGTGTGCTGGGTGACGTTTGATTTGATCGACTTCAGCATCCGACAATTTCCATTCCTTGCGTTTCTTTTTTAAACCCGTTTGAATCTCACCAATATCATGCAATAAGGCGCCCATACCCACAGCACGAATCACCTCGCGTGAATATCCCAGGGCCTCCGCTTGTGCCATTGATAAAAGACATAAATTGATGGCATGAACATAAATATATTCCTCAAACGACCTTAAACCTACAAGCGGAATCACAATGTGAATCTGTTTGAACAAACGCGTTTCAAGTCGATGCATGACGTTCCCTAGGTTTGAGAGCAGGGAACTTTTCATTGTTTCTTCGTCGCTGTAAATCTCACGCATTAAATCAATTTCATCTGAGAACTGTGCGGTATTTTCTCCCTGTCCGGGCATTTTTAAACCCAATTTTTTGAAGAGCGGAATAATCTGCTTTTCGCCATTTTCTCTCACCATTAAGGTCCCAATGCCAATGTGCAAGGCCTGAAAGGGAGCGGTTTCTGGAGGGCAGTCTTCGGGGCTTGCAAGGTGATCCACCAAGAGCCGAAACTCACTCATGGGAAGCCCTCTCCGCAGACTTAACGCTTCGACCTTCTTGTTACAGAACAGTTGTGCGATTTTGGAGACATCGCTCTCGTCCCCAGATAATAAATCGTCAATGTAGACTTGCTCCTCTATAAAAACAAAGATACGTTCATTTCGCTCGACAAATAAATTTTCCAACAAAGTCCCAAGCTTGTCCATCCCGCCTAAAACTTGGGGGTGGTTTTGTGGATAGAAAGACCGGTCACGCACCACTTTGAGCACAGCTCTCAACAAGTCCAGTGCAGCCTGGATCGATTTCTCGGAAGGCACAAGGTGTGTCTTTTTTATGGGAGGGGAAGTCTCCCTTTGCGTTTCAAGGGGTTGGGCATCTTGTGTCATTGTTAGCCTTTTTTCTCAATTTCTGTCATGGCTTTTCGGATTGCGCTTTGGATTTCACGTCGTTGCCCCCAGTGCAGGAGCATAAAGAAAAAACCTTTTCGAAATTGCAGCAAGGTCGGTAACCAAGTCCGCGACCCACTTTTACCCATCTCTTTCAGTAATAAAAGTTGATGTCCCCGCCATTTTCCCTTGTCCTCTGCTTCCATAAAAAAATTTCTGACCAAGACGGACGCTTTTGAATGCCGACTTGCAATTAACATTGAAATCGCAGCTTTTGAAACATTTTCGTCTCTATCACGCAGCGTAATACCCAATGCATCTACAAGCAGGTCTGTCTCTGGGGCGATGGCTCCAAGTGCTTGTAGCGCTGCCAGCCGAACTTGCTCCACCTTGTGTTTTACAAAAGGGATGATCTCAAGCACCTCGTCTACCGCATGCACATC
This sequence comes from Candidatus Manganitrophaceae bacterium, assembly GCA_013151935.1. Classification (GTDB taxonomy): domain Bacteria; phylum Nitrospirota; class Nitrospiria; order SBBL01; family JAADHI01; genus JAADHI01. Next base: position 13,109 of record JAADHI010000156.1, read on the forward strand.
TTTTAGAATCACCAGCATGTTCCGCACAATAAACCACTGTGGATTTTTAAGCTGAGAGACCGTCAAAGGAATAACATCCGGCCCACAAGCAATCAAAAACCGAAGGGCCTGTTTTCGTGTGGAGAGATGTTTTTCCACTTCCAGGACATGAAGGACTACACGAAAAAAATCGTCTCCGGCAATCGAAACAAGTGAGTTCAGCACAAGATCGGCACGACTCCCCAGTGTTTCTCTCATCTTTAACATTTTTACAACAATTTGAGGACTCAGCATTTTAAGTAATTGTGCCCGCCAAAAAGGTTTGTCGTCTGGAGCCGTGGTTCCAAAATTTTTGAGCAAAACCTGGATGGTATTTATTAAAACCTCGAGCGTGTCATCACCAATACCTTGAAGCAAAAGATCTTGCTGTAGAGTGAGACAGCCCTCTAATTGCGTTTCGGGCAGAGTCGGTTCCGCTAAGACTTCGGGTAAAGTCAATGCAAGCTGATGCGCGACTTCCGCATCAGAAAAAGCCTGACCTTCTGTGTAGGCCATTTTTTTTGAAAAATCTTGCATTGGATTTCCCGAGATCGTCTTCTTTTTCTCGAGCATCAACTCGTCACGCAAGGCTTCATGACCCTGAAGTTTTTCCCTTAGTTGTGTCGTGAGTTCCACATTGTCTTTGCCAAGGGTGGCGACTTTTTTGAGTATACGATACTCAGGCGGCGCAAGATTGCTGTGAGAAAGATCCATCTGTTGCAGGATTTCGGGAAAAAGACTCACAGGCATATGCGATAAAAAATTTTCAAGCGGCATCAGCTGATCGTCCTGCGTCTGCATCGAAAGTTTGAAGACCTGCGCACGCACATCCACCCTCAGTTTTGAAAAGATCTCGCCTAAATTCTGAGTCCCCTGGACTTCGTCAGAGAGATCTTCCTCTTTATCGCAAGGGCTTCGGTCTTTTAAAAATGCCAATACGCTTGATTCGTAAGTTTCCTTTTTTAAACCCGTTTCGGCATAAAGTGCGTTTATGGCACTTGCAACTGCCTCATTATCAGCGGGACTGTCTGCATCCGCTGAAATGAGGCGGCGCACCGCTTCTGGAAGCCCCAAATCCCCTGTATGATTCACGAGATTTTGCCAAATATTTCCGGCGCCCGTGTTTTCTTGCACATCCCCTTGCTGAGAAATCGCATCCTTAAAAGTCACCAATTGTAGTGAAATTGTCGGAGCATCCTCATGGAATTTCGCCACAAGCGTATCGTCCTGCGTAAACGTTTTTGCACGATTTTTGAGGATAAAAGCAAAAAATTTTAGGATGGCATCGTCTGTCAGCCCTTTTTTAAAAGTCACTTGAATGATATTCAGTCGATGGAGGGTTCGGGACAATTCTTGAAGGGTCACATTTTCCGGCGAAACGGGAAGCGCCTGATAAAGCAGCTCATTTTTTCCGATCACCAGAATCAGAGGCTCGGAGACTTCAAGGATGGCAAGGAATTTTTCTCTGAGGCTCAGGGCAATTTTGGGAACGATAGAATGGGACAGACCATACATCGAGATTTTGCGAATCCCGACCTGAAAGTCCATTAAGGTATTTACGAGTTGTGTACCTTCTGAGATCTGCGTATCGGCTGAAGATTGAGCCATTATTTGCGTGCTCTTTGTCCCAAATCCCGCCCACTGTGCATAGAGATCAATACACAAATAGGGCCCCCCTCCTAAAAGGGTATCCCATTTTGCTTCTGTGTCAATTTAGGGGCCTGAACGTTTCAGGCGCATTTGAAAGCCGCCTCGACAAAAATAGGCCTATTATTTAAGATGACAAAACAATTATTTGCTGAGATTTCCCAGGCTGTGGCGCTTGCATCCCCATGGGCTTTGTGCGAAAATTCTCCCCTGTTTTCTTAAACTCTATTTTATTTATTCAAGGAAATTCATGCCGGATAAAGAACTCGAGAAAGTCTACGATCCAAAAAAGGTCGAAGAAAAATGGACAAAACGCTGGGAAAAAGACGCGATTTCTCATGCGGATGCACAATCAGAAAAACCGTCTTTTTCGATTGTCATCCCACCGCCGAATGTGACGGGATCGCTGCATTTGGGTCATGCACTCAACAGCACGCTTCAGGATATTTTGTCGCGCTGGCATCGCATGCGCGGAGACAATGTGCTTTGGTTGCCCGGCATGGATCACGCGGGCATTGCGACACAAAATGTCGTCGAACGCCGTTTGGCCGCTGAAGGTGGAATGGATCGTCATGCACTGGGTCGAAAAGGTTTTATTGCCGAGGTTAAGAAGTGGAAAGAAGAATCCGGCGGGACGATTTTAAATCAACTCAAACGTCTGGGGGCTTCCTGCGACTGGGAACGAGAACGTTTTACGATGGATCCAGGTCCTTCCCGCGCAGTCACAACGGTTTTTGAACAACTTTATAAAGAAGGACTCATTTACCGAGATCAGCGCCTTATCAATCTCTGCCCGCATTGCCGCACGGCCTTGTCCGACATTGAAGTCGAACACGAAGACATTGAAGGCAAGATGTATTACATCAAATATCCGCTGGCCGACGACCCAACACAGTTTTTAACGGTTGCCACAACACGTCCCGAAACCATGCTGGGGGATACAGCGGTTGCCGTACATCCAAAAGATCCGCGTTTTAATCACTTCATCGGGAAAAAAATTAAGCTGCCTTTAACCACGCGAGAGATTCCCATTATTGGCGATCCCATATTAGTGGATAGGGAAAAGGGCACGGGTGCAGTCAAAATCACACCGGGTCACGATTTTAATGATGAAAAATCAGGCAAACGTAATAAGCTTGAAAAGATTTCGCTTATTGATTGGAGTGGTGAAATGGAACCGCTCTTGCTCCACCATGCACAAGTCGAACCGGAACTTGCAAAATTGCTGTCATACGAATCGATGAAAAAAGCCAGAGAGATCGTCGTGAAAGCTCTGGAAAAAGCCGAAATGCTCACTAAAACAGAAAAAAATATGATGTCCCTCGGCAAATGTTACCGTTGCAAATCCGTTGTAGAACCCTTCGATTCACCGCAATGGTTTGTCAAGGTGAATGCCCCTGGCAATTCCCTCGCACAGGCGGCGATTGATGCCGTGCGCGAGAAAAAAATCCGACTCATTCCTGAAAGCTGGGAAGCGAACTATTTTGGCTGGATGGAGAATATCGAAGATTGGTGTATTTCCCGGCAAATCTGGTGGGGACATCAAGTACCGGTTTTCTATTGCAAGACCTGCGATCAGCAACACATCTTAGAAGTCCCCAGCTCCCATGAAATGATTATTGCATCTGAAGCGACCCCCATTGTTGGGGAAAAAAGCTGCTCACAATGCGGCGGCTCAGACCTCCTGCAAGATCCCGACGTACTCGATACTTGGTTTTCATCCGCGCTTTGGCCCTTTTCAACACTCGGCTGGCCCGCAGACCAACAACCTGACGAAGCAGCAAAACAGGAGGCCAAGGCCTTACTAAAACGTTTTTATCCCACATCTACCTTAGTTAGCGGTTTTGACATCCTGTTTTTTTGGGTCGCACGCATGATTATGATGGGTCTACATTTTATGAAAGATGTACCTTTCAAGGACGTCTACATCCACGCCCTCGTGCGCGATGCCAATGGACAAAAGATGAGCAAATCCAAAGGTAACGTCATCAACCCGCTTGATTTGATGGATAAATACGGCACGGATGCCCTGCGTTTTACACTCGCAGCGATGGCCTCACCGGGTCGCGACATCAAGCTTTCAGAAGCACGGATCGAAGGCTATCGTAATTTTTGTAACAAGCTCTGGAATGTCGCCCGGTTTATTTTGATGAATCGACCCGAGGATATAGCGTCACTCTCAAAAACTGCGCCACAAACATCGGCAAACCGCTGGATTCAAAGTCGTCTCAATCAAA
>JAADHI010000053.1 GCA_013151935.1 Candidatus Manganitrophaceae bacterium
TAGATTTATTCATCTCTAATGCCTTAAAATAACTGTTAACTTTAGAATTAATGAAATGACCTAACCTAATTATTGTACGGATTTTTCATCCGTTTTTTAGGCGTTTATCCTGAATAAAAATCTTTAATAATCCTATTATTTTTTGTTCTAAACAGATAGAATTCTGCCTAATCCTCTCCCATATCCCGCATTCTACATTTACTGAGCCTCTAAAGATTTTCCGCGACCAAAGACTGGCCCTCAGGATAAAGCCTTTCTTTTGAGCAAACTGCAAGTCCCTCAAAAGACGCTCCTTCATCCTGACAAGGAGTACTAGGGATCTTGCTTGTTTAATGCGTAACATCTGTCCACTGGATTTCCGCTTTCGCGGAAATGACGCTTGTATGACATTAATCTTTAGTCTGATAAGGAAGAGCCGAATATGTCATATGAAAAAACAAAAGTCAAAACAGCCTATATTCCCCAAAATAAAATTGGATTCTTATCATATGTCCGAAGATTTGGAATGGCAGGGTCATCCTGATACACAGGCGAAGTGTTCTATGAGGACTTATTTGAGTTGTTTGTAGCCATAATATATTTTTGAATTTCTTGTCCCGATATTTTTAATGCTGTGTTTGCACTTTGCGGGGATAAATAATTCTTGATTCCGTTTCAATTGAAATGTTTTCCCTTCAAGGGTCACTTCAGTCTTTCCATTGCCGTTCACGAATAACTCGTCCTGATTTTCATGAACGGCATTTGAGACGCCTTTCTCAAGCTCTAGATTCCCCGTTTCAAAAGAGAAACCGCGTTCAAGCCAGTTTGCTCTCAATTCGTCTTCTGTCATCTCTATGTCTTTCTTGCTTCGGTCCGGATATCCGGTGCTAGACCCATGCGAAAACAAAGACCCGATCAGCCTATCTGTTCTTGAGGGATATTGATGACCAGTGTTACGCCTTTTTCATTTACATTATTTTCAAAAACCATCCATCCACCGTGTTGTTTGACGATTTGTTGTGAAATCGCAAGCCCTAAGCCCGATCCATTGCGTTTCGTCGTGAAAAAGGGAAAAAAGATTTTTTCTAGATTTTCTGGTGGAATGCCTGGGCCGCTGTCTTGTATTTTAATCATTAAATGCTGTTTAGGTCTCTTGACTTGAATTTCAAGCCTGCCCTTGCCCTGCATCGCCTGAAGGGCATTGAGTATCGCGTTAACCAAGACTTGATGCATTGCATCGGGATCAAGTCGAGCTTGCGGCAAGTGCTCAGGAATGTCTGTCCGAATCACTTGTATTGCATTTTGTTCCGGTGTTATGGCGAAGCTTAAGGCTTTTTGGATGAGTGTGCCGATGTCGACTGTTTCGTATTGTAGCTCAGGGACTCTGCCGTATTGTAGAAATTCGCCCAGGAAACGGTTGAGGCGTTTGACTTCAGTGACAATGGCTTCAGCCAGTGCCTGTTGGTTTTTGTCCTGCGTTTTTTGTGCAAGTAACTCGACCAGAGATTGGATGACCGCGAGTGGATTTCGGATTTCGTGAACGACGCCGACAGAGAGCATTCTGAGGGCAGAAAATTCTTCTTCTGTTTTTGTAGTTGACAAGGGAAAGGGAACCTTTTTAGAATCTACAGATTTTTCTGAGTGCTTTACAGAGCACTCAATGTTATCACCATCGTTATGGCTAAAGTAAGTGGGTTTTTGTACGTGTAAGGATGTTCTAACATTAAGACGCTGAATCAGTGAAATAAGTGGAGGCAGTATTATGGCAAAGGTATTAGAAGGACCGGGGATGCGGCTCCTTTCAAAATGGGGTATGGCAGTGCCGAATTATGTGGTGATTACCGAAGCGGCACAGATCGATAATTTGTCCGAGGCCAACCCCTGGCTGAGAGAATGTAAATTGGTGGTTAAAGCCCATGAGGCCCTCGGGGGTCGGATGAAGTTGGGTTTGGTTAAAGTCGGACTCGATTTAGACGGTGCGCGGGCTGCGGCGAAAGAAATGATTGGTAAGGCTGTGGCCGAAGTGACGATTTCTCAGGTCATTATCTCTGAGATGGTGGAACACGACGAGGAATATTATCTGGCGGTCACATCGACCCGTGATGGTGCGGAAATTCTCTTGACCAGTATGGGAGGCATTGAAGTCGAAGCCAATTGGGAAAAAGTGAAAAAACTTGCAGTGCCTTTGGGTGCTGATCCTGATATGCAGGCTTTGACAGATTTGGCAAAGGATGCGGGTTTTGACGAAGCTTTGCTGCCACGTGTTGCCAGTTTTGCAAATAAGCTTTTCAAATGTTACGACCAGGAAGATGGCAGCTATCTGGAAATCAACCCCCTGGTGAGGCGCAGTTCCAATGGCGAACTAACCGCATTAGATGCTGTGACAATGGTGGATGGGGATGCACGTTTTCGTCACCCGGATTGGAATTTCAATTTTGCCTCTGAATTTGGTCGTCCCTACTCGGACAATGAAAAAGTCATTATGGATATTGACTCTAAAGTAAAGGGTTCTGTGAAATTTATTGAAATTCCCGGGGGCGATACGGCCTTGCTTCCCGCAGGTGGCGGGGCTTCGGTTTATTATTCAGATGCGGTATTGGCGATGGGTGGGACGCTGGCGAATTATGCGGAGTATTCCGGTGATCCGCCCGACTGGGCTGTTGAAGCCTTGACAGAAAAAGTGTGCGCCCTTAAAGGCATCAAACGCATTATTGTGGGCGGTGCCATTGCGAACTTTACCAATGTAAAAAAGACTTTTTCCGGTATTATTAAGGGATTTCGAAAAGCCAAGGCTGATGGGAAATTGGAAGATGTTTCGATTTGGGTTCGGCGTGGCGGCCCTTTTGAAAAAGAGGGTTTGGCTGCAATGAAGGTGCTTGAGGGCGAAGGGTTTGATATTCATGTTTATGATCGTTACACCCCTCTGACTGATATCGTGGACTATGCAATTGTGGGAGGTGGCAAATGAGTATTATTACCAATAAAGAGACACGTGTCGTGATTCAGGGTGGCCCTGCGGGGGTCAGTGCGGCAAAACGCATGGCGGAATTTTGCCATTTAAGCCAGATTCCTTTTAATGTGTTTGTTTTTCCGCCCAGTGCAGGAAAAACAAACGAGATTGCCTTTGGCAGTACCCTTGTTTCAGTGCCCATTTTCAAAAGTGTTGCGGCTGCGACGGAGGTTTTTCCTGAGATTAACACCTCCTTGATTTATATCGCCCCAAACCGTGCCTTTGCAGGCACGATGGAAGCACTGGATGCACCCAATATTAAGCTCGTTTCTATGATTACGGAAGGTGTGCCTGAAAAAGACGCCAAACAACTGAGAATCGAAGCTGAAAAACGGAATAAAGTGTTTAACGGCCCTTCTTCTATTGGTGTGATTTCTGCTGGAGAGTCGCGTCTCGGTGTCATTGGTGGATCCTACGATAACCTCATGCTGTGTAAGCTGCATCGTCAGGGCTTTGGTGTGATTACAAAATCGGGGGGTCTTTCAAACGAAATCATGTGGATCTGTAGCCAATTTGCGGATGGCATCACCACTGCGATTGGCATTGGTGGAGATACCTATCCCGGCTCAGATTTTGTGACCTATCTCGAAAAATTTGAAGATGATCTCCAGACCAAAGTTGTGGTGATGGTGGGTGAAATGGGTGGCGATTTAGAAGAAAAAGCCGCCACGTGGTTTGGCGAAAAGAAACGTCGCATTCAACTGATTGCCGTTGTCTCGGGGTATTGCCAGGAACAATTGCCCAAGGGTATGAAGTTTGGTCATGCCGGTGCAAAAGAAGGTCTGCATGGCGAAGGTTCAGCCAGAAACAAAGCGGAAGCCCTAAAAGCCGCGGGTGCCATCGTGCCAGATACTTTTGGCGGCTTAGGCCCTGCAATCAAAGCAGCTTACGAAGAAATTCTTGCCAGCGGAGCCTTAGAGGGAAAAGAAGAGCTTGCGCCACGACACTTACCTAGAACCATTGAAGAAACGATTAAAGATGGCGATGTTTTTGCTGAGCCTTTGATTAAGTCCTCCATTTGCGACGACCGGGGTGAGGAACCACTTTATAACGGGTATCCTGCCTCCGAGCTGATTGATAAAGGCTATCAGATTCCCCATGTCATTGGTCTGCTTTGGGACAAACGTCTGGTCACGCCCGTTGAAGCAGAGATCATCAAACGTATTGTTATATTGTCTGCGGATCACGGCCCTTGTGTCTCGGGGGCTCTGGTGACCATTATTGGCGCGTGTGCGGGTATTAGCATGGCGCAAGCGGTGGCAGCCGGGATGATTATGATCGGCCCACGTTTTGGTGGTGCGGTCACCGGTGCCGGAAAATGGTTTAGTTACGGGGTCAAAAACAAAATGTCGGTCGATGATTTTCTCACGCACATGAAAAAAAATGTTGGCCCTGTGCCGGGTATTGGTCATCGTGTGAAATCACTGCGCAACCCAGATAAACGTGTCAAATCCTTGATTGCGTATGTCAAATCCACAGGGATTCCGACACCCCATCTTGATTTTGCCTTGGCGATTGAGGAAAAAACGACAGCCAAAAAAGACACCTTGATTTTAAATGTAGACGGCACGATGGCGGCGATCTTGGTGGATTTACGTTTTCCTGTTGATGCCTTGAACGGATTTTTCATCCTTTCCAGAACCATCGGGATGATTGGTCATTGGATCGACCAAAAACGAGAAGGAAGTCGCCTCATCCGTCTCTTCAAATATCTGGCGAATTACACCTCTCACAAAAAGAGAGCCGTGCCACCACTCGATTCCTAAATCGATAAAGATCACAAAACGCAGAGGCAATCTGTATCCTTGATTCAAGGTTGTCTCTGCGTTAAAATCAGGCGCCCCGTCCCGCAGGAAATTTGAAGATAAGACGGGGGAGCCCTTTTTAAGGAGATGACAATGTCAACTAAAACAATAGAAACACAGTATCAGCAGATGTCCGTCCGCGTGGATGCCATGCGTAAGAAAGTCGGTCACCCTTTAACACTGACCGAAAAGATTCTTTTTTCTCACTTAGACAATCCTGAAGCTCAAGTTTTAGAACGTGGAAAAGCCCAACTTGCTCTCCGTCCTGACCGAGTGGCCATGCAGGATGCGACGGCTCAGATGGCCATGCTGCAATTTATTCAGGCCAAGAAAAAACGTGCTGCTGTGCCCACAACCATTCATTGTGACCATTTAATTCGGGCACAAAGTGGTGCAAAAGAAGACATTGATCGTGCCATTGCCGAAAACAAGGAAGTGTATGATTTTCTTGCTTCTGCTTCGGAGAAATATGGCATCGGTTTCTGGAAACCGGGTGCGGGCATCATTCACCAGGTTGTGCTTGAAAACTATGCCTATCCGGGTGGATTGATCATCGGTACAGATTCCCATACACCCAATGGCGGTGGTTTGGGCATGCTCGCAATTGGTGTGGGTGGCGCAGACGCAGGCGAAGTCATGGCAGGTCTACCTTGGGAAGTTTTACATCCCAAGCTCTTAGGGGTGCGTTTGACCGGTTCTCTTCAGGGTTGGGCCTCTGCAAAGGATGTGATTCTGTCTTTACTTGGAAAATTGACGACAAAGGGTGGAACAAATAAAATTGTCGAGTATTTTGGTCCGGGTGCTGAAACGATCAGTGCAACAGGAAAAGGCACCATTACCAACATGGGGGCCGAGTTGGGGGCGACCACTTCTGTTTTTCCCTATGATCACAAGATGGCCGCCTATTTGAAAATTACGGATCGTGCGGATATTGCGGCCTTGGCCGAAGAAAACAAAGCCCTTTTAACCGCCGACCCGGAGGTCTTGGCTGATCCTGAAAACTATTATGATGAGGTGGTTGAAATCAACTTGTCCGAATTAGAGCCTTATGTGGTTGGCCCACATTCTCCTGATTTGGCCCGTCCCATTTCTGCATTGGGTGATGAAGCCCGTGAAAAAGGGTATCCCATGGAAGTCAGGGCGGCCTTGGTTGGAAGTTGCACGAACTCCTCTTATGAAGACATTACCCGTGCAGCCCATATCGCTCGCCAAGGCTTAAAGGCGGGTCTGAAAGCCAAAGGCATCTTTTTGATTTCTCCAGGTTCCGAACGGATTTATCACACCATGAAACGTGATGGGTTTATGAAAACCTTTGAGGAAATGGGCGGTACTGTTTTAGCGAATGCCTGTGGCCCTTGTATTGGGCAGTGGAAACGCGAAGATGTGGAAAAAGGCACGGCCAATTCAATTTTTAGCTCCTTTAATCGCAATTTTAAAGCCCGGAACGACGGCAATACAGAGACACTTTCTTTCTTGAGTAGTCCTGAGCTTGTCACTGTGATGGCTTTTGCAGGAAACCTGGGTTTTAATCCGCTCACGGATAGCTTGGAAACAGCAGACGGCACAAAAATTAAATTCGAACCCCCGCAAGGGCAGGAACTTCCGGCCAATGGTTTTGCAAAAGGGGAAGAGGGTTTGATTCCTCCTGCAGCAAATGGGGATGGTATTTCCGTGATCGTTCCAGAGGAAAGTGAGCGCTTACAACTGCTTGCGCCGTTTCCGATCTGGGATGGCAAAGATTTTGAGGATTTGATTGTATTGCTTAAGGTCAAAGGCAAATGCACCACAGATCATATTTCTCCGGCTGGCCCCTGGCTACGTTATCGAGGTCATTTGGATCGCATCAGTGACAATATGTTTTTGGGGGCGAACAACGTTTTTACCGATACCCCGGGAAAAGCAAACGACATGCTTTCCGATGAAAAAGACCTCACCCCCGCACAAGTCGCGCGACGCTACAAGTTAAAGGGCGCGGCCTCCATTGTGATTGGGGACGAAAACTACGGGGAAGGCAGCTCTCGCGAGCATGCCGCGATGTCGCCGCGTTTTCTGGGTGTCAAAGTCGTGATTACCAAAAGTTTTGCGCGGATTCATGAGACTAATTTGAAAAAACAGGGAGTCTTGCCGCTGACTTTTGCCCATCCGGATGACTGGGAAAAGATCGGAGAAAGTGATCGTGTGAGTGTGCGGGGTTTGGCCGATTTAGCACCGGAAAAACCGGTTGATGTCGTGATCCTGAAAGATGGCAAGGAAACCTGTATTCAAACAAATCACAGTTTGACGGAACAACAGGTGCTCTGGTTTAAGGCCGGTTCAGCCTTAAATGCCCTGAATGCATGATTGACTTATAAATGACAGTCTCTTCAGCAAAAGAAAAAACATCTCACACCGTGAAGGTTGAGATTATGGGGAAGCAGCATTACGTCCCCGAAGGTCTGACGATGCTGCAGGCCATGTGGCACACGGGTCATGAATTGACCCGTGGTGTCGGATGCCTTGGTGGTATTTGTGGGGCCTGTCCCTCAAAATATACAACTCCCGAAGACGCTAAAATTAAGACGGCCTTGGCTTGCCAGACCCAGGTTGAGGAGGGTATGTCGTTTTCCTTAACTGCGGCCTACTATCCCAACCGTAAAGTTGTTTCTGATTTCAAAAAAATGGAAGATCCGAAACAGGAGATTTTCCGTCTTTACCCGGAAACAGCCCTTTGCCGAAACTGTGATGCCTGTACTCGGGCCTGCCCCAAGGGTATTGATGTGCGCACCGGGGTTTGGAAGGCGGCTTTTGGTCAGTTTAAAGAGGGAGCCGATCTGTTTCTTTCTTGTGTCATGTGCAGTCTTTGTGTGCCAGTTTGCATCGCCGATATTGCCCCCAACCAGGTTGGGCTTTACATGCGTCGGGCGCAGGGGATCTTTTTTAATGAAAAGTCCAGTCATCTTTTGGCCCGTTTGGAAGAGATTGAGCAGGGCAAGTTTGATGCAGAATGGGAGCAGCTTTTAAGTCTATCGGACGAGGCCATTATCTCTAAATCCTTGGCTTAATTAGCCCTTAAAAAGGGAGATTGATCATTTCAAGATCTGTAGCGATTACCCTTGATGGCGAAGCACATCAGGTTCCGGAGGCCATTACGATTATTCAGGCCATGTGGCATCTGGGTCGGTCGATGGAAAAAAATATCGGTTGTCTCGGTGGCGCTTGTGGTGCTTGTGTTGTTGTAACGCGTTTGCCTGGACAGATGCTTCCTCACACCGCTCTCGCCTGCCAAATGATGGTTGCCGAAGGTTTGAATGTCAGCTTTCTTCAGGGCGATCCTTCTCAAAAAGCACTTGCCCCATTGCCCGCAGAATCTCCCAGTCGTGAGACGGTTTTTCAATATTATCCCGAAACAAAACGCTGTGTGGCTTGTGGTGCCTGTACCACAGCCTGCCCCCAAAAGATTGATGTCATGGCCGGTGTGCGTGAGATGATGATGGGGGATCTTGCCGTGGTTGCAGAGCGTTTTACCACTTGTGTTTCATGTGACCTGTGTGCTGTTGTTTGTGAATCTCGCATTCGTCCTTATCGCATGGGTTTATATGCGCGACGTTTGGCGGGCGCATTTCATCCCCAAAAACCCCTGCAACTCCTTAATCGTATTGAAGAAATCGCTTCGGATAAATTCAAGGCAGAGTGGGAGGACGTGATGCAGGTGGGCAAAAATGTCTAAGGAAAATGATGTATGAATGCGTTTGAACTTTCAAAACAAGCGGTGATTGATGGACGTGAGGCCCGCAAAAAGGGAGAGATGCCACGTCTTTCAGAAGACGAAAAAAAGGCCCTTTTAAGCCGTTACCATCCTGATTTAAAAGAGGAAGCGTATACCACGATTCGCATCGGTGTGAATAAAGGCCAAAAAACCGTTCATGAGGTCGTCCGTTTGTTGGAAGGTGAGAGTCCTCTGGCCGAAAATCCTCCTGATCTGACTCCGAAACATCAAGTGGATGTGCTTGTGATTGGTGGCGGGGGTGCAGGAGCGAGTGCGGCATTGATGGCGCAGTCCGCAGGTTCAAAGGTTCTTATGTCGACCAAGTTGCGGCTTGGTGATTCAAATACGGTCATGGCCGAAGGCGGGATGCAAGTGGCCATTTCTCCCGAAGATTCACCCGTACGCCACTTTTTGGATACCCTAAAAGGGGGTCAAATGGCGAATGATCGCACACTCTTAAAAACCTTGGTTTCGGAAGGCCCGGCAAATGCGAAGTGGCTGATGGATTTGGGGGTGATGTTTGATCGGGAGGAAGATGGCAACTTAAGTATCCGATCGGGGGGCGGAAGCAGTCTGCCACGTTTGTTACGATGTAAAGATTACACGGGTCTTGAGCTGATGCGTGTCTTAAAAGATGCCGTTTTAAATGAAGACATTGAGATCTTGGAGTTTAGTCCCGTAATCGAGTTTCTTACCGATGGTAATGGTACTTGTACGGGTGCGGTCTTAAAGGATTTGGATACCGATAAACGCATTGTGGTTCAAGCAAAAACTGTCATTTTGGCGACAGGGGGTATTGGTCGTCTTCATATTCAAGGGTTTCCCACAAGCAATCACTATGGGGCAACGGGAGATGGGCTTGTTTTGTCTTATCGTGCCGGTGCTGAGCTTAAATTTCAAGACACTTTTCAATATCATCCCACGGGCTCTATTTTTCCTGAAGCCATGGCGGGGCTGTTGGTGACCGAAGCCATCCGTTCTGTTGGTGCCCAGCTTCTGAATGTAAAGGGCGAACGTTTTGTTTATGAATTAGAAACACGCGACGCCGTGGCCTCGGCGGTTATTCGAGAATGTGAAGAAGGGCGAGGGGTTGAAACGCCTGCCGGGCGCAAAGGCGTTTGGCTGGACATGCCCTTGGTGGATGTCCTTCATGGTGAGGGGACATTGGCAGATCATTTCCCAAATATGCTGCGGCAGTTTTCACGTTACGATATTGATATTACAAAAGCGCCTGTTTTGATTTACCCGACACTCCACTATCAAAATGGTGGGGTGAAAATTGATGTAGAGGGTGAGTCCACTTTGAAAAATCTTTTTGTGGCCGGTGAAGCCTCCGGCGGGATTCATGGTCGAAACCGCTTGATGGGTAACTCTCTGCTCGACATTGTTGTCTATGGTAGACGTGCGGGTGTGGCTGCGGCAAAAAGGGCGAGTGCCTTGGGTTTTTGTCCCTTGACGCTGAAACATCTTGAGGATTTTAAAACGCAGAAAAAGGCTGCGGGAGTCGTTTCTGAAACAGTTTCACCGATTCTTTTTCCAGATTATGTGAATAAGGGATGATCGTGATTATCCTAAAACTAAAATCAATCTTGTGAATTGATTGACTAACCTTGAGTCCTGGGAGGAAAAGATGAATTTTTTTAAGTTGTGGTTTTTTGTCGGCGTTTTGTTTTTGGTCAGCGTTTTTGTTCCCCGAGCAAATGCCGGAACCCCTTCGCCCGAAGGCGCTGAGCTCTACATCATTTCACCTAAAGACGGTGAAACGGTTTCAAAAAGTGTTACCATTCGTTTTGGTCTTAAGGGTATGGGCGTGGCCCCGGCCGGGACAGATAAAGCCAAGACTGGTCATCATCACTTGATGCTTGATGGTGAAAAACTGCCGCCGATGGATCAGCCCATGAACAAAGAAGTTGTGAAACATTTTGGCGGCGGTCAAACTGAAGTGACACTCTCTCTTTCGCCCGGAAAGCATACACTTCAGTTGATTTTAGGGGATAAGGCACATGTGCCACATAAGCCTCCTGTGGTCTCGAAGTCCATTACCATTACCGTGAAATAAAAAGGAAAACCATGAATATTCATGAATATCAAGCAAAGGCCCTCTTTGCGACCTACAAAATCCCGGTTCCCAAAGGGAATGTGGCCTTCTCCGCAGATGAAGCGGCGACGATTGCGGCGACATTGGAAAGCGCTGTGTGTGTTGTAAAGGCGCAAATCCACGCGGGCGGTCGAGGGAAAGCCGGTGGTGTCAAACTCGCAAAAACACGCGATGAGGTCATTCCTTTCGCCAATGAAATTCTGGGAAAGATTTTAGTGACGCCGCAGACAGGCCCCGAAGGCAAAGAGGTTAGAAAACTGCTGATAGAAGAGGGTGCGGATATCCAGAATGAGCTGTATGTGAGTCTCGTAGATGATCGGGCCACGGGTTCGATTGTGATTATTGCCAGCACCGAAGGGGGCATGGAGATCGAAGAAGTGGCCGAAGCGACGCCTGAAAAAATCATCCGCTGTGTGGTTGATCCTGTTTTGGGTTATCAGGCCTATCAAGGCCGATCAGTTGCCTTTCAGATGGCACTGCCGAAAGAAGTGATCGGGCAGTTTGTCAAATTACTTGGAAATCTCTATCGTCTTTTTGTCGAAAAAAATGCGACACAAATCGAAATCAATCCTCTCATTATCACCGGAGACAATCGTTTGATTGCCTTGGATGCCAAAGTGGGTTTTGATGACAGTGCGCTTTTTAAACATCCTGATATCAATGAATTACGTGATTTAGACGAAGAAGATCCACTCGAAACCCGAGCCGCCCAGCATGGTCTGAACTATGTCAAATTGGATGGAAAAATCGGCTGTATGGTCAATGGGGCGGGGCTTGCGATGTCTACGATGGATGTCATTAAACTGGCTGGCTCTGAACCCGCCAATTTTCTGGATGTGGGGGGCGGGGCTTCAAAAGAGACGGTTCAACAGGCCTTTCAAATTTTATTAGACGACCCGAATGTGAAAGGGGTTTTTGTCAATATTTTTGGTGGCATCGTGCGTTGTGACCGCATCGCAGGTGGCATTATTGAAGCTGCAAAAGAGGTGGATTTAAATGTCCCGCTGGTGGTGCGTTTGGAAGGCACCAATGCAAAAGAGGCAAAAGACATGCTGGCGGCTTCCGATATTAAACTCATTGTGGCCGATACTCTTTGGGATGGCGCACAAAAGATTGTAGCCGCAGTGACTTAAAGGAGTTTTCATGTCTATTTTAGTCAACAAAGATTCAAAAATATTGGTGCAGGGCATTACGGGAAAAGAGGGTTCTTTTCACGCAGCGGCCTGCAAAAGCTACGGCACACAGGTGGTTGCAGGGGTGACACCAGGCAAAGGGGGACAGGTCTTTGAAGGCATCCCCGTTTTTAATACCGTTGAGGATGCGGTGCATGAAACCGCAGCTGATGTCGCGCTGATTTTTGTGCCGCCGCCTTTCGCAGCCGATGCGATTATGGAATCTGCCGCTGCCAGTGTGCCTTTGATTATCTGTATCACCGAAGGCATTCCGGTCATGGATATGATGAAGGTGAAGCGCTTTTTGGCGGATAAACCTGTGCGGCTTATCGGTCCAAATTGTCCGGGTTTGATTACGCCGGGCGAATGTAAAATTGGCATCATGCCGGGTTTTATTCACAAAAAAGGCAATGTCGGCGTGGTCTCTCGCAGTGGCACCTTAACCTACGAAGCCGTGCTGCAATTGACCGATTTGGGCTTGGGGCAATCGACCTGTATCGGCATTGGGGGCGATCCTGTGAATGGCACGAATTTTATTGATGTGCTTGAAATGTTCGAAAAGGACGGCGAAACCGAAGCCATTGTCATGATTGGCGAAATCGGGGGTGATGCGGAAGAATTGGCTGCAGAATACATTCAGAAAAATGTCAGCAAACCAGTGGTCGCTTTTATCGCAGGCATGACCGCCCCCCCTGGACGGCGTATGGGGCATGCGGGTGCCATTGTTTCCGGGGGAAAAGGAACGGCGGCAGACAAGATGGCGGCGCTTGAATCGGCGGGGGTGACCGTTGTGAAAAACCCTGCAATGATTGGGGAAGCGATACAAAAAAGTCTCGTCAAATAACGGAAGTCTTAAGGTTTTTATTTTATGGCAATGGTTTTAAAAATCGTGATTTAATTGCCTTTTTCTAAAAAGCACTGGAGAATGAAGCGATTTTCCAGTGCTTTAGCGCTGTTTCTTCCTCTTCGTAAAAATTCTGGTTCTAAAAATGATCATATGTTTTTCTTATAAAAGCCTCATTCCCGTAAAGGCCAAAAAGCGGGTGGTCTATTCATGAGTGAATGGATGAAGGCGATCCTCCTGGGTTTGGTCGAAGGCTTGACGGAATTTATCCCCGTTTCGTCAACCGGACACTTGATTGTGACAGGAGACCTGCTGCAATTTAAAGGGAGTGCGGCCTCAACGTTTGAAGTTTTCATCCAACTGGGTGCCATTCTCGCGGTTCTTTTACTTTATAAAGAACGATTTTACGGCCTGCTTGATTTTAAAAAAAGAGAAGGTTTATCAGGCATGAATGGTCTCATTCTGCTTGGCATCACAACCACTCCGGCCCTCATTTTTGGATTTTTAGTGCATGGTTACATCAAAACCTACTTGTTTAATCCTTTTACCGTTGCACTGGGTTTAGGTGTGGGTGGTGTAATCATGATTGTCGCTGAGTCTAAACTGCCTCGACCTAGGATCAAAAAAGTGGATGAATTTAAAAAATTGGATGCTTTATGGGTCGGTCTCTTCCAATGTCTTGCAATGTGGCCGGGTGTGTCACGATCAGGTGCGACCATTGTGGGGGGAATGTTGGTTGGTATTGAGCGCAAAACCGCCGCAGAATATTCATTCTTGGCGGCCGTTCCGGTCATGTTTGCTGCGACGGCTTATGATCTTTTCAAAAGCCGCGCTTTTTTATCGTCTTCAGACATCCCCATTTTTATGATTGGTTTTGTCGTGTCCTTTATTTCTGCCTGGTTTGCCATCAAGTTTTTTATTCATTTGTTGGGAAAATGGACTTTAAAACCTTTTGGCTGGTATCGCATTGTCATCGCGCTCTTGATTCTGGCTTATTTATGATGGAAGACTGTGGGACTAAAAAACGAAGGAGTAAATCTATAACATGAACGTTTCCAACTCGGATCAATCTGTCCCAATCTGGAAATTGGTCTTGGTCTTTATCGCTGTAATCGCTTTAACCGTCCTTGTTCTTAAAGGGCCTCCTACATCAAAAGAAAAAACAGGGGCAATCCCGGTAGAAGAAAAAGTCATCCTTGATCTTGATTTGCTTTTTTCTGCGGAAACCCTGGTTTCAGAAGGGGAGTTTGTCATCTTCGGTCGTCATCAGCCTGTCATGGAAACCAGTCCCTCAGGAAAATTTGACCGGATGCCGATAGGAAAAGGAAAGTGTGCCCATTGCCATATCTTTGTCGAAGGCCAAAGACAAGACATTGGGCCCAATCTGATCGGTCTCGAGCAGAGATCACACACACGACTCCAGGAAGCCCGTTATAAGATGTTTTCAGAGCAATATAGAGATACGCCTGAAGCTGTTTCTGGATTAAAAGCAACAGCGACAACAGGGGGTGAATACATCCTGGAATCCATCTACTGTCCGAGCTGTTATGTGGTTGCAGGCTTTGCTTTGCCCGAAAGCAATGACCTGGTCAGTAAAATGCCTGTCATGAACCACATGCCCTATCAATTGAGTGATTACGAAATAATTGCCATTGTATCCTACCTGCAAGCCACCACCTCGTCTGGGGGACTTAGCAAGGTCACGGCAGTTGAAGACTGGCAAAATTATTTTAAGAAAGAATTGCCGCTCCCCGAAGATGCTCCCAAGGTTTTTGCTTCGAGTGTGGGGCTGGCTGTCACCGAAAAAATGACGGCTTCAGTCGAAGAAGTCATTAAAAGAAATGGCTGTTCCGTTTGTCACAAGATTCCCGGTATTGAGATTGCCCAAACAGGTCTCATCGGCCCCATTCTGGCAATGAAAAGTACAGCCCCACGGCGTTTGGCCTCGAAAGAATACCAAAAAGCAGTTTTAGAAGGGCGTGCAAAAGCAATGACAAATCGAGAATACGTCAAGGAGTCGATTTTAAACCCAAGCGCTTTTATTTCGCCCGGTTTTCGAGGGGGAGACGGAATGCCTTCCGACTACGGTCAGAAGATGACTTTGGGAGATCTGGATAAACTGCTTTCCTTTCTATTGGCGATTGATGAAACAATGATCAATAAAAAAGACCGCTCATCCCCTCTTGGTTTGACTGAATTGACCCGGTAACAAAAAAGGGTCTGTCGTATAAATTGAATAATTGAATATCTCACAAATTTTATAAGATTTTATTCCCTTCCGATAGAGGGGCTTCCTGTGATGAGTCAATTGATTCTTGCCGGGTTTTATTATACCCTGAGCCTCAGATGATGGTTTTTTTACTTTAAGATCTGCGTGGAGATTTGCCACAAAACCCAGAGGAGCGCATAAAATGACCATGACCCCATTGGCACTGCTTATGCACAGGAATATCGAGGAAATTTCTCACCTGGCAAGTCTGCACGAAGCCGCACAGCAGATGCGTGATAAATCAGTCGGATCTCTTCTTGTTACGCATGGAGAGCAGAAAATCGGTATTGTCAGCGATCAGGATTTTGTTCGAAAGGCATTTGCCGAAGGCTTAAGCGCAGATACAACGACGATTGATGCCATCATGAGTCAACCGATTATTACTATTGATATTGATCAGACTGCAAAAGAAGCCAATGTCAAGATGGCGGAGGAGGGGGTGCGGCATCTGATCATCACGGACAGAGAAAAAGTGGTGGGGATCATTTCAATGCGGGATCTAGTCCTCTGTTTTAAGAACAGAATTTAAGATGTTTAGGCTGTGTCGAGATAACCCTCTTTTCAGCAGATTCAAAATAAAAAAAGCCGAAGACTTTATAAAGTCCTCGGCTTTTTTTTAGTTTTTTGATTTTGTCTTCTACTCGCGAACACCGCTCCAAACTTTATCAGCATCAATTTCTTTATCTGGGTTGAGTTTGATTGCTTTATCCAGCAGTACCTTGGCGGTTTCGGCATAAGTTGGGTCAGAAATACAACAGTCTGATACCGGACAGACCGCAGCGCACTGAGGCTCGTCAAAATGACCGACACATTCTGTACAACGCTCATAGGTAATCACATAAATGTTATCGCCATCGACATAAGACATTTGGGTTTCGGTGTCTTCGCCCTCTTCTTCACCGGTGATGGGTAAACCTTCGGCTTCACAATCGTCCAGATTTTCAAAAATTGCCTCATTTGGACATTCCGGCAAACAAGCCGCACATGCAATACATTCGTCCGTGATCAAAAGTGCCATATTTCTGTTTCCTCCTTAAATAAGATGTTCAAACAAGATTCTTGTATATATCACGGCATTTTCTGGGTTGTCAATTTTTTTAAGATGCCTTTTTTTGAACCTTTTACGCGTTAATCGCATTCAGAACCTGATCGACATGTCCTTTTACTTTTACGCCATAAATGGCTTCGATGATCTTACCGTCTTTTCCGATGACAAATGTTGAGCGTTCAATGCCCATGTATTCTCGACCATAATTCTTTTTGAGTTTAAAAACACCGTAGGCTTTGCAAGCCACGGTATCGGGATCACTCAATAAAGGGAAATTGAGTGTTTGTTTGTTGACAAAGTTTTGATGCGATTTCAAAGAATCACGACTGACGCCGAGGATGACCGTATCTTTTTGATCAAACTGTGCCGAAGCATCCCGGAAGTCACAGGCTTCTATCGTGCACCCTGGGGTACTGTCTTTGGGATAAAAATAAAGCACAACATTTTTTTTGCCCTGAAAGCCCGCAAGATCAACATCTTCTCCACGATCCGAGGTCAATACAAAAATGGGGGCTTGATCTCCTGGTTTTAAAACCACTGGTGTTGCATCTGACATAGATTCTCCTAATTTTTAATGAATTTTTTGAATGAGGGGCGCTGTTGGCATGAGATGATGTTTCATCCCAAGCGATTCAGGGCTGTAACCCATGGCCAAACCCAAGAGTTGCGGCAAATGCAGTACAGGCATATCAAGCGTATGGCTGAGGCCTTCTTTTTTTTGATGGATTTTTTCAGCATCTTTTTGATAAATATCTAAACCCATATGGCAAAGCGGACAGGGGGTCACCATGGCATCTGCTCCCGCCTTTTTTGCGGAACCCACACGATTTGCAACCAATTCGGTTGCAATTTTTTCTTTTTCTAAAAAAACAGGGAAACCACAGCACTTTGTTCGACCGTCATATTCGACCGGATACGCACCCATTGTTTTGATCAATTTTTCGAGAGACTGGGGGTTCTCCCAGTCGTCAAAACCTGTGGCAGATTCTGGTCTTAAAATGTAACAGCCGTAAAATGGCGCAATGGACACATCGGTGAGTGGATTGGAAATAAAAGGTTTCAGTGCCTCAAGGCCAAAATCTTTCACCAGAATCCATTGGATGTGTTTGACCTTCACGGTGCCATTATAAGTGAGACCCGTTGATTTTTGTAGACCGAGGTTAATGCGTTTTCGTAAGCTTTTATCTTTCTGTAATTTTTTATTGATACCCCCTAAGACCCCCTGACAAGTTCCGCAGACGGTCATGATATCGAGATGAAGTGCTTCTGCCGTTGCGAGGGTTCTGGCATTTAAGGTGTAGGCCAAGTCAGGGTCGGCTTCTGAAATGACACCCGCACCACAGCAATTAAAGGCGTCCAGCTCATGGACTTCAATGCCTAAACCGTTTACGACTTTCATTGTGGATTGGTGAAGTTCTGGTGTTGCCCCTTTTCCCGCGCAGCCGGGGTAATAGGCATATTTCATTTTTTTCTCCCTTTGAAAATGGCACGAACGGCTTTGTGACCCGCTGGTGGATCAGCAAAAGGGTTCGGCGACTTTCCGTGAATGAGCATTTTAATGCCCAGTGGAATCATTTGAAACATTTTTTTGAAATTTCCCCAGGTCATTAAAAGAGGAAGTTTTGTTTCATTGAGACGTCCTTCTTCCCCCACGACTTCGGTAAATTTTGTAATGTGTAAGGCGCCAATGGATTCTGTCATGTTTGCTGCGATGGATAAGCGTCGCAGCCGCACAATTTGCTCCATCGGGGCCACGTCCTTGGGGCAAACCTGAACACAATAAACACAACGCACACAATCCCAAATCCCATTGTCTTCTTGAAGTGCTGTCAGTCGGTCGATTCTCATTTCGTCTCTGGGGTCAACCTGAATACGGTAGGCTTTTGCCAGGGCCGCAGGACCCAGAAAATCAGAGGAGGCTTCAAAGCTGTTACAGGCGGAAAGACAAGCCCCACACATGATACAGGCGTCTGCATTTTCAAGGTCTTCTTGAATGTTTGTTAAGGTCTCACTTTGTACAGGGGCATCATCATTTTGTCTCTCAACATAAGGTTTGACCGCCTTAAGTTTTTGCCAGAAAGGGTCCATATCCACAACCAGATCTTTAATGACGGGCATTTTATCCATCGGGCCGACCTGTAACTTTCCGTGACGAGAAATCTCCTCAAGTACCGAAGTACGACAAGCCAGCTTTTGAATGCCGTTGATCATCATCAAATCGGAGCCACAAATGGAGGCCCGACAGGAAGCGCGAAAAGTGAGTGTGCCATCGATCTCTTCTTTAATTTTGATGAGTGCGAGCAGCACTGTGGTTTCACGTCCGGCATCCAGGGTGTAATCCACCCAATGGGCTTTTTTGATCTCACTTTCGGGGTTAAAGCGCTGAATTTTTATCGTGATGCGCATCAGGGTTTGTACTCAGGTTTTAAGGGGCAGGGTCCTTGTAAAAATTATTTTATCCAAATTTGTAGGAAATACCATAACCCCCTTTGGGATAATGCATTTCGATATTGTCGAATTGGTTACAGGCCACGACACAGGCCCCCATTTCCATACAGTTTTCCCATCCGACGACGATTTTTTTGCTTTCTTCATCCCATTTGTAAACACCTGCGGGACAAACCCATGTACATTGTTTGTGCTCACATTGCAGACAGACATCAGGGGTTTTGATTTTAAGGTGGGGTTCAGAATCGACTTTGTATTGATCCAGAAAGAGTTTGTCTTCTAGTTTCATTGCTATACCGTGACCTCTTCAGGGGCGCGCCAATATTGCTCAAATTCAGCGAGGTGGGTTAATGTTGAAAAATCACGCATACGATCCAGAAAGACCTTTCCAAGCAGGTGATCGATCTCGTGTTGCAATACGACGGCAAGGAAGCCTTCGGCTTCAAAGGAGATCGGGTTCATTTCACGATCAAATGCGCTGACCGTTATTTTATTGTGACGCCATACCTTTCCCCTCAGATCTTCCACACTCAGACAGCCTTCCCAGCCTTCAATTATTTCTTCAGAATGATTTGTTAGTTTTGGATTAACCAGAATCATCAGGGGGTGGTCGGGGGCATCCGGGTAACGATTGTTTCCCGTTGATTTCAGAATGACAAGCTGTTTACTTTGACCCACCTGTGGTGCGGCCAAACCGATGCCATCCATTTTTTCCATCGTTTCGATCATGTCGTCCAGAAAGGTTTGGAAATCGGGATCGTGACACTCATCTGCTGTAATGGATGCCGCAATTTTTCGAAGAATAGGGTTTCCTAATTTGGCGACTTCTAGTACTGCCACAAGATATCTCCATGAATAAGACTCATATCCCAATGTACCATGTCATCTTCCACTCTGCAACGCTACTTTGTGTCAAAAATCAGAAAATTGACAGCTTTTTCAAGCCCCTGTATCATGGGCCTCTTTTGATTTAGAGCGATCATTTCATGGCCTCACAATTCTATATTATTGATGGCAGTTCTTATATTTACCGTGCTTTTTACGCGATTCGCGAGCTCTCTAATTCCTCCGGTCTGCCGACGAATGCCACCTACGGATTTACAAAAATGCTGCTCAAAATCATCCACGAAAAGAAACCGGATTATTTGGGGATCGCTTTTGATGCAAAAGGCCCCACATTTCGCAGCGAAATCTACGCCGAATATAAAGCCAATCGTCCGCCCATGCCGGATTTAATGCGCCCGCAAATTCCCTATATTCACAAGATGGTCAAAGCCCTGAAAATTCCTTTTCTCGAAAAATCAGGACTGGAGGCAGATGATTTGATCGGCACCTTGGCAAACTTAGGGGAGGCCGCTGGTTTGCAGGTCGTCATCGTCACGGGTGATAAAGATATGAATCAATTGATTACCCCCAATATTACCGTCTACGATTCGATGAAAGACAGGGTACTCACTGAAGCCGGAATTCAAGAAAAGTTTGGCATAGCGGCCAATCAAATTGTGGATATGATGGGTTTAATGGGCGATACTTCTGACAATATTCCCGGTTTGCCTGGTGTCGGTCAAAAAACAGCCATCAAGCTCATCCAGGAATTTGGCAGCATTAAAAATCTACTTCAACACACCGCTGATGTGAAGCGGCCAAAACTCAGAGAAACGCTTGAATCTCAGAAGGAACTGGCCCTGCTCAGTCGAGCATTGGTTTTAATTAAAACGGATTGTGACCTAGACTTTGTACTCGAAGATTACAAAGTACAGGCCCCGGACGCCAAATTGCTGCTTCCGCTTTGCCAGGAATTAGAGTTTCCTGGTCTCATTAAAGATCTCTTGCCCAAAGAAAAAGCCCCGGAGTTGCGTTTTGAAATCGTAGATGAAAAGGCGCTGGCGCCAGTCATTCTACAAATCAAGACAGAGGGCTCTGTCGCAATTCGACTGCTTTCAAGTGACCTTAATGCCATGTATGCCAAAGTACTGGGGATTGCACTTGTTACGGCATCGGGCAAACGGGTCTATTTTCCCTTTCCAAAAGACCAAGGCCTTCCCCAAGACCTCTTAGATCTGTTGGCCGCAGCCGAAGTGCTCTTTTACGGCCATGACCTCAAACCTTTTTTGACCATACTCAATCGGCAGGGCATCGTATTTGGGGCACAGATTTTTGATATAAAAATCGCAGCCTATCTCATCAATCCAGTCAAAAGGGATTACAGTTTAGAAGCCCTTATGCTCGAATACCTCAAGGAACACCTTGAGGCCGAAACCCCAACGCTCTTTTCAAAGAATGACCACAGCGCGGAAGTATCTGCGCCGGTCTTGTGCCGTGAAGCCGATGCCATCCTGCGTCTTTCTAAATTGCTTGAAAATAAGCTTGAGTCACGGTCGCTTAAAAAGCTCTTTGAAGAAATGGAAATATTGCTTGTCCCCGTGCTTTCTGAAATTGAACAAAATGGCGTGAAAATAGACAGCGACCTGCTTAACAAAATGTCGGATGAGCTCAGCATAAAGCTTGCCACCGTGACCGAAAAAATCTACGCACTTGCTGGCAGTGCATTTAACATCAATTCTCCCAAGCAACTCTCAGAGATCCTGTTTAACCGTCTGGGCCTCAACCCCATCAAAAAAACAAAAACGGGCTACTCTACAAATGAAGACGTGCTCACGCAACTTGCGATCCATCATCCCTTGCCGGAAGAGATTCTTAATAGCCGACAGATTGTCAAACTCAAGTCTACTTATGTCGATGCCCTGCCCAAACTTGTACATCCTGAAACCGGACGTATTCATACACAGTTAAATCAAGCCGTCGCTGCGACGGGCCGACTCAGCTCCACCGAACCCAACCTGCAAAATATTCCCATCAAGGGCGACATGGGCCGTCGCATCCGCGAAGCTTTTATTGCTGAGCCGGGCAATGTCATTCTTTCTGCGGATTACAATCAAATTGAATTACGGCTGCTGGCGCATCTCTCCGGTGATCCCGAATTATTGGCTGCTTTTCAAAACAACGAAGACGTGCATACACGTACCGCGATGGAACTGTTTCAACTGCACAAAGACGAGGTCACACCCGACATGCGTCGTGCCGCAAAGTCTGTCAATTTTGGCATTATTTACGGCATCAGCCCCTTCGGACTTGCAAAAAATATCGGCGTCTCTCTGCCCGAAGCCAAAGGATACATTGATCGCTATTTCGAACATTATGCTGGAGTGCGTGATTTTCTGGATGAAACCCTGAAAACTGCGACAGAAAAGGGATACGTCACAACGCTCTTCGACAGACGGCGGGATATCCCAGAGCTTGCAAGCCATAATCATTTTACACGTGGGGTCGGGGAGCGCCTGGCCACCAATACCCCCTTGCAAGGCAGCGCTGCCGACATCATTAAAATCGCCATGATTCATGTCTCAGACTGGATGTCTGAAGAGAAAGTTAAAAGTCTCATGACCCTGCAAGTCCACGATGAACTGCTTTTTGATGTGCCGGAAGACGAAGTGCCGCTCATGCACAAAAAAATCAAAGCCCTCATGGAAGGGGCGGCCCAATTGAAAGTTCCGCTGACAGTCGATGTCGGCATCGGCTTAAATTGGGCCGAGGCACATTAGAAATTTATCATTAGGGAATACATATGACTAAAAAAGTACGCGCACTGTTGATTACGTCCGGTCTCATCATCTTTCTGTCTTGGGCTTTTCGATTTTATGTGCTTTTCACACGTTGGGGGACAGATCGTTTTTCTATGTTTAATGCCTTTATCGCACTCATCTTTTTCAGCATAGGACTTTTCCTGCTTTGGATGGTAAAACAAGACAAAAAACTGATCCGTCGCGACTACACAATTCTCATTGTGAGTGCAATTTTCACTCTTTTTTGGTGGGGAAATCGTTGGCAAAAAGTCTGGTTCCATCCCGAAAATGATCCCAACCCCCGGCCGCACCTGCATCTGGCTTCGCTTTATTTGGTGATGGGTGCTTTATTATTGTTGACAGGCTGGATGGGTCGAAAAAAACTTGCACAAGAATCAAAAAATCGTGACTGACTATAAATGCAAACGAAATTTTGTGAAATTGTTTGATGGCACAAGAGGGGATGGATGAGGCTTGCGGGAGATTGTAAAAGCTTGAAAACGAGGGAAGATTTTATCTCTTAGGAAAAGAGAAGCCAAATCACATCTTTTATCATTTCTAATACGTCGATGATGCCGCCCATTGTCGTCTCCAATTACACTTTGAGTAGAGAAAATTATGTCCTGCCTAAAGAATACTATAAGCCCCATTTCAAAAGCAATGGTCAGCCTCTTCCATCAGGGGATGAGTCTGAAGTAGGTTAATCCTGTTCATAATGGAGGAATGAAGACCATTATGAACGACACACAATTAAAAACCATTGAAGTAATCAAAATTTTTCTATCAGGAATGGGATTCATCACACCCTCTCTCAAGAAGCACAATCGTAACTAATTACTTTGAAAGTGTTTCTTGAGGGCGATTTTAGGCTGTTTTGGCCCGATTACTGTGCGACCTCTATCCCGATGAGAAAGGGCTTTTTGTTTCTGGTCGCCATCATGGACTGGCATTCCAAAAAAGTCCTCTCTTGGCGACCGACGGTGTTCCTGTCATTTTCAACAGCGATCAGGGCTGCCAATTCACCAGCGCCGACTTCACTCAGGTCCTTAAAAATAAAGGGATTAAAATTAGTATGGATGGGAAAGGACGGTGGGTCGACAAGGTGTTCATCGAGCGACTCTGGCGCAGCCTAAAATATGAGGACGTGTATCTCAAAGCCTACGACTCAGTTGCAGAAGCAAAAGAAGGCATCGGCATTTGGATGACTTTTTATAATCAAGACAGGCGGCATGCTAGTCTTGAAAGGATGACACTGGATCAGGTGTATTATAAACTGCCTTCAGGATTACCTGAGGCAGCATGACAATCGACTCAGGATTTCACTTATAAATGCCATTAGCCTGTTTCAACTCTGGGGTCCACTTCTCAAATAAACAATTATTGTACACTCAAATTTGTCGGTGGAGAGGGCGGCGTGGTGTCTGGAGGAAATTCTCCTGTATTAACAACACTAAAGTCCCCATCCGGACTAAATGACACATGCCAATCCCCAAAACGTACCTCACGATCAGAAATACGAGATACGGGAACAGGACTCTGATTACCGACCTCAATAACAAGCAAAAACTCGAGTTGTTCAGGAGCATTGTTAGCGCTTTTCACAAAGAGGTTTCCCAGTCCATTCGCTTTTACTTTGGCGGCAGCTTTTTCTTTTTTCTCTGCATCAGTACCAAGCTTGTCATAGAGGTCACTTAAATAATCTGAATAACCTATACTGTCTGCACCAGCGTCTTTTCCATACCATTTTTTTTCAGGTGGCGGGCTTCTCATCTCATCATTCTTACCACCTACCCATGAAATAGTGTGATTGAGCGGCCCTACAATCGTGGTATACATTCCGGGTATTGAATACGCATTTGCGGTGATATCGGGGGGGACGGCTAAGCGCATAGACCAAGCACGTCTGAGGTTTGTCGGGACATCCGAGTAATTGTAGGCCACTATAAAATCTCGGTTTTCATCCATAATATGAAGGATGCTTTGCCTTGCCGTTCGAACTCCCGGTGCCTTCAGTAGTTTTGCGTATTCCGTGCTAATACCACGATAGGTGTTGTTAATGATGATGTTGTCGGGACCACCAGGGAAATACCCTGCCTGACTCACAGCCTCGTAAGCATGATTCGCACGATTAGGCCCCAAACCCCAATATGTTGAATTTTGTCCTTTTGTTTCCGTCGGATTACTCGGGTCATAAATCCAAAGTCCTGAGAAATAGCCTTCGGATGCAGCTGTCTTATTTGGCTCCGCTGGAACAGCAAGCGGTTCTTGTCCACGGTGTATTGCAAAAGAACCACTGCTGGGCTCATACCGATTTGTATCCATATACCGGGAATAAGCGCTTAGTGTCAGGACATCATTATCCCAAGTCCTGGAACTGACAAACAAGTCCGAACCTCGGATGTATTTCGCTGTTGGAAGCCCCAGTTCCTGAGGTGATTTGGGGACTACGCGCAAGTCGCCAAGAATTAAGCGATGGACTAAGAGAGATTTGTGTCTTCCCCACTTCTCAACCATCCATCGTGCTAATGCAGCGGCATCCGGATCAATGTCCCGATATATTCCTGTAAGGAACTCAGGCATGACTTGTCCTAAATTGGAAGGCGCCTTATTCTTTATATAGGCCCAGTGGGAAGGCAGTTTTCTGAAGAAGTCGCTTCGTGCCCACATTGGCTGAGTCGTGGCAGTTTCCCAGGCCCCCATTGGTAAAAAAGAATGCAGATACATGGCATAATAACCCTGTCCCAGTTTCCCATAAGTTCCTGCCTGAGAGCCGCCCCCATCATCAAGGGAGACTGAAGCTAACATATCGAGGAAACCAGAGCCTCTGATGGGGCCGTACGGCCCCATCACACGAGGGTCTTCATCATAGACCCACTTTAAAATGTCTTGAGCCCACTTATCATTAATGCCATCACCGGCAATTGCCAATGCCAAGATTGGGTAGTGTAATTCCTGATGTCGAGCCCATACATCGTTCCAATACCGCGATTTACCTCGATCACTCGGATTGTAGTTGAAATTTGATTTAATACGTTCAAAGGCTCTTTCTTTTTCTTCAGGTGTAAGTAGTGGAAATACCCAATCAAAAACAAGAATTGGCTCGACCCATTCACCAGCTATTTCTAGACCCTTAACATCGCCAAAATTTCCCGACAGAAGCCAGTTCTTCGCTGCATTTCCTCTGACCTTTTCTTCTTCAGCCTCCAAATCAACTTCTTCAAGCAAATACAAAAACGCGCTCGCGATCGCGCTTCCAGAATCAGCCTCATCTCTCAATTGATTCATGTCATTGGCATAAACAAGATCATCAAGTTTCTCACGTATCCCCGGTAAATTGTCTTTCGTTAGAAATAATCGAGGATGACCAGAAATGACCTGTCGTTGCTCTGCCGAAGGGGGAGGAGTGCGAAAGGTCCATGTTTCTCCATTAATATTGACAGAAGTTGTTGCTAGAAGACTGTCAGCTGCGGGTTGGGCATGAAGCTTGGATGCATTCGTCATCACAAGGAAAAATAGGAATCCTACCCAGATAGGAAGTAGCAAGAAAGGAAGTTTTAATTTTTTATCTGTCTTTTTCATATGAGTTCTCTCCTATCAATGTGAATATTTTCACTGATCGAATTTAAAACGATAAATACATCTTTTGGTGAGATATAACAGAAATATCCGTATTTACTTTGTCATAGGAGTCTGTCGGACTCCTAGTGCCTCTTTCGGCATCTGAGTCGTTATGAGGTTGTTAAATTAAGGACATTTCACATAAATTTCAAGTGTCTCAAGATTGCGACATGAAATGGTCGCAAAATATCGCGGCGATTTTGGTTTTTGTGTCCATGACCTGCGCTTGTTTTATAGTTCTCCAACTTTTTTACGGCTGAAATATTTACTGTTCGTACGGTTTTGTAATCGACGAAACCAGAAAACAGACCCTACAAACCACGGAGGCCACAGGAAAGTTGTAGAGAAAAGAGAGAGAAAAAGCAATGCGAAAAAGCGTGTTGAGGCGGAAATGAATTTAATCAAGGGAGGCCAGTGCATTTGGGCAATCAGAAACACACTGTTTCCGTTCCCAGGGTCTTGAACAGTCAACTGGGATAATACATGAGAAGGGTGGGTTAGGAAATGAGTGATAATGAAGTCGCCCGACAATGAAATCGAGCAAAATATCTGCTCTTTAAATAAATCGATGAACAGGAGGCTGCTTAAGTCAATAACCCCTATTCTTCAGACTCATTTCTCCATTGGAATAGACTTGGTCTCCCAAATACGGGAATTCATCATTTATCAGAGATTAAAGCGCAGGTTTTGAATTTTTAGATCTATTTTTTCTTTGAGTTTTTCCGCTTCTTGAAAACCGGGACGAACGTCAAGGGCTTCTGTTACGGCATCCAGTGCTTCAAAATCTCGACCCAGGAGGAGCAGCACTTCGGCTTGTTCCTTCCAGGCCACAGCATCGCTGGCATTTCGCCGAATCAACAATTTATAGACGGCGAGTGCTTCTTTCAAACGATCTAAATCCAGCAAGACCGCGCCTTTGTTGTGTAAGGCCCGAGTGAGAAGGGGACGAATTTCCAGTGCTTTTTTAAAAGCCGCCAGCGCTTCTTCCTGGCGTTCCAGTTTGAAGAGGGCCTCGCCTTTGTAATTCCAGGCTTCGGCATCGTCTTCTTTGAGTAAAATCGCTTGATTGAAGGCAAACAATGCATCGTGGTAACGGCCTTCTCGAAAGAGTGTCGTCCCACGCCGATTCCAAGCTTTGGGGTTGTTGGCAAGATTATCCTCAGAAATGACATCAAATCCAGTCGATGAATCTGTTTGTTCACTTTCCGGAGGATCTATTATCGCAGCGAAAAGCAAAGCGGGGACGAAGAATGCGCCGTATAAACAGAGGCGTATTAAGAATGGGGGATGGGGCATCTGATTTAAACTCGCAAAGCGGAAAATGGGATAAACACATATTAAAGAAGTGACTTGGAAATTGTAAGGGAGTCGCCTGCAAAGGTGCAAGATTAAAATCAAAATTGACAAGGTCGCAGGAGGCGGTCTAGTATTTATTTCTTCCTCTGCTATCGCAGGGAGTGTATACACATATTTTTTTCAAGGAGGTCACACCCATTAGCGATCAGAATCCTTTTAACGCAAGTGACGATGCTTCAGCGTCCAGAGCGTCTGCTCAGCAGACCGTCCTTCAACTCATTGACCTGCTCTTGCTTGAAGTCGTGGAAGAGGGCCCTCGACTGGTCTTAGGCCGACTTAGAGAGCAAGTCCTCAGTGCCGACCTTCAGGCACAGGCGACGACAACCGAGCTCAAAAAACTCACAGAAGTCGTCAAAAAAGTGACCTCACCCGCCAATCGCATCGGTACCTTGCTCAGCTTGCCAACAAAAACAACCGCACATATCGTGGTCGGGGGCGCGGAATATTACGCAAACATCGATCCGAGACTTGAAGAGAGTGAACTCGAAGTCGGCATGCAGATCTTGGTCAATGAGGCCTTTACCGTGCTCAAAACACTCGACTATGACAAAAGTGGTGCCCTCATGAAAATTAGCGACCTATTGTCCGACGGTCGTATTCGTGTCGCACAGGAAACAGGTGCAAATTCGACCTTATTGATTCGTGCGGCAATGCTCAAAGATGAAAAGCTCAAAGTTGGCGACGAAGTCCGCACCGATGCCAGCCATCGTGTCGCTGTCGAACGTGTGGAGGCCTCGCAAAAGAAAAATTACTTTTTAGAGGAAAGCCCAACGACGACCTGGGATGACATCGGGGGACAAAAAGAGGCCATCAAATCCATTCGAGATACCTTAGAACAACCTCTGCTTTACCCCGAACTCTACCAACGCTTTCAATACAGCCAACCCAAAGGGTTTTTACTCTACGGGCCGCCCGGCTGCGGAAAAACACTCATCGGGAAAGCCACGGCTGCCGGCATTGTGAAACAGCTCCAAAAAGAAAAGAAAGAAAAAGTTGAAGAATATTTTCTCCACATCAAAGGCCCCGAAATCCTGAACATGTGGTTGGGTGAAAGCGAACGCATGGTGCGTGACATCTTCGCGCAAGCGCGGGAAAAGGCTAATTCTGGCTACTTGCCCGTGGTTTTTATTGATGAAGCCGAATCCATCTTAGGGACCCGACGTTCTTCGCGCACGCAAAATATCTTAAGCACCCTCGTCCCCATGTTTTGTGCCGAAATGGATGGCGTCGCCTCGCTCAAAGAAATGGTGATCATCCTGGCCTCCAACCGACCGGATCTCATTGATCCCGCCATCCTCCGACCGGGTCGCATTGATCGAAAAATAAAAGTGGGTCGACCCGACAAAGCCTCCACTCGCGATATTTTTGCAATTTATCTCTCAGAAAAACTGCCCATCGCGCAAGATTTAGTAGATGAAGCACAGGGCGATTTAGAAAAAGCCCGTCAAATTCTGATTGAATGTTGTACAGAAGCACTCTTTCAAGACAATGCGGAAAACAAGATGATTGAAGTACGTCTTCGTAGTAACCGACGCGAAATCCTCTATCGCAAAGACCTCGTCAACGGTGCGATTATCGCTTCCATTGTCGAACGCGCGAAAGAAACGGCCATCAAGCGTGCCATTGCGGGAGAAGCAGAAGGTCTCAGAAAAAATGACCTACTGGATGCCTTGTCTGCCGAATACAAAGAAGGGGAAATTCTCCCCCCCACGGGTATTCTCGAAGACTGGCTGACCCTCATTGACCACGATCCAAAAAACGTGGTGGGTATTTCTCTTTTAAATGAAGAAAAAAGATCAAACGGAATTCAGAAAAGTATTATTTAAATCGTGGATTTCAGCCTTCGCGGGAATGATGCTTGAGGAGAGGATGTGAAAGAAGGTATGCAAGAAGGCCAGCCGGAATTTCGACAACTCTTTGGCATCGAAACCGAATACGGCATTATCCGTGAGGATGTGGATGAGAGTGATCCCGTTGTCGAATCCATGGAATTGGTGCGCTGCCATAAGCGCCCTTTTCGCGCCGACTGGGATTACAGTGCCGAAGACCCCATGCAGGACGCCCGTGGTTTTCGGGTCAAGACCCTACAGCAAGAGCAAGAAGAGTTAGACTTCGAAAAGTTAGACCGCCATCGTCCTTTTTCCTTTCACGAAATGAAAAGTGACCTGATGTTGGAAAACGGGGCGCGTTTTTACAATGACCACACCCACCCCGAATATTCAACACCCGAATGCAGCACGCTCTTAAGCCTCATCGCCCACGACCGCGCCGGAGAACGTATTTTAAGAGAATGTGCCATCGCCCGAAACAAGATCTTAGATCAGAAGGATGCCCTGCAACTCTACAAAAACAACACTGATTTTCACGGTCACAGTTACGGTTGTCACGATAACTACCTGCTCCCCCGTAGCCTCCCCTTTGAAGCCCTGGTGCAGCACCTCATTCCCTTTTTGGTCACCCGCCAAATCTTTGCCGGTGCCGGAAAAATCGGCATCGAAGACCACAGGGGATACACACAAAATGGCTTTCAGCTCTCACAACGGGCCGACTTTTTTGAAACGGAAATCAGCATCGACACCATGCACGCCCGTCCCATTTTAAACACACGGGATGAACCCCACGCCGACCCGGCGCTTTTCCGAAGATTACATCTTATTTTGGGCGACTCCAACATGTCTGAATATACGACCGCGCTTAAGATTGGCACGACCTCCCTGGTGCTGCGACTGATCGAAAAAGGACTCGCCCCGACAAACAGTGCCCTCAGAGAACCCGTCAATACCCTCAAAGCCCTCTCGCGTGACTGCACATTAAAACAAAACCTGCCATTGAACAATGGAAAACACATCTC
This sequence comes from Candidatus Manganitrophaceae bacterium, assembly GCA_013151935.1. Taxonomy (GTDB): domain Bacteria; phylum Nitrospirota; class Nitrospiria; order SBBL01; family JAADHI01; genus JAADHI01. The sequence goes on from JAADHI010000053.1 coordinate 29,867, forward strand.
GTCTATCGATCATCAGCGTCTCTTTCTGGAAGCCGCACGCAAGGCTTTTTCAAATGAGCGTGAAGAAACATCATGGATACTCCAACACTGGGAAAGTACACTGGATGCACTCGACAGTGACCCGATGCAACTCACTGATCGCATTGATTGGGTCACTAAAAAGTGGCTCTTAGAAACATTTATGGATGCAGAAAATTGCGACTGGAGCGATTCTCGTTTGCCTGGCCTGGATCTGGAATATCACAACATCGACCCCGAACGCGGTTTGTATCTGGGTCTTGAAATGGACGGCCAAATGCGACGTTTTGTGACTGACGCCGACATCAAAAAAGCCATGAGCACCGGCCCCCGTGATAGCCGATCTGGTTTACGTGGTCTCATTGTGCAAAAATTTTTAAAAGACATCAAAAAAATCCAGTGGGAAAAGATTGTCTTTTCGGGGGGAAAAGCCAGGGTCTACAAACTCGACCCCGCAATGACCCCGGATGAAATTGAAACAGAAATGCAGCGGATAGAATCATGCCGTAGCGTAAAAGCACTCATGGAAAAGAGTGCCGAAACTGTTTAATAAGGAGAAAAATCATGCAATTTGAACGACGTGAAAAACCGATGGATCCCATTGAGAAACCGCGGGAAGAAGGTGGGCCGAAAAAACCGGATACGGATAGTTCCCGGGATAAACTGCTTAAACGGATGCGAAAGGTTGACCCGAAACAAAGTGAAAAATACCGACAACGCACCGGGGAATAACTCAGGAGATGTAGAAATAATGATAGCCGGAAACTTTTTAGACTTACTCAAACAAGAACACAGCCCTTTTGTTTCAGCGCCGAATCTGCTTCACACCGCTCCTGCTTCGACGCAAACGGCTCTGACTTCTGCGACAACCATCCTGGCCTTTAAATATCGGGAGGGTCTGCTCATTGCGGGAGATCGTCGTGCAACCGCAGGCAATATGGTGATGTTCGACCGGGCCGATAAAGTCATCGATATCGACCGTCATTCTGTGATGGCGATCGCAGGTTCACCCGCGACCGCTTTTGAGATGGCCCGCGTGCTCTCACACAGTTTTCAATATTATCGCCGTAGCCAATTGCAGGATCTCTCTCTTGAAGGCAAAGTCCGTGCGCTCTCCAGACTGCTCAAAGAAAATGTCCCGGCGGCTGTGCAGGGCATCGGCACTGTTGTCCCGATTTTTGTGGCTTATGATCCTGAGAATGCTCAAAAACACATCTATTTCTACGATATGCTCGGTGCTGAATTTGAAGTGGTCGATTTTGCGACGACCGGTTCCGGTTCCCCAGGAATTCGCGGCGTTTTGCACTTTTACAATCGTTGGAATTCCGAACCGATCTCGGCGCTTTCTCAAGACGATGCCGTGGTCTTGGCCATGCGTCTGCTCGAAACAGCGGCGGAACATGATTCGGCCACGGGGGGGATTAAAACAGCGGCTCAGGTCTTTCCGACCGTCAAAACCATCACGGAAGAAGGGGTTCGCTCCCTGTCCTTAGCCAATCTAAAATCTTTGTACCATGAGAAAGTAGAGAATCGCCATGTTTGAAGAACCCTACCGCTGGGCCGAAGCCGTCTCCAATAGACGTGAGTATTTGGAAGACCAACTGCAATCAGGAAGCCCCGTCGTTGCCCTCCCCTGTATTGAGGGAATTTTGTTGCTCTCCGTCTCGGCCGGGACACAAAAAGTCTATGAGATCTATGACCGCGTTGCTTTGGGTGCACTGGGTCATCCGGCTGATGTCGAACGACTCAGAAACATCGTCATCGACATGGCCCACCTCGAAGGTTTTAATCGCTCTCCCTCAGATGTGAGTGCGCGCCGTCTGGTTCAATTCGGCTTGGCCCCCCCTGTCAAACAAGCCTTTGAAGAAATTGGACGCGCCCCCTATATTGCACGCCTCTTGATTGCCGAGTTGGGTAAAGATCAAAGCCGCATCTTCTACAGTCTCAACTACGATGGTGTTTTTAAAGAGACCCACACAGGCCTCGTGCTTGCAACACCGGGCGAGGCCACCGAACGTTGTGAATCCGCATTGAAAAATTGTGAGGGACTTGAAAACCGTGCAATGTCTGAGGTCTTTGGCGAAGCCTTCAAACTCTGGGGTCTTGCCGAAGTGGCAGAGGACAGCCGTGAAAGTCATCTTCGAGACGTGCTCAAAGATCGGGAAATTGAAGCCATGCTGCTCTCAGAAAGTGTGCCCGGCCCATGTAAAGTGCGCCCATTATCCAAAACAGAAATGATGACCTTCTCTCAGCCTTGGAGAGCACCTGCATGAGACCGCCTCATCTCTTCGGCATCGAAACGGAATACGGTCTTCTGCATACGGATATGAATGATCCTCATGCCGCCGAGCGTCTTTCGCATGGAGTCAGGGATCATCTTTTTGATAAAAAGCGCGTGGGTCTACTCGACATGCATCATCGTGCCCACGACGAACCCGCCGGAAACGGCGGGTTTTTATTAAATGGCGGTCGGTTTTACATCGACATGGGGCATGTCGAATACGCCACACCGGAATGTACGCGTCTCAGCGAATTGGTGGCTTTCAATCGCGCAGGCGACCTGCTCTTGCATCAAAGTTTAGACGAAATGGGGTTGCTTGAGTCTGCGAGTTTCATCAAAAACAACATTGATTACGAAACCGGTGCCACCTTCGGTGCGCATGAAAATTACTTGGTTTCCCGTGATTTTCCCTTTACACAAGAAGGTCTCGCACAGCTTGTGCCTTTTTTAACCACCCGCCAAATCTTCAGTGGCACCGGAAGGCTCGGTGCCAATTTTGTGCCGGAAGGTTTTGTCGCCCTGGGAGATGCAAAATTCCCGGACATTCCCTTCCAAATTTCACAACGTGCCGATCACATTGTCAGCGACCTCTACCAATGGGTCCAGTTCAGTCGTGCCATTATCAATACCCGCGATGAACCCCTGGCCGATCCAGAACGTTTTCGCCGGATGCATTTGTTACTGGGAGATTCCAATCTCTGCGAATATGCCACCGCCCTAAAAATCGGCACCACGGCGCTTGTGCTCGACCTCATTCACGAAGGTCTGGCCCCGATACTCGATCTGCTTGAACCTGTGATGGCCCTCAAAATCATTTCACGTGATCCCACCCGCCGCTGGAAGATCCGATTATTGGACGGCAGGGAAACAAGGGCCCTCGACATACAACGCGCTTATTTAGAGGCCGCTAAGAAGTACCTTGCGGGAGAAAATGATGACACCGATTGGACACTTCAAGCCTGGGAAACCATGCTGAACGATCTGGAAAAGAACGATGTCGAAGTCTTGGTCGGTCGGGTGGATTGGGCCTCTAAATTGAGCTTGTTCACACAATTCAAAGAGAGCGAAAATTTAGACTGGCAAGACCCCTGGCTCAAGAGCCTCGACCTGGAGTATCACAACCTGGATCCGGAACGGGGCCTCTACCTCGCCCTTGAAAGTGAAGGCAAGATCGCACGCTTGAGCACGGATGAGGCCATCCAACAAGCCACTACAATGCCACCGGTGGCAAGCCGGGCCGCTGGTCGGGCCTACCTCATTCGCAAACTCATGGAAAAACCCGCGCCCTACGTCATTAACTGGGCTTCTTTCTATCTCGAAAAAGACGTGCTCGGCACCACAGACCCCTTTAAAAACTACCTCAAAGAAGCCAAGGCGATGTGGGAAAATCAGAGCATATAAACCCCAGATTTAATCAGAGCTTCCTCAAACTGTATATTTCTCAATCTTGATCTGTATCGTAAATGTTGACCCTTCCGGGATCGTCACCCCCCTCTTTTGAGGGGATTGACGATCCCTTTTTGGAATGATAGAACACACCCATACATTGACTGACTTTTCCTTATTCGGGTTTGGATTCCAAAATGTTTCCTTCCGCTCTCTGTACAAAAACAGCACTTCTATTGGTTTCCAGGTTTCATTTCACGCTCGTCGTGACATCGCCGATTTATCTTCCCAAAAACAAAGGTGCAACACTCCGTGGCGGTTTTGGCAATGCCTTAAAAGCCGTCTGCTGTACTGTCCCGCATACGGCTTGTTCTGATTGTCCCCGCTTTAGGGTCTGTGCCTATCCCACGCTTTTTGAGACGCCCCTCCCCATTGCCGCAACACGCATGGTAAAAGGAAATGCGATACCACGTCCCTTTGTCATCGAACCGCCCCTTGGGGAAAAAATGTGTTATGCGCCGGGAGATGTGATGACCCTTTCGCTGGTTTTGATCGGAAAAGCCAGTGCATCCCTGCCGTATTTTGTTCGGGCTTTTGAGGTCTTGGGAAAAGAGGGACTCGGAATGGGGCGAGGGCATTTTAAGGTCGAGACCGTTCAGTTGCTAGAGACCGAAAAAGAACCTGTAGTGGAATGCCAAAACATCACCCTTCATTTTTTGACACCGACCCGGATTGTTGTAAAGGGTCAGGCAAAAAAAGACCTCGACTTTCCCCTTCTATTTCGCACCCTGCTTCGCCGCATCGAAAATTTAAGGGCTTTTCATGGGGTGAATCATGACGGGGCACTCGACCCGCCCGTACATGCCGAGGCGGTTCAAGTTATTTCAAGCAGCTTAAAGTGGATTGAGCAGGAACGTTATTCCAGTCGACAAAAGCAAAACATGCCACAAGACGGCTTTGTGGGAAAAATCAGCTTTGAAGGAAATCTCGGGTCATTTTTACCTTATTTGAGCTTGGGCGAATTAGTGCATGTCGGGAAAGGTGCCACTTTTGGTATGGGGCGGTTTGAGATCAATACTTAAAGATTAGTGAAGAAGAGTCTTAAAGCGGATAGTGTTTCAGGTCGGGACAGTGTTCAGTGATAAAACCATAGTCATGATCTCGATGAAGCAGGAGGCAAGTGTAATCAATAGTGATTGTCGCGATGAGTGCATCCATTGCCGAAACAGTAACGCCCTTTCTACGAAGAGCAAAAGCCAGATTCGCAGCAAGAGACCAATGGTTATCCGTAACCTGCAACCATCGAAGTCCCTGAAGGCAGTCTTCAACATCCATTTTTTCCCGCAGGCTGCGGCATCCTTGAATCAGTTCAATAACGACCGGCCCTGCAACCGCGACGCGGTTTTCATCAAGAAGCGCGCTCAGGGCCGTCTTAATCTCTGGAAAACCCTTACGCGCGAAGAAGCAGATCCATGCACTTGTATCCACAAAAACCGGGGTTTGATTCATTTGCTGTCTTTCGTCAGTGAGGCCTGCCTTGTTTCTCTCAAGTGTCTTGCGGTCTTCAGATCCCCAAGATCCCAGGTGATCGCACCGCTTCCGCTCATCTCCTTTAAGCGCTCCCGTTGCCGAAGTTTAACAAAGGCTTCCAGCGCACGATGCACAGTCTCTTTCTTGGTCTTTGACTGTGAAAGCGTCAGTGCTTTTTTCAAAAGCACCTCGTCAATATCAATGAGTGTTTTCATGG
>JAADHI010000006.1 GCA_013151935.1 Candidatus Manganitrophaceae bacterium
CCTCTGGCTTTGAGTCTTGTGGGGGAAGCTAATCGCACATATGTTCTGGATGGTACCCCTTTGATGCTGGGAAACAGCACACCCGAAGGGCTCGTCCGCATGTCCTATATCGGAAATGACGGAAAAAAGATTATTAAAGAACTCCGGTTTACGCATGACCGTTATGTCGTGGATTTGAAGATCGAAACGGAGGGTTATTCTGGAGGTTATGACATTTCTTTGGGCAGCAATTTTGGTATTCACGATTGGAGTGAGCAGATTGGTGCAAATGCGGGTGCGGTGGCCCTGGTTGATAACGAGGTCATTCGAAAAACACCCACAAAAATGGAGGAAGCCAGTACCGCTTTTTCCGGAACGACCAAGTGGTTTGGGCTTCAGGATAAATATTTTTTGACTGCTTTGGTCCCTCAAGGTGAGGGAAGTGTTGGTCCGGTGACCTTTAAGAAAGAGGCGGAACAAGAAATTTCCGCTAAAATTCGTCTGGAACCGGGGGATGGTGTTGATATCCACAATTTTATGTTTTACGTGGGTCCGAAAGAATATGATCGTCTCAATGCCTTAGATGTTAATTTGGACGAAAGCATTGATTTTGGTTGGTTCATTTTTGGCAGCTTGCTTCCGGTGCGTATGATTGCGAAGCCAATCTTTTATTTACTCCGCTTTTTTTATCAATTTACCCATAATTACGGTCTCTCGATTATCCTGGTTACCGTGCTCATTAAAGTGGCCTTCTTTCCCATTACACAGAAGAGCATGCGTTCAATGAAATCGATGGCCTCTATCCAACCTAAAATTGCAGCCATTAAAAAACAATGGGCGAATAACAAAGAAAAAATGAATGCAGAGTTGATGCGTTTGTACAAAACAGAGAAGGTAAATCCCATTGGGGGATGTTTACCCATGCTTGTACAAATTCCGGTTTTTATTTCACTTTTTAATATTCTTTACACGACCATCGAATTGAGGCAGGCGCCCTTCTTTTTCTGGGTGACGGATCTTTCTTCAAAAGATCCTTATTATGTGCTTCCCATTATTATGGGCGGGACGATGTTTTTACAGCAATACACCGCACCAAAAACAATGGATGCGATGCAGTATAAGATTATGCTGTTTCTGCCTGTCGTCTACACCTTTTTCTTTTTAAATTTTCCTTCGGGTCTCGTGCTCTATTGGCTTGTGAACAACACACTGACAATTGTCCAGCAGCAACTGATGAAGCGTGAGACTGCAACAGGAGGTGGTGATGAGAGCAAGAAAATAGGGCGAGGGGGCGAGGATGAAAAATCGAGCCGCAGAAAATGATACCATTTGTGCGATTGCCACTCCACCCGGTGTGGGTGGGGTTGGCATTGTTCGTATCAGTGGGCAAGCCGCAGGCCAAATCGCCGCATCACTCTATCGGGGAACTCCCTCTTGGGATAACTTAAAAAGTCATACTGCAACTTTTGCCGAGGTTGTTGATCCAAAAAATTCTACCTTGATTGATGAGGCCTTATTTTTGCCCATGTTTGCCCCACACAGTTATACGGGGGAGGATGTTGTCGAAATTCAGGCCCATGGAAATCCCCTCATACTAAAAAAAATCCTATCTGCGGCGATCCTGCAAGGCGCGAGGCTTGCTTCTCCTGGAGAATTCACGCGAAGAGCATTCATGTCTGGCCGAATTGACTTGGCTCAGGCAGAGGCCGTTATGGAGCTTGTCGCGGCAAAAAGCGATATTCAGCATCAATGGGCCTTGGGGCAATTAAAAGGGCAGCTCTCTGCTAAAATTTCAATCCTGAAAAAAAAATTGCTTGACGTGCTTGCTGAAATTGAAGCTTCAATTGATTTCTCTGAAGAAGAACTTCCTTTGAATAGTCGGGAAGAGATTGCATCTTCTATCCGAGATATTTTATCCCCGATGAGGGCTTTGCTGGCAGGCTATGAGGTGGGTCGGCAAATACGAGAAGGCTTTACGGTTGTGATTATGGGGCGTGCCAATGTGGGGAAGTCGAGTTTGATGAACCACTTTCTTCAAGAGGATAGAGCAATTGTGACTCCGATTGCAGGAACGACACGCGATTTATTGCAAGAACCTCTTGATTTGGCAGGTCTTTCGATTAAGCTGGTGGATACAGCAGGTTATCGTGAATCTGTTCACCCTGTTGAGCAGGAGGGTGTCGCGCGCGCTGAACGTATACAGAGGCAGGCAGATCTCGTGCTTTGGATCTTGGATTCAAGTCAGGCGCTTACGGAAGATGATCTTTATTTGGCTAAAATGCTTCAAGGTCGTCCCTTGATTATTGTTTTGAATAAAAGAGATCTTCCTTCGCTGATAGACGAAGGGGTCTTGCGATTAAAATATCCGAATACGGAATTTATGTATATCTCCATAAAATCCGATATGGGATTAAAATCTCTGTCGAATTGCATCAAATCGCGACTTATTGTGAGTCCAGAAAAAGAGCCGCCAATGCTTGCTTTGCTCCGGCATCGAAATGCGCTGGTGGTGGCAGAGTCCGCTTTGAGTGCGGCGCTTGTCTCGGTTCAAGGCGGACTCTCTTGGGAGTTTCCCGCGATAGACTTGCGTGACTCTTTGGACGCTTTGGGGGAGATCGTCGGTGAAACGACCGTTGATACGCTCTTAAATGAAATTTTTGGGCAGTTTTGCATCGGGAAATAAGATTTCAAATGAGAGGCGTTCCACGTGGAACGTCGTAAAGGAAGTCCGTTTAAGGTCTAAATGATGCTTAAAAACAAATATGAAGTGATTGTTGTCGGTGCCGGGCATGCTGGATGTGAGGCCGCCTTGGCTTCAGCTGCGATGGGAGCCGATACGCTTTTGCTTACCTTAAGTTTGGATAATATCGGTCAACTCTCCTGTAATCCTGCCATTGGAGGGATTGCAAAAGGTCATTTGGTTAGAGAAATTGATGCCTTGGGTGGGGCAATGGCGCGTGTCATTGATCGGGCCGGTATTCAATTTAGGATGTTGAACCGCCGGAAGGGGCCCGCCGTTCGTGCACTACGCGCGCAGGCCGACCGAGCTGTTTATCAAGCCGTGATGACCGAAATGCTTTTAAAGGCAGAAAACCTGAAAGTTGTTGAAGGCATGGTTGATGAGCTACTTGTTGAAGAGGGTGGAATTACAGGGGTGAAGCTCTCAGATCAAAGCAAGGTTTTTTCCTCTGCGGTTGTTTTAACGACAGGGACTTTTCTTCAGGGCCTGATCCATATTGGTTTTGAGCGTTTTCCTGCAGGTCGCATGGGAGAAAAACGCTCAGAAGAGGCCTCAAAGAGTCTGTTGGCTCACGGTTTTCGCCTGGGGCGACTTAAAACAGGCACTCCGCCTCGTTTAGATGGGAGAACGATTGATAACAGCAAGCTCGAAATTCAACATGGAGATAGTCCTCCACTTCCCTTTTCTTATGCGACGGACCAGCTCTCGCTTGAGCAACTGCCTTGTTATCTGACTTATACCAATGAACAAACTCATGAAATTATTCAGGCGCATCTGGGTGAGTCTCCGCTCTATACGGGGGTGATTAAAGGGACAGGGCCGCGTTATTGTCCTTCAATTGAAGATAAGGTGGTCAAATTTTCATCTCAGCCGCGTCATCAGATTTTTTTGGAGCCGGAGGGTCGAAATACGGACGTGGTTTATCCCAATGGTATTTCGACCTCTTTGTCTCAGGCGGTGCAATTGGCGTTTGTGCAGACTATTCCAGGACTTGAGCGTGTTGAGATCCTAAGGCCGGGCTATGCGATTGAGTACGACTATATCCCTCCGACGCAATTACGATGCACACTCGAAACCAAGGCGGTTGATGGGCTCTACCATGCAGGGCAGATCAATGGTACGTCGGGTTATGAAGAGGCTGCTGCTCAGGGTTTGATGGCGGGCATTAACGCAGTGCGTAAATTGCGAAATGCGGGGGATTTTGTCCTGGCGCGTTCTGAGGCTTATATCGGGGTTTTGATTGATGACTTGATTACGCTTGGCACGGAAGAGCCTTATCGCATGTTTACTTCTCGTGCAGAATATCGGCTTTTATTGCGCCAGGGGAGTGCAGATTTAAGGTTAATGGAAAAAGGGTACGCCCTGGGGCTTCTTCCTGAAACGCTTTATCTAAAACTGATGAAAAAGAAAGAAGTCATTGCGTCGGGGCATTCTTGGTTTGAAAAAACGCGTTTAGCAAAACTTCCAGGTGGGCTTGCCTCTTTTGAGGCAAAAGGGCTCTCTGGCGAATTGGCCGGACAGTCTCTGAGGCAGTTGATGAAGCGCCCAGAAGTTGATTTTCTTTGGTTTGAGTCTTGGTTCCCCTTAGACGTAGCAAGTGATGTTTCCATTTCAGAAGAAATTGAGTTTCAAATCAAGTACGAAGGGTATATCAAGCGAGAGTTGGGTCACGCGCTTCGTTTTAAGGCTTCAGAAGAAAAATCCATTCCTTTGCAGTTCAATTACGATGAAGTGCCAGGACTCTCAAGCGAGGTGCGTGAAAAACTAAAAAATGTGAGGCCGTATTCTTTAGGCCAGGCCGCCCGAATTTCAGGGGTCACCCCTGCTGCACTCTCTATTCTGATGATCGCACTTGAAAAGCAAAAACGGATGAAATCACAAAAAAATAATAAGGGGCGTGAAGAAAACCCCCGTAAATTGAGGAAGATCTCGTGATTTATTTTCAGCGTGTTCATGTTCCACGTGGAACATGAACAGCATGAACATTGAGCGTACCTTTCTTGTGGGGACTGAAAAACTGGGTTTGGAAATGACCCCACTTCAGCTTGAACAATGCCAGGTCTATCTTTCCGAACTAATACGATGGAACAAAAAAATAAACCTGACGGGTTTGCGAGACACAAAAGAAATTATCGTAAAGCATTTTTTAGATTCAATGATTCCTCTCTCTTATCTCAAGCTGAAAGCAGGTCTAAATTGTATGGATCTTGGTAGTGGCGGGGGATTTCCAGGGCTTGTTTTAAAAATTATGTGTCCCGAATTAAAGATGACACTCGTGGAGCCGACGCAAAAAAAAGTGTCGTTTCTGCATCATGTGATCGGTCTACTGGACTTGAAGAATGTTTTTGTTTGTGACACACGTATTAACGCGGTGCAGAGACCGCTGCCAGAAGATGCTTGTGATTTGATTGTGAGTCGTGCACTTGCGCCGGAAACTGTTTTAAGCGAGGGCCTGTCTCTTGCAAAAGAAGGCGGATCTTTCCTTTTTTTTCAAGCAAAATTTGATGAAGCCTGGTGGAAAAATTTGATTGATAAATATCCCGTATTGGAGTTAAAGCGTCCGTATGTTACAACACTTCCCTTTCTTAATGATGCAAGAACCTTGATTTCACTCCGTGTGGGGAATGCTTCCTAAGTAATGGGATTTATTTTGTCCTGTTTTAGCGACGGTTTGCAGTGCTTGACAGCAATTTCAGCGAGTTCTATAATTTAGCGTTTTGGCTTATCGTGTCCTGTCAAGTGTGAAGGGTCGGTTTCAGGAAGGTGAGAAGTGGTGAGCTGCAAGGTGCATGAGAGCGGACTATCCATAGATAATCCAAGTGAGTGTGATGCATAACGTATTGTTTTTTAAAGCGACACTGCTCTTTTATTTTTTGGGGACAGCCTTATTTCTCTTGAATCTTTGGGATAGCCGGAGCGAGCGTGCGGAAGGGGACAAACCCTCTTGGCCACAGCGTTTTGCACTTTTTGCCACGGCTGCGGGTTTTGTGTTTCATACGATTGCCCTGGGGATTCAACTTAAAGAAGACGGCTACATTCCTTTGGCGGATTTGCAAGAGGCCGTTTCCTTTTTTTCGTGGGCCATTGTGCTTGTCTTTTTTTGGATCGAGATTCGTTATCATCTCTATATTTTAGGTTCCTTTATTTTGCCTTTGGCGTTTCTCTCTTTGATTTCCGTCTCTGCTCTGCCCAGCGAAGTGACAACGCTCAACAGTACCCTGCTTAATACTTGGTTTGGTATTCACACCATCCTTTCCGTCCTGGGTATTGTGGCATTTAGCATCGCGTTTCTGGCGGGAATTATCTACCTCATTCAAGATCGGTTTTTAAAATCAAAACAACTCAACAGCCTCTATAGCCGTCTCCCTTCTCTCGATCTCCTGGATCAATGGAATAAGAAGGCCATTCTTTTTGGGTTTCCTCTTTTGACTTTAGGGATTATTTCTGGCGCACTCTGGTCTCAATATACTGAAGGGACACTTTGGGGGAAAAATGATTCGAAGCAGGCCCTTTCCTTAGGGGTTTGGTCCTTCTATTTGCTCGTGCTGCACGGGCGGATTAACATTGGGTGGCGTGCAAAAAAGGCAGCCCGTCTGGCCATTATTGGTTTTGTCGGGGTGATTTTTATTTTTGTGAGTCTAAAATATTGAAAGCCAAGGCAATGCAGGGACAGTATTTACAAGAGAGTAGCATGAGAGCCCTTCGCCCATGAATATGGTCATTGTGGGTTTGAATCATCGCACGGCATCGGTGGAGATTCGAGAGCGCCTTGCGATTTCGGACGCGCGTATGGGCGATGCCCTCTTTAGATTGACTAATGATCCGGTGATTGAAGAAGGCGTTATTTTATCGACCTGTAATCGTGTCGAAGTTTGTGCCGTCGTCAAGGACACCCATCGTGGTTTTGAGGTGATTAAGAAATTTCTCGCCGCATCGGACGCAAAACTGAGCCTTGAAAGTGTCACACCCAGCCTTTATATCCATTCGTCCTCTAAAGCCATTGAGCACCTCTTTCGTGTGGCCTCCAGTTTGGATTCCATGATCCTTGGAGAACCTCAAATTTTAGGCCAATTAAAAGACGCTTTTGATCACGCCATATTGCACAAGACCACGGGTATTATTTTAAACAAGGCCTTTAAAAAAGCCATTTCTGTTGCAAAACGTGTACGGACAGAAACGAAGATTGCAGAAAGTGCTGTTTCCATCAGTTTTGCCGCCGTGGAGCTGGCTAAAAAAATTTTTGGCGCATTGACCGGCAAGTCCGTCATGCTCATTGGCGCGGGGGAAATGGCAGAGTTGGCCGCGCGACACTTTGTGGGCAATGGTGTTGATTCCATCACCATTGCCAACCGCAGTTATGAACGTGCCGTCAAATTGGCCTCAACCTTTAATGGGATGCCAATCAAGTTTGAAGCATTTGAAGACGAGTTAGTGAAATCAGACATCGTGCTTTGTTCGGCGGGCGCACCCCATTATTTGATTACACGTGAAGCCGTTGAAAAAGTGATTGCGCTCAGGCAAAATCGCCCCATCTTTTTTATTGATATCTCCGTGCCACGAAATATTGATCCAGAAATCAATGACTTAGATAATGTTTTTCTATATGATATTGATGACCTACAGCATTCCGTACAAACCAATATGGCCACCCGACAGAAAGAGGCGCTCAAAGCCGAAAAAATCATTACTGAGGAAATTGTATCCTTTGCACGTTGGTTTAAATCTCTTGATGCCGTTCCCATGATTGTTGCACTGAAAGACCGTGCCGAAGCCATCCGGCAATCTGAAATTGAGAAAATGCAGAACAAGCTGGGCGATTTGACTGAAACGCAACGGAAGGCCCTCGAAGGTTTGACGGCTTCAATCGTAAATAAACTCTTACATCATCCCTTGACGGCATTAAAAAATGAAGTCCACTCAAAAAATGGCAATATGATTTTAGAAACCACGCGCAAGCTATTTGCCTTGGAAGAAGTGCTTTCCCGGGATAAAACGGAGAAAAAGGAAGATTGAAGCCCAAGGCTTACCGTCTATTTTTAGGAAAAATACTTTCCTTTCTTGTGTTTTTACTTCCTTTATTACAGGCTTGTGATCTGCAAGGTCTGCGCCCCGTGAGTCCTCGCATGCCGACACTTAAGTCTGAACGAACAGGACCACCCCCGTTGCCAAAGGACGTGATTCCGCATTCTCAAAAACAATCTCCTCACAAACATCATGACAACTACGGACTCATTGGCAGTTTCAGCACAGGCCCGCAAAGTTATGTCCGTTCTCTTTTTGCCGATGACGGTACCGTTTGGGTGGGGACCACCGAAGGCATTATTCAGGTGGAAACCCGTACCGGTGATCCACTTAAAACATACAGCATGCGCGAAGGGCTTTTGAGTCCCTATGTTTTTGCAATCAACAAAGGCCCAGCTGGGCAATATTGGTTTGGGACCAATAACGGGGGTTTAAGTTTATTTGATGGTGAGACCTTTAAAAACTATCTGCCCTCAGATGGCTTGGCTGATTTTTGGGTTTACGGCA
>JAADHI010000085.1 GCA_013151935.1 Candidatus Manganitrophaceae bacterium
AAATGACTTTATTTTTGTGCTTCTGCGGCAGCGATGAGTTCATTCACACGTGCATTTTCAGAGGAAAAAGGATCCATGCAAAGAATGGTTTCTTCCCAATATCCGTTTAATTTCAAGTAGGTCCAATCCACAGTATACGATCTGTTTTTTGCTTTTGCAAAACGAATAAAATCGCCTCGAGTCTTGGCGCGTGTGGTCTGCGGCGGCGTATCAATGGCCCGCTGGATATCCTGCTCTGTCGCGATGCGCTCAATCATGCCCCCTCGATCCAGAAGGTAGTACAAACCCCGATCCTGGTTAATATCATGATATTGCAGATCCAACATGGCGACACGGGCATCATCCAAACCACAGCCCTTTTTATCCATGTAGGATTCGATGATGCCACGTTTTGCGATCCAGTCAATTTCCCGATCCAAACGGCTTGGATCTTCTGAAAGCTCATCCAAAACAAATTCCCAGCGCTCCAGGATATCGCGACTAATCGGGTCTTCTTCAATCAAGGAAAGGTATTCTTTTGCCCTTTCAAGATAAAGACGCTGAATTTCGATCGCCGACATCTCTTTGCCCTTTTCAAGACGTACCCGTTTTTTTAAGGTCGTATCGCGTGAAATTTCGCGCATGGCCTTCACGGGGTCATCCAACTCACAGCCTTCGACATAAAACTTGTCTTCAATCATCGCCAAAATGATTGCAGTCGTGCCAACCTTCAAATAGGTGGCATATTCAGACATATTGGAATCACCAACGATAATATGCAGTCGTCTGTATTTTTCGGCATCGGCGTGCGGTTCATCACGTGTATTGATAATGCTTCGGGAAGACGTGGTTGACGAAGAGGTTTTTTCATGAATATGCTGGGCACGTTGAGAGATAAAATAATGACTCCGGCCCGCGACTTTTAGCACCTTTCCCGCGCCTGCATAAATCTGCCGGGTCACAAAAAAAGGAATGAGTTGTTCTGAAACCTTCCAAAAATCAACATCCCGACGCATGAGATAATTTTCGTGGCAACCGTAGGTATTGCCCATGGAATCGGTGTTGTTTTTATAGATGTAGATATCGCCGGAAAGCCCCTCTTCTTGCAGTCTTTTTTGGGCGATGGGCAGACAACGCTCAAGCAGACGCTCGCCCGCTTTGTCGTGTACGACGGCGTCAAAGACCTGATCGCATTCGGGGGTGGCATATTCAGGGTGACAACCCGTGTCCTGATAGAAACGGGCACCGTTACTTAAAAAAGCGTTGGAAGGCCAACTGTTGGGAATCAAACCTTCAAAAACATAACCCAGAATTTTTTCCATGGGAAGATAGACCTTGCCATGGGGGGTAAAAATAAGACCATATTCCGTTTCGAGACCAAAAATCCGGTTCTTCATCACAAACACCCCCTTAAGGAAACACGGGACTCTTCGTATTTGCTTATTGTAACTTGAAGTATTTTTCGAGTGATTTTTTGTTGATCCTGCGGAAAAGCCTTCCTTTTTTGTTACGATCCAGTACGGCCACCTCAAATGCCCCTTCGTCACCCTTGTCTTCCTCGCCTTCTGAGAGGAGCTTACGACAAAGCTGAAGTGCGTCTTTCAAAGTACTTAACACATACTGTTCGCTTAAAGACGCGCTCAAGGCTTCGGCATTGCCACCCACGACGGCAAAGGATTTTTCATCATGGATACTGCCATCAAACTGAATACGATAGATCCCATTCCCTTCTCGATGCTCCCCTAATTCGACCACGAGTATCTCGATTTCCAAAGGTTTAGCTTCTTGGCTAAAAACAGAACCAATGGTCTGAGAATAGGCGTTTGCAAGCGAACGTGCCGTGACATCTTCTCGGCTGTAAACATAGCCGGTCATGTCTGCATGACGGATCCCTGCTTTGCGAAGGTGCTCAAATTCACTGTATTTTCCCGCACCCACAAAAGCAATGCGGTCGTAGATTTCCGATATTTTATTCAAGCTGCTTGCATTATCGGCAAAAAGAAGCATCCCTTCTTTATATTCCATCGCAATGGTTGATCGCCCCCGCGAAATGCCTTTCCGGGCATACTCCGCCTTGTCTTGCATCATTTGCTCGGGTGAAACGTAGTAGGGCATAGACATCGGCCTTATCTCCCCCCTAATTCAGACATCATCGTCTCATAAATGGTTTTCACGGTCTCATCCGACACATCTTCTACGCCGTTTTTGCTAATCAATTTTACATTGGGGAAAATATTTCTGAGCATGTCCGGCCCCCCTGTCGCAACATCCGCTTCGGCCGCATCATAAATTGCTTCTAAAGCCACCCGTGTCGCGTCTTCTGGGGAGAGATTCGACCTGTAGAGACGTTTGAGTGTCGCTTTGGCATCTCGGCCACCAGAACCCGTTGAATAATAATCCCGCTCTTCGTAGCGTCCACCCGCAATATCAAATTTAAAGATCCGACCCATTTTCCGTTTCAAGTCATAACCCGCATAAATGGGAACAACCACCAAACCCTGCATTGCCATCGGGAGATTTGCTTTGATCATTTGTGCCAATTTATTGGCCTTGCCTTCCATTGAAAGCAGGGTGCCTTCCAATTTCTCGTAATGCTCCAACTCCACTTGGAAAAGCCGAGCCATGTCAATACAGGGCCCCGCTGCCCCAGAGATCGCCATAGCGGACGTTTTATCGGTTTTAAAGACCTTTTCGATGCGACGCTCAGAAATCGTATAGCCCTCTGTCGCCCGACGATCCCCACAGATAAGCACCCCATCACGATATCGCAAAGAAAGAATGGTGGTACCATGCGGCACAGATTGAAGCAGCTTTTGTGGATCAGAGCCTGCGGGAAGGGTCTCGGAACGGCCTAAAAAAAGTTGGGGATATTGAGATTGCAATAAATCATGGAAACTGGAACCCGGATCGTTTAACTGGAATGGGCTCACTACTCTCCTCCTTTTTGCACATAATTTTTGACAAACTCTTCGGCATTTTCTTCTAGAACATCATCAATCTCATCCATCACTTTATCCAGGTCTTCTTTGATTTTTTTCCCTTTTTCAAGGACTTCGGGATTGGCTTCGACCGCGGTTTCCTCTTTTTTCGCCTCTTGTTTTTCTTCTCTTTTTTTATCTTGTTTTTTCATGCCTCCCCCCCATACCTTCCCATC
This sequence comes from Candidatus Manganitrophaceae bacterium, assembly GCA_013151935.1. Taxonomy (GTDB): domain Bacteria; phylum Nitrospirota; class Nitrospiria; order SBBL01; family JAADHI01; genus JAADHI01. The sequence continues at coordinate 3,134 of JAADHI010000085.1, forward strand.
CGCTTTAACAATGACTCCACCGAATTGGCCTCTTTCAAAAGCGGACCAACCAAGGCCTCACTGCCCTTCCAGGGATCCATCAGCGGCACTTTTTTCATTGCAGATTCGCCCACATCGAAAAGCACAGAGGTCCAACTGGCCGAATAAATTTCTTTCCCAAATTTTTTGAGACAAGTCCCCCGGAAATAAGCCCGTGTGTCTTTCGGGGGATTGGTCTCCGCCGTCATGATCTGTTCAGGAGAGACCAGGGTTTCAACATAGCCCCCTCGCTCCAGCGGGAAGAAGAGTCCTTTTTTACGATCCAAATTATGATATTGCAAATCCATCAGGGCAATCCGTGAATCCTTCCAATCGCAGTTTTTTCGCTCCATGTAGGATTCGATCAAGGTCTTTTTAATCACCCAGTCCAACTCGCGCGTCAGCTGCATCGGGTCTTCTTCCAGTTTGTCCAGAATAACACGCCAGCGCTTCAATATATCCTGAGTCACACAATCTTCGTCTTTTTCGAAATGACGAGCCGCTGCCTCAAGATAAGTCCGCTGGATCTCAATCGCCGTCGCCGATTTCCCCCCGACCAGAGGGATTGTTTTTTTCAAGCTCAAATCTCGCGAAACGGCCTTGATGCTTTTAACCGGGTCATCAAGATCCACACCTTTGACACCGACCCCGGCCTCAAGCATGGCAAGCACCAAAGAAAGCGTACCGACCTTTAGATACGTTGCCACCTCTGCCATGTTTGTATCGCCCACGATGACATGCAAACGCCGATAACGTGCACGATCTGCGTGGGGCTCGTCCCGTGTATTGATAATTGGACGTTTCACCATGGTATTGAGATCCACCAGGGTTTCAAAAAAATCGGCCCGCTGAGAAATCTGGTAGTTTGTCGCATCGGTTTTATTTTCATAACCCACCTTGCCAGAACCTGCAAAAATGGGTCGTGTGACTAAAAAAGGCATCAATTGATCCACAATTTTGTCAAAACGTAATTTTCGATCCACCAAATAATTTTCGTGATAGCCATAACTGTTTCCCTTGCCATCGCTATTATTTTTGTAAATGGAGAGCGACACAGTGCCCTGCTTGAGCGAACGTGTCATTTCGAGCGCATCTTCAATCAAGCGATCCCCCGCTCTTTCATACATAAGCAGGTCCAGGGCATTGCTGCATTCAGGTGTTGAATATTCGGGGTGTGCACCATCAACATAAAGCCTCCCCCCGTTGGGCAATAGCTTATTTAAGAGACGATTGTACTCAGGACCAGGTTTTTCACGCTCGCCATCGGCCTCATAACCCCGAGCGTCCAAGAGCGGGTTTTCATTTTCATAATTCCAAAGCACGTTTGAAGCAGGAAGGGCAGGATAACTGTTGACGAGAAAAATAGAATTCGAAACAGGATCTGAGGTTTCAGGGGATTTGGCGACGATACCGTATTCGGTCTCGGTTCCAAGGATTTTCTTCATTACGCTCAGACCTCCCACCTTGATACACGTAGACCATCCGGTACGTCAAAAAAACCCGCGGCCTCCGTCATGAATTGCTTTTCAAGACAAACAGAAGCAGTGCGTCTTTTTAGAGATAATGACCCGTTGCGACGGTCTCAACTTCTCGTGTTTCTGAGGCATTACCTGCCATGGTACGAATGTGGACAATTTTTTCGCTGCTGCGACCTGCAATTTTCGCCCAATCATCTGGATTCGTGGTATTGGGAAGATCCTCATTTTCTTTAAATTCCTGTTTAATGGCTAAGATAAGGTCTCCACTTTTTAAACCTTTAACCCCGCTATCCAGAAATCGCTTAATCGCATGTTTTTTGGCCCGTGAAACAACGCCTTCAATCATCGCCCCACTCGCAAAATCCTTAAAAAAGAAGGTCTCTTTTTCGCCATTGGCGTAAGTCACCTCTAAGAACTTGTTTTCTTCCCGTACAGAATACATCTCCGCGACGGCATCTTTCATAAGCGACTCAACGATTTTCTTGGGATTGTTCTTGCCTTTTTTCATTTCATCCGGGTGAAACGGCAAATCCTCTGTTAGATATTTTTTAAAGATCGACATTGCCCCTTCTTTGTCCGGTCGTTCAATCTTAATCTTAATATCGAGCCGACCCGCACGTAAAATGGCCGGATCAAGCAAGTCCTGCCGATTGGTCGCACCGATGACAATGACGTTACGAAGTCGTTCCACACCATCAATTTCGGCTAAAAACTGCGGCACAATGGTCGCTTCCATATCGGAGGATACGCCTGTCCCACGCGTTCTAAACAGTGCATCCATTTCATCAAAAAAAATGATGACTGGATGACCTGTATCCGCACGTTCTTTGGCTTTTTTAAAGACTTCACGAATCTGTCGTTCGCTTTCCCCAACGTATTTGTTCAGTAGTTCAGGCCCTTTCACATGCAGAAAAAAGGAACGCAGATCTTTACCAGACTTTTTGTCACCCAGCTTTTCAGAAATGGAAGCCGCAACGGCCTTTGCAATCAAGGTCTTTCCGCACCCAGGCGGACCATAAAGAAGAACCCCTTTAGGAGGCAACAACTTGTGCTCAGAAAAAAGCTCCGCGTGCAGAAAGGGCAATTCAACCGCATCTCTCACTTGCTCGATCTGGGATTCTAAACCCCCGATATTGTCATAGCTCACATCGGGAATTTCCTCCAAGACCACCTCTTCAACCTCTGACTTAGGCAACTTTTCAAGCACGTACCCCGAATGTGCATCTAAAAGTAAATGGTCTCCAACGGAAATATGCTCCCCCAAGAGAGGCGAGGCCAATTCCACAACAAGTTCTTCTTCTCCGCGAAGCATCACGACCAGACGATGTGGATCAAGCACATCTTTTACACGAACCACCTCGCCCTGTGGTTCAAAACCACAGACTTCAATGGCATTGAGCGCTTCATTTAAGACGAGTTGCTGCCCAATTTTAATGTCTTTTCCAGAAATATCAGGATGCAGCAGGACCCGCATCTTGCGGCCAGAGACATAGACATTGATACTCTCATCGTCGTTGACCCCAGAAAAAATGGCATAAGTCGCGGGCGGGGAGGTCAGCTTTTCGACCTCTTCTTTTAGCGCATCAATACGATTTTTGGCCTCAATTAAGGCCGCTGTTAACTTTTCATTTTGTTTAAAAGCCTGATCAAGTTGCCCCCCTGATTGACGCAGGGTATTCAACTCCTCCTCCATGGAGGCGATCTGATCCAGAAGTCTTTCCCGTTCCTGCTCAGGATCGCGCTGACCCGTTTCCGACACGTCTCCCCCAAATTTGCCGGAAAATTTATTCATAGTTTTTCGGAAAGAATTTTGTTTTTCTTGTTTTTTTCTTCCATCGGCCATGATAAAACCTCCGTCTTTTTATGAAGATCCCATATCGTGCTTTTCTGTAATTTAAGTTTAGCACCCTTCTAAAAAGGGGTCAACTCAGCCAAAAACATTCATATTTTAAATGTTTTTGGTTTTTTCACACAAAAAAGCCTCGACCACAAAGCCTGAGTCTAAGCCCCACTTCAAAGTGGTTTAGGAGAACAAAAAAAGCGTAAAGGTACGACGAGAAGGGCCTTCTTTATATAACGAAGTGATCCCACCGAAAGAATCTATTGATGGAGATGGCGCTTCCACTTCGACTTCGGCTTGATTAAGCATAACAAAGAAGGCCAGCATTAAACAAAAAAGTAGGATCATTAACATGGGGTTGTCTTTTAAAAAATGTCTTTGCAAACCCCCACAAGCAGGGCATTTATTGACCTCAGGATCCACCAAATCCTGTTTACACCAACGACAAGGGCGGGGCAAGACATCGGGGGCGGCACGGGAGATTTCAGGAGACAGAGTGGTTTTGCAGTGTTTGCAAAATACAGCCTCATTTTTCACCATTTCAGCACAAGCAGGACATTTTTTGTAAGCCATGCCTTTTAACTGATCATCTTCATAGGCTTTGTCTCCGATGACCGCAATATGAATAATTGCGAAAAAGAAAAGGAAAAATCCGTATAAAGCCCAAGGAAAAAAGGGGCGATTTTTTTGCTCAGCGATCACACCCACCGCAGCACCAAGCAGCATGCCGATAACAAGGGGAAATATCATTTATTTATTGCTCCAGTCTAAAAAACAAGCGGGATTTTCGCTGTAAATAAAAGAAGCTCAATCCTCAAAGTTCCCTTTGCCACGCAGCGCCCGTTGCATCTCACGATTTGCAGATTTTTTGGCTTCAGTTTCTCGTTTATCGTGCAAATCTTTTCCTTTGGCCAGCCCTAATTCCACCTTGGCCCAGCCTCTCTGAAAATAAATCTTAAGCGGAATCAATGTCAGTCCCTTCTCTCTCACTTTCCCTGACAGACGCCAAATGTCTTTTTTTCCCATGAGCAACTTTCGCCGCCGCGTCGGCTCATGGTTTGCCAGATTTCCGTGACTGTAAGGACTGATGTGACAATTATGAAGATAGAGCTCGCCCCGGTCAATACGTGCAAAACCATCTTTTAGATTAACACGGCCCCCACGCAAAGACTTGACCTCTGTACCCACAAGCGAAATTCCAACTTCCATCCTCTCCAAAATAAAAAAATCATGGAAGGCTTTTCGGTTGTTTACAATGAGCTTATCGCCTTCTTTTTTTTCAGACATTCCTACAAACCTAACAAAAGTGAGTGCAATTCAAAGGGTTTCGCTTTTCTTTCGTGACAAGCCGCAAGGCGCTAATATACCATGCCTTGTACGATGAAAGAACCCGCCGCCATCAGCCCCATCCTCAAGACCATGAACCGAAAACTGGGCCTCGAAAAAGAAATGATCTTTTATCGGCTCAAAAAAGAGTGGCCCACATTCGTCGGTCAAACCCTCTCGGAGCACACAAGACCAGAACGCCTTAAGTTTAAAATGCTCACCCTTTCTGTCGATGGCCCCACATGGATGCACGAACTGACTTTCCTCAAAAAAGACATCATCAAAAAAATCAACACCCGGCTTGGAAAAAACCTGATCCAAACCCTTCACCTCAAGATCGGCATTCTCCCTTCACAAGACCTCCCAAAAAAACACACAAGATTCCCTCAGAAAGCCCTCTCGCCAGAGGCAAAAACCCTGCTGCAAGAGCAGCTTTCTCCTCTGAAAGATTCTCCTTTAAAAAAGGCAATACGAGAAGCCATGGAACGACATTTACGGAAAAACGAAGGACAATAACACGTAGAGGATTTAATCAAGCATTGCCATGATAGGGGTGGGAATGTATCAGGGAACCTCTGATCAAGTCATGAATTGTTTTTTCAAGGCTAAAATGTCCCGTTTCTGCGTTGCAAACCTTGCAAATAACGGGTTATTCCCCGCGATTTGCGCCTTGAATCAACCCATTTTTTCTCTTGAAAATCCAACCCAGACTTAATCAGAGGTTCCTTAGGAGTCCTGATGAATGAGCGCGTTGAGCGCATCAACTTTCTGCTTAATCATCTCAGGGTCCGGGTAGTTTTCTTCCAGTTCTTTGTAGAGATTTAAGGCTTCGGCGGGTTGTTCGTCCATTTCAAAACAATTCGCAGCCCTGAATTTCGCAAAATGGCTATTTTCATTCTTGGGATAGGTGGTATAGAGGGTTTTATAAACAGGCACTGCGGCCTCACAAGCCCCACTCACAAAATAACTGCCTGCCTTCCGGTAGAGGGCTGAAGGCGCCCAAGGACTCTTCGGTGCATTTTCCACGATCAAATCCCATTCCACACGCGCCTGGGCCATGTCCCCCATCTCATAATACAATTCACCAATCCTAAAACGGCTCGCAAGCACTTGTTCCCGATCATCGCTCGTCGCCACAATGCTTTCATAAGTTGAAATGGCTTCTGTCGGACGCTTAAGCTGCCTTTCGTAGACCTCCGCAAGGCGATGGCGGGCAGAAAGGCTGTGCTCAGAAACACCCCGAACCTTCTCCAATTGAATCACTTTTTTAAAAGCCGCCACAGCCACTTCGGCATCGTCCAAATAAAGTAAAACAGTAAGGCCTTTCCAATAATAGGCCTCTGGAATCAATGTACTTTTTGGATAAGCTTCAATGAGATTTTCATAGTCACGAATTGCACCCAAATAATCGTCCTGCTGCCATTTTCGCTCGGCAACCGACATCAGGCGTTTTGACATCCATTCTCCTCGTGAACCCACAACCCAAACCACCACAAAAACAGCACTTGCAATCAAGACACTCCAAGAGATGAACTTCAAAAAAAACATGCCGCCAGGCCCTGAACCTTGTCCATTCATCCCTTGATTAGCTCTCATTTTTTGGTGTTTCCTCTGTTGCGCTTTCTGATTCCATCTCTTCTTCTGAAACTTCGCGGTCGCCTTTGTCAATGAGACGAGCAACGCGCACCACACGATCCCCCTCAACCATATCAATCAAACGAACACCTTGGGTATTGCGACCAATAACACGTATGCCTTCAACCTTCTGACGCACAATCTTTCCATTGGCCGTAATAATCATCACCTCATCTTCATCCTCGACCTGGAAAGCGTCCACCACACTGCCGTTTCTGTGACTGGTTTGTATGGTGATGATGCCTCGCCCACCGCGTCTCTGTTTACGATATTCAGAAAGCGCTGTGCGTTTGCCAAACCCGTGCTCTGTCGCCGTCAAAAGGGAAGTCCGCTGATCCGGCCCGATGGTCTCCATACTGATCAGCGTATTGCCATTGCTGAGACGAACCCCCATCACACCCGTTGCGATACGGCCCATGGCACGCACGTCCTGTTCCGAAAAACGGATGGACAAACCGTGTTTTGTCCCTAATAGGATATCATGATTTCCCGAAGTCAGCTGGACGGAGATTAAGCGATCCCCTTCATTTAAGTTTATCGCGCGTATCCCACCTGCCCTGGGTTTGCCATAAGCGCTCAGGGTGGTCTTTTTGACCAAACCTTTTTGTGTGGCCATGACAGCAAAACGACCTTCGTCAAATTGATCCACGGACAAAATCGCTGAAATCGTCTCCCCTTGTGGAATCTGCAACAGGTTGACGATGGCCTTGCCCTTTGTCGCCCGACCGCCTTCAGGGATTTGATGCACTTTTAGCCAATGCACCTGACCCGTGTCTGTAAAAAAGAGCAGGTAATTATGGGTGGATGCGATAAAGAGATGGCTTACAAAATCGGCCTCTTTTAAACCCGTACCAATCTTGCCCTTTCCGCCCCGCCGCTGCGCGCGATAAAGTGCCACAGCGTTTCGTTTGATGTATCCGGTATTTGAAACGGTAATGACCATTTCTTCTTCGGCAATGAGGTCTTCAATGCTAATTTCGCCCGTATCAGGAATAATTTCTGTACGGCGATCATCGGCATATTTTCTTTGAATCTCCACAAGCTCGGAACTGATGACTTCTGAAATACGGACATCGCTCCCTAACAAGGCCTTCAAGTCCGTTATTTTTTCTCGGAGGGCTTCTAATTCCGCAATCAATTTATCCCGTTCGAGTGCCGTCAGACGCTGTAGGCGCATATCAAGGATGGCCTGGGCTTGTCTTTCGCTTAAGTCATATTCGCCCATCAATGCTGTGCGCGCCACCTCTGGAGAGGCCGAAGCACGAATGAGGGCGATGACCTCGTCCAAATGATCCAGCGCAATTCTGAGCCCTTCCAAGATGTGTGCGCGGGCTTCGGCCTGTCGCAACTCAAAACGGGTTCTGCGAATCACCACCTCGCGGCGAAAATCCAGAAAATGCACTAAAATTTCTTTTATATTCATGACCTTCGGCTGATTATTCACCAGGGCCAACATGATGATGCCAAAGGAGTTTTGCAACTGGGTCTGTTTGTAGAGATTATTCAAAACAACAGCGCCCATCTCGCCCCGTTTTAGCTCAATCACGATCCGCATGCCGTCTCGATCGGACTCATCTCGTAACTCTGAAATACCTTCTAACTTTTTGTCCCGCACCAAGTGACCGATTTTTTCCAGCAGACGGGCTTTGTTCACCTGATAAGGCAACTCTGTGACGATGATGGTTTCACGTTCCGTCCGGGGATGCACTTCCACCGCAGCCCGGGCACGCAACATCACTGAACCTCGCCCGGTTTTAAAAGCAGACTCAATGCCCGCCGTCCCGTAAATAAATCCAGCAGTGGGGAAATCCGGACCCTTGATCTTTTCCATCAAGGTCTCGATAGACACACTTCGATCATTGAGCAGCAGCGTCAAACCTTCAAGCAATTCACCCAGATTATGGGGGGGAATGTTCGTCGCCATGCCGACGGCAATACCGGTTGAACCATTCATCAGCAAGTTTGGAATACGGGACGGCATGACCACGGGTTCTTGCACCGTCTCGTCAAAATTGGGGGTAAAATTCACCGTATCCATATCAATATCGGCCAGGATTTCCTCGGCCAACTTGGTCATACGAGCCTCGGTGTAACGATAGGCTGCTGCCCGATCCCCATCCACAGAACCAAAATTTCCCTGACCATCCACCAAGGGGTAGCGCATATTAAAATCTTGCGCCATCCGCACCATGGTGTCATAAATCGCCGTATCGCCATGGGGGTGATATTTTTTTAAAACTTCACCCACGACACCCGCAGACTTGGAATAACGACGATTTGAAAGCAAACCCTCGCGAAACATCGCGTAAAGAATACGTCGATGCACAGGTTTCAGGCCATCGCGTACATCCGGCAAGGCCCGTCCGACAATAACGCTCATGGCGTAGTCGATGTAGGATGACTTCATTTCCTCATCAATGTTTACGGTAGTACGGTGTTCAATCTCCGGCATCTGCGCTCCAATCCAATTTCGATTGCATTGTTTATTTTATTTTTAAGGAAAGTCCCGAATCGTTCATAGAATTAAACGTCAAGGTTTCTGACTTCGGCAGCATGTTGTTGGATAAAATTCCGTCTCGGCTCAACGGCATCTCCCATGAGTATGGAAAAAATTTCATCGGTCTCAAAAGCATTGTCAAGTGTGACTTTTAAAAGCGTGCGTTTCTCTGGATCCATTGTCGTTTCCCAAAGCTGTCCGGGATTCATCTCTCCCAAACCTTTGTAACGCTGAATCGAAAGGCCCTTTTTCCCGCGCTCTAAGACATGCTGAACGATGGCATGTGCATGTTTAAAAGACTTCTCCCCATCGCCATCACTCATTTGATAAGGCGGAAGTCCCAATCCAAGCTTGTAAGGTGAGAGCGGTTTTAAATCTCTAAATTCTGTGGAATTGACCAAGGGCAGATCAATGCAAAAATGCTGGGACAAACCATTTTTTTCAACTTGGCAAAGTATCTGAAAGGCGTTGTGGGTCTCATCGGCTTCAATCGTGTAAACAAGTGTATCGGAAGAATCCGGATCATGCCACGCTTCACTGACTTTTAGCATAAAACTTTCGAGCTTTTCGCGATCTTTCAAGTGCTCTCGATTCAAAAAATCCGCTTCAGTCAGTGCCCGCAAAAAATCCGGGTCGATATTTTTCCGGGCGATATGTTCAATAATCGCCTCATATGCAATGAGTTTTTTCAAAATGGCTTTGAAACGCCCGCCACTCACAGTCGTTTTGTCTCGACCCAAATAGAGCGACATGGCATCCGAAGCGAGCTCCATCAGATATTCACGCATCGCGGCTTCGTTTTTAAGGTACCGTCCCTTTTTTCCTTTTTTAATCCGGAAAAGGGGCGGCTGGGCGATATAAATATAGCCTCTTTCAATCAGAGCAGGCATCTGACGATAAAAGAAAGTCAAGAGCAAGGTGCGAATGTGTGCGCCATCTACATCAGCATCGGTCATAATAATGATGCGGTGATAGCGGGCCTTTTCAACATCAAAATCTTCGCTACCGATGCCCGTCCCCAAAGCGGTAATCAGAACTCGAATTTCTTCAGAGGAAACCATTTTGTCAAAACGGGCACGCTCTACATTTAAAATCTTTCCTTTCAAGGGCAGGATGGCTTGAAAGCGTCGGTCACGTCCCTGTTTCGCTGAACCACCTGCAGAATCCCCCTCCACGAGATACACTTCACTACGCGCAGGATCTTTTTCGGAACAATCGGCTAATTTTCCGGGGAGACCACCGCCTTCCAATACGCTTTTTCGACGAATGAGTTCCCTCGCTTTTCGGGCAGCTTCACGTGCCCGCGCAGCGCTGATTGCCTTTTCAATAATCTTTTTTGCGACGGCTGGGTTTTCTTCAAAATATTCCGCCAGGGCTGCATTCACCGAGCTTTCAACAATGCCTTTGACTTCAGAATTTCCGAGTTTCGTTTTGGTCTGCCCTTCAAACTGAGGATCGGGGATTTTAATCGATATGACAGCCGTCAGCCCTTCTCGGACATCATCCCCACTGAGGTTTTCTCCTTCTTTTAAAATTTTATTGGCCAAACCGTAGCTGTTTGTGGTGCGTGTTAAAGCCGCTTTAAAACCGGCCAAATGCGTTCCACCCTCCCGGGTATTGATATTGTTTGCAAAAGTGAAAATATGCTCTGAAAAACTATCATTATACTGAATCGCAACTTCGACCATAACGCCGTTTCGTTCTTTTTCCATCGAAATCGGTTTATGCAAGGCATTTTTGTTTTCATTGAGCATTTCGATAAATGAAACAATGCCGCCCTCATAACAAAATTCTTGTTTTTTATCCGTACGTTCATCTTCGATGAAAATAGTCAGGCCCTTGTTTAAAAAAGCCAATTCACGCAAACGTTCTGCCAGGGTCTCGAAGGAAAAATCTGTCTGTTCAAAAATCCCTGTATCAGGCTTAAAGGTAATTCGCGTCCCGCTTTTTTCAGACTTCCCAATGATTTCAAGCGGGCCTTTGGGTTTACCATATCCATAATGTTGCTGGTAAACACGTCCGTCTTGTTTGATTTCTAATTCCAGAGATTCGGAGAGAGCATTGACGACTGAAATCCCCACACCATGCAAACCACCCGAGACCTTGTAAGTATCACTGTCAAATTTACTGCCTGCGTGCAAGTAGGTGAGCGCCACTTCTGCAGCAGAAATTTTCTTTTGGGGATGCAGTTTAGTGGGGATGCCCCGCCCATTATCAATGCCAGTTACGGATTGGTCGCGGTGGATAATGACTTGAATCTCTGTGCAAAAACCTGCCATTGCTTCATCAACAGAGTTATCCACCACCTCGTAAACAAGGTGATGCAAACCCGAAGGGCCGGTACTGCCGATATACATTGCGGGACGTTTTCGAACCCCTTCAAGTCCTTCAAGGATTTTGATTTTGTCTGCACTGTAATCGCTCTTATTTCCTTCATTCGTCATGCTTTTTCCTTATAATTCAATGGGCTAGACAAAATCAAACTTTATTTATTAAGCCGTAAGACCTAACAAAAACAAATATTATCTTTGAGGCTAAACGGAAATTGTCAGAAAAACCTTAAACCCGCATGGGCATAATCACAGTCAGAAAACCTTCTGATTCTTCTCTGATTAAACAAGGAGATAGCGCGTCTTTAAATTCGAGTGTCACTTCATCCCCCTTCAGGGCCGCTAAGGCATCCAACAAATAACGGGCATTAAACCCTGTTGAAAACCCCTCTCCTTCAAAGTGGGTCTCAAGGGTTTCGTTTGCCTCACCCATCTCAGGATTACTTGCACTTAATACAATCCCCCCACTTTCAAGACTAAACTTGATTGCACTCGTTTTCTCACGCGCTAAAATTGAAACACGACGCAAACCCCCTTCAAGTTCTTCTTTTTGTGTCGTGACTTTTTTATCATTATGCTCAGGAACCGCTTGTTTGTAATTAGGAAATTCCCCTTCCATGAGACGCGAGGTAATCACAAAAGTGCCCCAACGGTAAATCAATTGGTTTTCGCCGATAAAGAGCTGAGGTTCTCCAGCTTCGTCCCCATCATCCAAAGCCCGTTTAATTTCCAGCACTGCTTTTTTGGGAAGAATGATCCCCCCTTCACGTTCTTTCCAGGTACCTGAAACCTTGCCTTCGGCAACGGCCAAGCGATGTCCGTCCGTTGTGATAAAACGGATAGTTCCCTCTTCTGTCGCACTTTTTTCTAATTGAATGAGGATGCCATTAAGAATGTACTGTGGGTTATTTTCTCCCGTCGCAAAGAGCGTCCGTTGAATGAGTCCAGATAAAAGTGTCGGATTGATCCGGATCTGCTCTTCGTGCTGTATTGAGGGAGAAACCGGAAATTCCTCCGGCGGTAAACCCACAATACGAAAATAGCTCTTCCCCGATTCAATCACCACCCAGTGATTCGGCTGTGCAGTAATGGTGACCAGGCCTTCAGGAAACTCACGAACGATCTCGTGTAACTTTCGGGCAGAAACGGTTGCCCGTCCCGGCTCAAGCACTTCGGCAGCATAAGCCCCTTGAATACCCACCTCAAGATCTGTTGCAAAAAATGCGAGTTTTTGCCCCTCCGCTTCTAAAAGGATATGCGTTAGAATGGGCATCGTATTTCTACGTTCCACCACCCCTTGTACCCGTTGTATTCCAGACAACAGGTCTTTTCGACTCATTTTGACTTTCACTTTAGCCCTCCCTCAAATGCTCCGCTAAACTTTCTAAGGTCATTTTAAGATTGAAGTCTTCCGCTTTCTCTTTTTCAATTTGTTTACAGGCGTGAATGACGGTGGAATGATCCTTTCCACCAAAAGCTTTTCCTATCTCAGGAAAAGAAAGGTTTGTTAATTGCCGGGTCAGGTACATCCCAATTTGTCTTGGGATCACCAAATTTTTGGTCCGTCTTTTTGATTTGAGTTCAGAAATCCTGATCTGATAACGCTCTGAGACGGCCCGTAGTACATCATCAACACTGACAATTCGCTCACGATCCTGTATCGAATCATGTAATACACGTTTGGCCATCTCCACGGTAATGCCCTGACCAATTAAAGAACTATAAGCACCTAATCGAATTAAAGACCCTTCTAATTCTCTGACATTGCTCTTAATCTGTGTGGCCAAAAGCAGGGTCACGTCATTGGGTATATCGATCTGCTCTAACTCAGCTTTTCGCCTTAAAATAACAATTTTTGTTTCCAAATCCGGGGGTTGAATATCAGCAATTAAACCCATCTCGAAACGCGAACGCAATCTATCCTCAATATCAGATATCTCTTTAACCGAACGATCACTTGAAATCACAACTTGTTTATTGGATTCATACAAGGTGTTAAAGGTATGAAAAAACTCTTCCTGGGTCCGCTCTTTTCCACCAATAAACTGAATGTCATCAATAAGCAAAGCATCTACATTGCGGTAGCGATTTCGAAACTCGGCCATTTTATCGTAACGGATGGAATGAATGACATCGTTTGTAAATTGCTCAGTCGAAAGATAAGCAATACGAACATGAGCATCGTTTTCTGAAAGGTAATTTCCAATGGCACTCAATAAATGGGTTTTTCCAAGTCCCACTCCTCCGTAAAGAAAAAGGGGATTATAAGTAACACCCGGTTTTTCTGCGACTTTAAGCGAAGCTGCATGGGCAAACTGATTACTTGAGCCGACAACAAAAGAATCAAAATTATATCTGGGGTTAAGGTTTCCCCGCTCTTTTCTCTTCAAGCCATTTTTTGAACCACTATTTTTTAAACCAGAAGAAGCTTTCTCTTGAGTAAAGCCAGCTGTGGCTTGATCTGGATGAATCTCAAACTGAATCGTCATATTGTCCTTAGAGAACTCTTTTTCAAGGACTTCTTTCATCATTTGATAATAGTGTTCACGAATCCATTCCCCAAAAAACTGATTGGGCACGGAGATAATGATCTCCCCTTCTCTTACAGAAACCAAGGCGGTTGGTTTAAGCCAAGTATCAAAAGCCTGCTGACTAATATTGGGTTTAATCTGGTTAAGGACGTCTTCCCAGATCAGATCAAGTTGCATGTGGCAATCCAGGAGTTACTCACAGGGTTATCAACAGCTGTGGATTACTTCTTTTCTAATTTTTCAAGGGTTTAGGACCTAGGTGCCGAATTAGAAACAGTCCCCATCAGGTGGTATTGTTAAAGCAGGGGGATTATACAAGAACAATACAGATGAATCAAGATAGCCTCCCCGCATTTTTGACAAAATCAAAGACTTATCCACATGGCTATCCGCATGATTATGCCTTTATTTTCAATAATTTAAGAGAATTATCAGGAGAAAAAGAGTCCATCTATTACTACTTTAGTTATTTCCTTGAAAAAATCTTAAAAAAAAGGAATAAAAAAAAAGAGTCGTCTTAGGTCCGATATAATGCGTTAATTTTGACATAGTCCAAACTGAGATCTGAAGTCCAAACACAAGCTTTGTCTTTACCCGATTGTAATTTGAGTTTTAAAATGATTTCTTTAGACTTTAGATACGTAGTAATTTTTTCTTCAGCTTGAAGACCTAAATAAATCCCATTCTTAACCAATTGTATTGGGCCAAAAAAAAGACTGATTTCTTCTGGTCTTACTTTGATTTTCGAGTTACCTATAGCAGCAATAATTCTGCCCCAATTGGCATCTTCCCCGAAAAAAGCTGTTTTAACTAAAAGTGAGTTCGCAATAGCAAAGGCAATTTTAGAAGCGGCCTTTTCATTTTTTGCGCCTTCGACTTCGATTGTTACAAATTTTGTTGCGCCTTCTGCATCTTGAATCAGCATTTTTGCCAGTGTGGTACAAGCTGTTGTTAACAAGCTTGTAAACTGTTTGTATCGTGTGCCTTTTTTGTTGATGATATTGCCCTGTTTTCCATTGGCAAAAAGTAATACCATGTCATTAGTACTGGTATCTCGATCAATCGTGATGCGGTGAAAAGACAGATCAACGGCCTCACGCAATGCAGATTGTAAGAGCGTTTGTGTGATTAAAACATCTGTCGATAAAAAAGCCAGCATGGTTGCCATATTGGGATGAATCATGCCAGATCCTTTTGTGATTCCCCCAATACGCACAACATTTTTTCCAACAGAGCCTTCAAAAGCACATTCTTTCGCCCAGGTGTCTGTTGTCATGATGGCTTCTGCTGCCGCATGACTGCCCTTTTTTGATAGCATTGCATAAAGTTTTGGGATGGCGGGTTGTATCTTTTCCATGGGGAGTAATTGACTAATCACTCCGGTTGAAGCCACATAAACCGTTTCTAAAGAGACATTCAAATGCTGTGCTGTTTCTAATGCCATAGCCTTTGCGTCTTTTTTTCCCTGTTTTCCTGTAAAGGCGTTGGCGTTTCCACTGTTGATGATAATCGCTTGCCCAAAGCCCTTTTTAAGATGTTTTTTATTCAGGACTAGGGGTGGGGCTGGAAATTTATTTTTTGTAAAGAGTGCGGCAACGGAACAGGGTCTATCAGAATAAATGAGCGCCATATCCGGGACGTTATTCTTTTTTATTCCTGCGGCTAAACCAGCGGCCATAAAACCATCGACAGCCGTAATCCCGCCTTGAATGGTTTTTATTTTTATTGTAGGTTTCATATAAAAAAGCGCTCACTTTTTTAAGGATAGAGTCCGGCTTGTGTGAGTCCAAGCGTTTCTTCCCAGGACATCATGAGATTCATATTTTGTATGGCCTGTCCTGCCGCCCCTTTTACCAGATTGTCGATGGCCGATATGATGAGTAGTGTTCGACGGTTTTTTGTTTTGAAAATAGCGAGATCACAATAGTTTGTGCCACGCACGGTGGATATATTGGGTGGCTGTTTTAAACAGCGGACAAAGGGTTCATTTTTATAACAGGACAATATTTTTTGGATTTGTTTTTCTGATAAATTTTGATTGATCGGAAAATAAATTGTGGTGAGAATCCCACGGTTTACGGGAAGAAGATAGGGAGTGAAAATCGTATTTACTTTTTCTTTAGAAAAGGATGCAATCTCTTGTTCAATTTCAGGCAAGTGTCGATGTGTGCCGATATTATAAGGCAGAAGGCCCTCATTTACTTCTGGAAAATGGGTCTTTGTTGATGGCGTGCGTCCAGCGCCCGAAACACCTGATTTTGCATCAATAATGATTTCACGTGTTGTATCCAGTACTTCGGCTTTTAAAAAAGGGTAAAGGGCCAAAAGTGCTCCTGTTGGGTAACACCCCGGATTTGCAATAAGTGAGGCATTTTTGATTTGTTCTCGATAGACTTCACTTAGCCCATAGACTCGCTTTTTTAAAAGATACGAAGCCGTGTGCGCTGTGCCGTACCATTTTTTATATTGTGTTGCAGTGTTTAAACGATAGTCTGCGGAAAGATCAATGACCTTCTTTTGTAGGTTTAGAAATTGTTTAACAGGTTCCATCGCTGTGGTATGAGAAAGGGCGATAAACACAATATCTGTTTTTTTTGCGATTTTTTCAGGGTCCAAAACTTCAAGTTTTAAATCATAATGTCCCGTCAAAGAAGGGAGGCGTTCTGTTAATGATTTTCCCGGGGATTGATTAGAAGTGACTGCGCTGACTTCCACGTTTGGATGTTGAACCAGTAGACGAAGCAGTTCTCCGCCTGTGTAGCCTGTTGCGCCAATGATGCCGACTTTTTTCATGACAGACTTTTTCCTTATTTTTTACAAAAAAAAGGGAAGGCCTTTCGACCTTCCCTTTTTTGAACGAAACGGAATAAGATCTTTAGCGTTTTGAGAATTGGAACTTGGCCCTGGCACCTTTCTGACCAAACTTCTTTCTTTCTTTTTTCCTGGCATCTCGTGTTAAAAGACCCGCTTTTTTAAGTGTATCCCGCAAATGAGGTGCAACATCAACTAAGGCTTTAGAAATGCCATGACGTAAAGCCATGGCCTGACCGGTTAATCCACCTCCTCGAATATTGGCAACGACATTGTATTTGCCTGTGGTTTCGGTCAGATTGAAGGCTTGTCGGATAATAAATTTCCATGCTTCCCGAGGAAAATAAGCTTCTGCAGCCCGACCATTGATAACCGTGCTGCCTTCCCCCGGTGTCAAATAGAGACGGGCAATGGCATTTTTCCGTTTCCCTGTGATGATTTTGTGCTCAGCTGCCATTTCTTAGTACCCCTTATGAAGAAAGTTGCAATACCTCAGGTTGTTGCGCCCGATGCGGGTGGTTCTCCCCTGCATAAACTTTTAGTTTTTTAACCATCGCGTTTCCAAGTTTTGTTTTAGGCAACATCCCCTGAATCGCAAATTGCACAATACGTTCAGGTTTTTCAGCCCGTAATTTTTTTAAGGTTGTTGACTTAATACCGCCAATATACCCCGTATGATGATAGTAAATTTTGTTTGTTTCTTTTTTGCCCGTTACGGCAATTTTTTCTGCGTTAATGACAATGACGTGATCGCCTAGGTCTTGGTTGGGGGTAAATGTTGTTTTATGTTTTCCCCGGAGAATTGAGGCAACTTCTGCTGCCATTCGGCCCAAAATTTTATCTTTGGCATCAACGATGAACCATTTTTCTTGAACGTCTATTTTTTTAAATGCTGTGGTTTTCATCTACTACCCTTCTTCAAATACCTTAAGATTAAAGCACAGTATTCTGCTATAAAGTGATGTCATTGTCAATACTAAAAGTTTCTTTTCTCGTAAATATGGACAGGCTCCTAGGCGTCATAGGGGCCAAAGTCTTTGGGTTTGAGTTTTTCAAGCCATGTGTCTAAATTGTCTGAACCTTTTTTACGAAGGACTTCTTCGGTAACATAAATCGGCACACCCATCCGTAAAGCCAAAGCAATTGCGTCGCTTGGACGCGCATCAACGGTTAATTCCTCTGGTTCTTGCTGTAAATCAGGAGGATTTTCTTGGCCCTCACTCTGTTTGTCTGTTTTTGTTTTTGAAGCAGGTGTTTGAATGAGGTGCAAAGAGGCATAGTAAGTCGTCCCACTCATGCTGTGAATCAATACCTTTTCCAAGGGTATTTTTAGATGCTTTAAAAAATCTTTTAAGAGATCATGAGTCAAAGGTCTCGGTGAAATAATCCCTTCAAGTGCAAAACGGATGGCATTTCCTTCAGCCATGCCGACCCAAATGGGGAGCAATTCCAAATTTTGCTCGTCCTTTAAGATGACAATTTGTGCGCCCGTGTTTGGGTCGGCAATGACAGTATCTACTTTTAAAGGAATATTCATTAATCTGTGTGCTGCTCTATGTGTCGTATTTTCCAAAATCTTCGGGGCGAAGGTTTTCAAGCCAGCGATCCAATTCTTCTGAGCTGGGTTTTTTTATGGCCTCCTCGGCAACAAAAATAGGCACGTCCGCCCGCAAAGCCAAAGCAATCGCGTCGCTGGGTCTTGAATCGACGGTAAATTCTGAGTCCTGATAAGTGAGATGTGTTTTTGACAAATAAGTATTATCTTTCAATTCAGTCACAACGACACTGATGATTTTGGCATCCACGGTATCCAAAACTGATTTAATTAAATCGTGTGACATGGGACGCGGTGTGAATATGCCTTCAAGTGCGAGGCTAATCGCATTCGCTTCGGGACGTCCGACCCAAATGGGCAGCACATCCGTATTTTCTTCACCACGCAGGATAACAATGTAGGCATTGTTATAGGGGTCAAACATCAACCCCCGTACTTTCATTTGAACAAGCACAGGACGTCCTCAATGTCTCATGAAAAAATTAACTTATCATTTTGCTCGATTTAATGTCAACGCGGGGTGTTTGAGTGGACCTGCTCCAACTTTTATTTGTATTTTACCTTTAGATTTCACCTCCTGTTAAGGAGAGACATCATTGTTTTGAGCCATTGTAGATAACGGCTTTGTAATTGAGGTGCAGGTTGAGGGCTAAAGTTTTTTGAGACGCTGGTTTTGACTTCAATTTTTCCCAATAGATAGGCCAGACCTCGGGCTGTGGCTTCTTGTTCTTTTGATTGCAGGACTGGGGTACCAGAAAGATTGGCCAGTTTTTGGCAAAGTAAATCTGAGGCAGAGAGTCCCCCACTTAAAATCAAAATTTTAGGGGATTGATTCATTTCATCCAGATTGGCTTTTATGAGAAAGAGAATACTTTCCACAACTGCAGTGAATCGCGCTGCTGTATTACCTTTGCCAATAAAGCGGCTTCTAATATGAGGTTCCCAAAAAGGAGAGCCGACTCCGCCAATGCCATTGATAAAAATGGGCGGAGTCAGGGTTTTTTGCAGCCAGTCTTCCGCTTCTTTGGGCCAGGGTGCGATCTGGTTTTCTTTGGAAAACCAAAATAAAGCCGCACCTGCACCGTTGACTGTGCCTTCGAGTGCATATTGACGATGATTTTTTTCGGAAAAAACGACTGAGGATAAAAGTCGTGAAGTCTCTGTTTCTTGGTCTTTAATCATTTTTTGGAGAAAAGCTCCGGTGCCGATGTTGATGTAGATCGCATGCTTCCGGGGAGGGCCTTCTTGAAAAAGCGCCGCACTTTGGTCGCCAGTCACAAGCTTTAAAGGAATGTTAAGTCCTGAAACGGCAATTCGCCCAAAGTCAGAAGAGGAATTCACACAAAACGGCAAAATGCTCAAAGGGATCCCAAATCGCTTTAAGAGGTTTGTGTCCCAATTTTCAGTCTTAATATTCCAGAGTAGTGTTCTTGCTGCATTGGCGGGATCGCTTAATGCACGCTCCGTCTGTGTGAGTCTTGCACTCAAAAAACTTGCTAAGGGGCCCATGAAAAGCATGCTCTCCTTTTGTGCTTTTTGTACTTCAGGCAAATGAAGCAAGCTCCACCGAAGCTTGCTTGCACCATAGTGAGGCGAAGGAAAAAGTCCTGTTCTTTTACGGATATCTGTGCGTTGTTTTTCGAGGGTTTGCATGAAATCCGCAGCCCGTCGGTCTTGCCAGCTGATGACTTTAGAAAGTGCACGACCACTTTTTCGATGCCAAGAAACGATGCTCGAACGCTGTGTGGCAAGACCTGCTGCAATGATCTTGTTTTTTTGTCTGCCTAATTGGAAGATGACATCTTGCATCGCCCATTGAAGCGAAGTCACAAGGGCTTCCGCATCGTGTTCGACCCAGTCGCATTGTGGGTATTGTGTTTCTATCTTCTGGTGGGTCTGGGCGACGATTTTACCCGATTGATCAAAAACCAATGCCCGGCTGGCGTGACCTCCCTGATCCAGGGCAAGATAAAGTGAGTGGTTTGCAGGATTCAATCGCGGCGTTCTCTCTTAAAAATATGCCTTGAAAATAGACTTTACAGCCCACTTTTTCAAGACCCAGGATATTTTGAGATTGACCTTTTTTTTAAAAAAGCTCTGGTATACTGATCTTTAAGGCTGAGCGATTTATCCTCTTGGTCATGCATTTTTTGAATCAGAGCGTCCCTATTAAATAAAAAAAGGTCAATACAAAAAGGAACAGCGATTTGCCAGAAACTTTGACGACACAAGCAACAATCTTGATTACTGCCGCAAGCGTTACCGCAGAGCTAAACGGTGTAAATGAAATTGCAAAAGATATGACCCTGGGTGTGATGAATGCCAAAACCATTTCGCACCGGGCAGGGGAATCGGCAAAGGGGTTTCAGCCCATCACCGATTACATTGAGCAGGTGGCCCGCGAAGTGGCTCAGTCTGTCGTGCGTATTTCCGGAGGAGCCTCTGTGCTGTCTCGGCTTGCTGTTTCTTATCACCATAGCGGAAAACTACTTACGCTATATCGTCGTGTATTGAAGGATGCAGAGGATGCGACTCATGTGGCCAGTCTCATTCCGGTGATCACAATGCTGAGCCAGGAGGCACAAAAAGAACAAGAGCATTTTGTGCGAGATTTGGAAAGTCTTGTGCGTCAGTTGGATGCCATGAAAAATACGATTCGCAGTTCAAAGGTTATTTCAACCATCTCACGGGTTGAGGCAGCAAATTCAGATGCTTTTAGGAAAAACCTTGAGGTCGTTGCGGATGACTTGGAGTCGTCCACGGAGAAAATTCGGGAGCGTGTGCAGCGCTGCCATCATCAATTAAGTGATGTGATCGCATTGGTTCAGCGGGAGGACGTATCGTGAAATCAACAAGCATTTACAGTGAAAAACACCAATGGCATGTTTTTGGTCGTGACCCCAAAAAAGTGGATGGCATTGTGGATACCAATCAATACATGATTCAGTCTGGAGATCGCACGCTGCTTTTAGACCCTGGAGGGATCGAAGTTTTTGCCAGTATGTTGACCGCTGTTTTGCATCATGTGCGTTTGGAAGAGATTACGGATCTTTTTGCCTCACATCAGGACCCGGATATTATCTCATCACTCGGTTTGTGGGAGCAAGCATTGCCGCATGCACGGTTACACACCCCCTGGGTTTGGGAAGGTTTTATTCGCCACTTTGGTTCAAAAAAAATCGAATATGTCCCGATTCCAGATGAAGGAGAAATCCTGGACTTAAATGGGCTTAAATTGAGGTTTATCCCCGCGCACTATCTGCACGCCTCGGGCAATTTTCACGTTTACGATGCAAAAGCCAAAATTCTGATGAGTGGTGATGTCGGGGCCGCGCTTGAAGAGCCTGGCGCACCAATGTTTGTCGAGAATTTTGAACGCCATGTCGATAAAATGAAATTGTTTCATCAGCGTTGGATGCCTTCAAACCGTGCCAAGCAAGATTGGATTTGTCGCGTAAGGGAACTTGAGATTGATATTTTAGCACCTCAGCATGGACGCCTTTTTAAAGGGGAAGATGTTCAGCGGTTTTTAGACTGGTTTGAGGCTTTAGAGGTTGGTTTGGCTATTCCTGAGCCCGCATCCGATACAGCTGAAGCTGAGCTTGAAGCTGTGGCATCTTCATAAAAAGTCTGAGTGTATTTTCTTTCAAATCTAGAAGTCGTAAAAATGGAAGCGGTCTTAAGGTTTGAATGACGGGTCTGTCTATGGCAGACAGGGCGTTTCATAACTTTGCGGCTTCTGCCGCTTTTCTTTTTCTAATCTTTTCTTTTAGTTTGTTGATATGACGGACGTCGGCCAGCATTTTTTCTATTTCAGGGAAATGAGGCCGCCGTTCCAGTAGTTTAATAAAATTTTCCTCCGCTTTTTTTAGTTTCCCTGAGTCATAATAAACATATCCAAGATGATAATAGGCTTCCCAGTGTACCGGGTTTAGTGGAATAGATTTTTCTAAAAACATTGCCGCACGTGCTCTTTTTCCGCTCCAACTCAAAGCATAACCCAAGAGTTGGTAGGCTTTATAAGTCGGCCGTCGCCCAACAATATGTTCTAATATGGGAATACCGTCGGAATACTGTCCTGCCACATTTAAGGTCCCAGCGACATTGAGGGCGAAGGCATCATCATTGGGGTAGATATTCAAATAGTCCTGTGTGGTGTCTCCGGCCTCCGGCCATCTCTCATGATCCATATAAAACTGGATGAGGTTTCTCCATGCTCCAGAAGCGGTGGGTGTCAGCGCCAGGATTTTTTTGCTGTAAATTTCAACATCTTGTTCTATTCGGGAGATCCAAGGGAGACCAAAATACCCTGCATGACTGACAATGACAACAGACTCTCCACCCCAGAGACGGCGGCGCTCTCTTGCGTTGAGCAGAAAATGGGTCTTTTCTTCCGAATCGCTGAAAGAAAGAGTCGCCAATTGGTAAGGAATGGGGAGATCTAAATTCCATTCTCCAGAATAAATAGATTCAATTTTTGCAGTACGGTCGCGCGGTGGGGCGAGATCCAGCAAGCCGTTCCCAAGCAGAAAAAGGCTGTAATACACAAAAATACGGATGACGAATTGGGTGCCCCATTCGATTTTGTTAAGGGTTTTTTTGAATGGGGTATTAGCAAAAAGGCTCGGAATATATGCGTCAATCAAGATAAAAAGGCTCATTGCGGCAAGGGCGATGCCAATCCAGGGCAGCAGCAGGAAGAGGAAAGAAGCCGACACACGGTATTTCATCTGAATGCTCAAAGCCCAGAGACAGAGCGAAGTAAAGACGATTTTTTCAAAACGGGCCGAAGCAAATAGTTTTAAAAATCCCTTTTTCCCGTGATTTGTTTTGGCTTTTTTTGTCATTGGTCTGCTAAATTTTTTAAGGTATAGGTGAGGAGGTTTCCAGCGTAGGCATTTCTGGGTTCCGCTGTGAGTACGCGCCTCAAACAACGTGCCGCTTTTTCAAATAAAGATTCCGTGTGATAAAGCGTACAGAGGTTTATCCTTTGTATATTGCTTCGATATCCGTGACGAAATGCGGCTTCAAGCGTCTCAATTGCGTCCAATTTTTTGTTTGTTTTGTTGTAGACATAACTCAAACCGGCGTAGGCATTTGCGCGTGTATTGTTTATTGAAAGTGCGGCTTGAAATGCTTCAAATGCAGCATCATATTTTTCTAACTCAATCAGGGAATACCCCAGTCCTTCGTAGAGGGAAGGGTCATTCGGGTAAAAAATAAGAGCCTTTTCGTAGTATTGAATGGCTTGCTCTTCTTTTCCGATAAACCTTAAGTAGGAGGCTGCGGATTTGATTAGGTTTATATTTTGAGGGTCTTCGACTAACAATTTTTCTGTTAAAACGAGGGCTTGATAATAATCGCCCAGTTTGTTGACAAGGTGATCTTGATAGGCCTGGATATAAAATCTGTCTTTTGGAGCCGTTTCATAAGCTATTTTTGTCATCTGATATTCTTTTGCGAGTTGGCCGCGTTCTGAATAAATTTTGGCCATTCTGCGGTAAGCCTCGGAGAATTCAGGATCTCTTTCGAGTGCTTTCTTGTAGGCAGAGCGTGCATCTTCTATTTTGTTCATTTTATGAAAAATGATCCCCATTGTGAGGTAGGCACTTTCAAGGTGATCATTACCTTCAAGTCCTGCTGTTGCAAAAGAAAGTGCTTTTTTCCCGTTGGTGATGTCGAAAATACGAAGATAGCGAAAATAATGGGCCAAGAGGGTGCTGTGTTGTGAGTGATCTGGGCTTTCCAGCAAATCCCCCATCGCATCAAGTACCCAAAAAAATGTCGTAATTCGGGTGTCGGCTCGATGATGCCTGAGCGCACGATTGATGAGATGAATAGCCTCCCCTATGTTCCCATTTCGGGTTTGTAAAATGGAGGCCAGCAAGAGGGCATCAAACTGATCTTCTTCATTTTCCAGCGCTGCGTTAAACCAGGCGAGGGCTTCGTCGTCCCTGCCATCTGTAAGGGCCACTTCGCCCAAAGTCAGAGCGGCATTGATTGGGTTTTGCCCTGTTTTAAGGTCTGATTCTGAAATCGCCGCAGCTAAAAAAAGGTCGTCCCGCAGGAGCGCATCTACACCAGGATCACTTGATGTTTCCCAGTCGTCTGTCTCCATGAAGTGAGCGCGGTAAGCCCCAGCAGCACCTTTGTAATTTCCGATTTCGTACAAAAAGAGACCTTGTATGCCTTGAAGTGAGGGTTGGAAAAAGCGCTTGTCCATTTGGCTGATGTGTTGATGTCCCTTCACCCAGAATATGACAAGAAGAATTGCAATAAAGACTTGCCAGCGCGACTTGAGATGAAAGGGTTTCATTTCAGATATGAATGCTTCAATACAAAGAAAGTGTTTCTAAAATCATAACAGAATGCAAAAATCTGTCAAAAGCGAAGATGCTTGTTTGTAAAATCAGTTTGTTTTTTACCCAAGAAATAATTTATAGGTGTTATTTCCTGGTTCTGATCAAGTACATTTAGAGCAGATCCCGATTGATTTTGTTTCCCATGAAAGGAATTGAAATGACAAACCCCCTGCTCAATGCCAATGGCCTTCCACAGTTTTCGAAAATCAAGCCGGAGCATGTGATTCCAGCCGTTGATCAGCTTTTGCAAGAAAATCGGCAAAAGTTGACGGCATTGCTTGCCGCGAATGAGACCTATACCTGGCAAAACCTCATCCATCCACTTGAAGCGGCTGATGAAAAGTTAGATCGGGCTTTCTCCCCTATTTCTCATCTCAATGCCGTGGTCAACAGCGAAGCCTTGCGTGAAGTTTACAATGCCTGTCTTCCAAAATTGAGCGATTATGCGACGGAGCTGGGACAGCATGAAGGTCTGTTTCGGGCCTATACTCAAATTGCCGAAGGGCCGGAATACGCCACACTGGATGCCGCTCAGAAAAAAATAATCGACAATGCCCTGCGGGATTTTAGGCTTTCCGGTATCGCACTTGGCTCGGAAGATAAAGCCCGCTACAAAGTGTTCATGCAAAAACTGTCTACGCTAAGCAGTCAATTCTCGGACAATATTTTAGATGCCACAAATGCCTGGAAAAAAGAAGTGAGTGATAAAAAACAGCTTGCGGGATTGCCTGAATCTGCGGTGGCAATGGCGAAACAGATTGCCGAGCGCGAGGGTTTGTCGGGCTGGGTTTTTAATTTAGAGTTTCCCTCCTATTTACCCGTTATGACTTATGCGGATGATCGCGCCTTGCGTGAAGCGCTTTACAGGGCTTACGTCACACGGGCCTCTGATCAAGGCCCAAACGCGGGCAAGTGGGATAATTCTCAGAATATGGAAGAGATCTTGGCTTTGCGGCATCAAATCGCAGAACTTTTGGGTTTTGAAAACTATGCCGATTATTCCCTCGCCACAAAGATGGCAACCTCGACAGATCAAGTCATATCATTTTTGAATGAATTGGCAGAAAAATCCCATGCAATGGCGCAGCAGGATTTACAGGAAGTTCAGGCCTTTGCCAAAACCGAACATGGTTTTGAAGGTCTCGAAGCTTGGGATCTGCCCTACTATTCTGAAAAACTCCAGCAGCATAAATATGCAATCACCCAGGAAGAACTGAAGCCTTATTTTTCTGTGGACAATGCCCTTGCAGGCTTGTTTGCTGTTGTCAATCGTTTGTATGGTTTGACGATTACCGCAATTGAAGAGGTCGAAACCTGGCATGAGGACGTGCGTTTTTTTGAGATTCGGGATAGGGACAATCAAGTACGTGGCCAGTTTTTTCTGGATTTATATGCAAGACCCCACAAACGCGGGGGGGCGTGGATGGGAGATTGTATTACGCGCAAACGCACAGAAGATAGTATTCAAACCCCCGTGGCCTATCTCGTCTGTAATTTTTCACCACCTGTGGGCGACGGCCCTGCGCTTTTTACCCATGATGAAGTGCAGACGCTTTTTCATGAATTTGGTCATGGTCTGCACCACATGTTGACGCAGGTGGATTATCTGGGTGTATCGGGTATTGGTGGTGTGCCTTGGGATGCCGTGGAGTTGCCGAGTCAATTT
The DNA here is from genome assembly GCA_013151935.1 of Candidatus Manganitrophaceae bacterium. Taxonomy (GTDB): domain Bacteria; phylum Nitrospirota; class Nitrospiria; order SBBL01; family JAADHI01; genus JAADHI01. Next base: position 29,183 of record JAADHI010000085.1, read on the forward strand.
ATGGAAAATTGGTGCTGGCAAAAAGAAGCTTTGGATCTTTTTGCCCGTCATTATCAAACCAAGGGAAAATTGCCCGACGAAATGTTTCAACGCATGTTAGCCGCAAAAAACTTTCAGTCGGCCATGCAGATGGTACGGCAGCTCGAATTTGCCCTTTTTGATTTTCGTATTCACATGGAATTTGATCCCGAAAAAGGGGCTCGTATTTTTGAGATATTAAGTGAGGTGAGAAAAAAAATTTCTGTTGTCAGTCCACCTGCTTACAATCGTTTCCCGCACAGTTTCTCCCATATTTTTGCCGGGGGCTATTCGGCAGGCTATTACAGCTACAAATGGGCTGAAGTCCTTTCCGCCGATGCCTTTTCTCTTTTTGAAGAAAAGGGGATTTTTGATCGGGAAACGGGTTTGCGTTTTATGAAGATGATCCTGGAGCAGGGCGGCACACAAGCGCCGATGGACCTGTTTGTGAATTTCCGAGGTCGTGAACCTCAAATTGATGCCTTGCTTCGACACAGTGGATTGGGGGGCTGAGGTTTATGACAGATTTGGATGATACAGATCAAAAAATTGTATGGACCTATCCCTGTGAATGGACCTACAAAGTGATTGGATACCAGGAAAAATCCATTCGGCAGGCCATTTCAGAAGTCCTTATGGATAAGGCTTTTGAAGTTTCATTTTCAAATCAAAGTCGTACACTTAAATATGTTTCGGTTAATCTCGACCTTGTGCTTGAAAGTGAGACGGAGCGGGAAGAAATTTACATGACACTGAAGAAGCACCCGGCCATCAAAATGGTCTTGTAGGGTGTATTTTAGGGGCAATCCGCGTTCCGGTCTTAGGGAAAATACCTGTTATACTTATTCAAATCGGGCAAAATTTGGGAGAGACCATGGATCAGCGTGTCTGCCAGCATTGTGATAAAAGCATCAACTTAAAAAGCCGTCACTGTCCCTTTTGCGGGGGAGAAAATAAAGCAAAAGTGCTACACGCTATCCCCCTTTGTCCCCGTTGTCATGAAACGCTCACGCATTTCGAATATGAGGAAAGCGTATTGGATTCCTGTTCCAGTTGTGAGGGGTTTTGGCTCGACACACGCGACTTTAATCAGCTCACTTCCGAGCGGAATGTTTACGCCGATAAAAGTATTCCTTATGAATATAAAAAGCAGGCCATGTCGGACGAAGTGAGCTACCTCAGTTGTCCCTTGTGCGAGGGCATCATGAACCGAAAAAATTTCAGAAGGATCTCGGGGGTATTAATTGACCAGTGCCGGGATCATGGCATTTGGCTGGATGCAGGTGAATTGGATCAGATTCGCTGCTTCATCGCCAATGGTGGATTGGACAAAAGTCAGGATAGAGAAATTGTGCGGAACAGAGAAGATCTCGACCTTGTTGCGCACAAAGTCAAAAATCTGGAGTTTATGCAAAAACGCCTTAATTTCTGGAATTTCAAATACTGGTTGTTCAAGGTTTAGAAAAAGAATAAATAACGACAAAAAAGGCGAGACTGTCTTATACAGTCCCGCCTTTTTTTATTTCAGCCATTCTATCGGAAAAGGTTAGGCATCGCCAAAGGCCTTTTTCAAAAGGGGTTCGACTTCACCTTTTCTTTCCATTTCATCCAAAATGTCGGTATCGCCGTAAAATTGGCCGTCAATGAAAACCTTAGGCAGGGTTGGCCAGTTGGTCATCTGAGAGAGGGCTTCGCGTTTTTCTGCGTTTCTTAAGACGTCAACGACCTCAAAATCGTAGCCGTATTTATTAAAAAATACGATGGTTTCCTGTGTAAATCCGCACATGGGCATAGACTTTGTGCCTTTCCCGTAAATGAGTATTTTGTGTTCTGCGACTTCTTTTTTGATTTCATCGTCTGCTGCGTTTGCCATTGTTTCTCCTTAAAAATTTATTGGATTTTGTAATCGATTTTAGACTGTGACTAAGCGGATGTGGCTTCAGTCGGTGTCTGAGACTTGATTTCCAGCGCGTGGATCCGACCATCCTTCATGGGGTCATTGAGGGCTTGATAAACAAAGCGTTGCCGATCCAGCAGATTCTTTCCTTCAAAAGCCTCGGAAATAATCTGAACCTGGTAGTGATCCATGGTTCCTGTGCGATCTTTAACCGTCACTTCAGCATCCGGCATCGCTTCTTTAATATATTTAATCAAGGCATCTTGGCTAATCATTATGCTCCTTATCTACGTGAAGAGAACGTTTTTTAAAATTATACTCCAGTCCATTTCAGATCGTAAAGTTAAAATGTCGGGCCGACATCGGACAAAAATCTTTGTTATGATAAAAACATGCGTCGTGTAGAGGATATAAAGGAGAAGGACGCATCCCTTTTTACACGTAATTTCACGCTTCTTTTTATGGCTCACCTCTTTTTTGGGTTTTCCTTCTGGCCCTATGTGCTGCTCCCGGTGTTTATTCAGGATCTTGGCAGTAATCTTGCCGAAGTCGGTATTATTATGGGGGCCGCTTCTGTTTCGGGGATTTTGATTCGTCCCTGGTCAGGGCATGCCCTTGACCGAATCGGTCGTCGTAGTTGTTTGCTTACGGGCGGTTTGATCTTCCTGCTCACCCACGGTTTTTATCTTTTAGTCGATGAGATCGGCCCCTTTATCTATTTTGTCCGCCTGTTTCATGGTCTGAGCATGGGCATCCTTTTTGCGACCTTTTTTACCTTTGCGGCAGATATTGCGCCGCCTCAACG
>JAADHI010000003.1 GCA_013151935.1 Candidatus Manganitrophaceae bacterium
GATGTGACCATTCAGGATGTTTTTGAAGCCGTGGGTTCGGTGGCAAAAGGCAAGATGTCCACAGACGATTTGAAGGTGCTTGAAGACAATGCCTGTCCGGGGCCGGGTGCTTGTGGCGGACAATTTACGGCAAACACCATGGCGACGGTCTTTGAGGTGATGGGTATTTCGTACATGGGCAGCGGCAGTGTGCCTGCGGAAGATCCCGACAAGGATGTCGTTGCCTATGAGGCGGGAAAGCAAGTTATGGAGATCTTGCGTCAGGATATCCGGCCTGACCAGATTATCACACGGGAATCCATTGAAAATGGCATTGCGGCGGTCGCCGTAACAGGTGGTTCGACCAATGCGGTTTTGCATCTTTTGGCGCTTGCACGGGAAATGGATATTCCTTTAGATCTTGATGATTTTGACCGGATTAGCACAAAGACCCCCCTGCTCGCGGATCTGAAGCCAGGCGGGAAATACGTCGCAACAGACATGCACCGAGCCGGTGGGGTGCGTTTGATTGCAAAACGTTTACTTGACGCAGGCGTGTTGCATCCTGATGTGATGACCGTGAGCGGCAAAACGATTGGGGAAGAAGCAGCCTCTGCAAGAGAAAGCGCAGGACAGGAAGTTTTACTGCCGCTTTCCAATCCACTTAAGGCCACGGGGGGACTGGTGATTTTAAAAGGCAATCTTGCACCAGAGGGTTGTGTGATTAAAGTTGCAGGTTACGAACGATCCTTTCACCAAGGCCCTGCCAAGGTTTTTGATTGTGAAGAGGCGGCTTTTGCCGCAGTGAAGTCAGATCAAATTGTCTCGGGTGATGTGGTGGTGATCCGTTATGAAGGCCCCAAAGGGGGGCCAGGCATGCGTGAAATGCTAGGGGTGACGGCAGCCATCGTCGGTGCTGATTTAGGCAGCTCTGTGGCACTTTTGACTGATGGCCGTTTTTCAGGCGCGACACGAGGGTTGATGGCGGGACACGTTTCGCCGGAAGCGGCTGTGGGTGGACCGATTGCGGGGGTGAAAAATGGTGATATCATTACCTTCGACATTGAAAAGCGGACTTTAAGTGTGGGTTTAAGTGGAACAGAACTTCAAGCACGTTTGAAGGATTGGAAAGCACCCATTCCGCGTTACAAAAAGGGTGTGATGGCAAAATACGCACGTCATGTTTCATCTGCTTCTGAAGGCGCAACCACAAGCTAAAAAATAGGAGGTTCTCATTAATTTATCTCAATCATCAGGTTCCTGGAAGTCTTGTTCTTCATTGACGCTTGCGCGTTCCCATCCTGCCGTCGCTGTTTATGAAGGAAAGATTTATTCTTTTGGTGGCGGTGGTGATGACTTCAAAAGTTTGGATTTATCGGAAGTTTATGATCCAAAAACGGATCAATGGCAATCACTTGCGCCCATGCCGACCTTGCGGTCGGGTGCTTTAGCCGCAACCCTGGGAGATGTGATTTATGTCATGGGTGGCGGTTTTAAAAAAACGGATGGCAAGTTTAAGTTTCTGACGACCGTCGAAGCCTATTTTCCCAAGGAAGACCGTTGGTCTACACAGCCGAGCTTGCTTCAGCCCCATGATTATCCCGCTTCTGCCATTGTGGATGGTTTAATTTATATTATCGGAGGACATCATCCGGATGCCACAGAAGGGGGGCCACAAACTGATCCGGCCTTTTCTTTTACGGAGCGCTGGGATGGTTCATCGGATACATGGCAAGCCGTCGCTGACATGCCCACACCGCGTTTTGCCGCATCAGCGATTGAAATCGACCAGAAACTTTGCGTTCTCGGTGGTGTTGCGGCGTCTCCCGAAGGTTTTCATGAATATGATTTGATTGAGGTTTATGATCCCAAACATTCAAGCTGGTCTCAGAGTTCATTTGTGATGCCCTCTTCATCAGCAGGGCAGGGGGCGGTGGTCTTTAACAACAGGCTTTATGTTTTTGGTGGTTTTAGAGAAGACATTGGCATTTGCAAACATGGTTCTGTTTTGGATCTCGAAGACAAAACGTGGTCTGCCTTGCCCGATATGCCCTTAGACCGAGCCGCAATGGGTGTTGCCCTTGTTGATGACACGATTTACCTCATCGGCGGCTGGCGCGCGAATCGCTCGGTCAAAGACTCTGTGATTTGTTTTAGAGATAAATGATTTTGAAAAAACCCAGTCGACGGGAGAGGCTTCCGGCTCGATATTTAAGGCAGTTTCTGTATTGCAATTTCTAAAAAATCCCACAAGACTTGACGGCTTGTTGCATTTTCATGGGGGTATTTCTTTCCCGTTAATTCTTCGTAAAGACTTTTTCCTTTTTCTTTTTTTGCTTTGACCCCTTCTAAGGGCTTTTCTCCCTGAAGAGGGATTAAGTCGGGATAACCATTTGCGTCTTTTTTGATCAGAAAGGTTTCTCCTGCTTCAGATTGAAACCACATCCCAATATCAGTCATTTTTTCCCTTGTGTTTTCCTTGTGGGGAAGTTCCCATGCCGTATGAAATCATGATTAAGGAAACGATAAAAATGACAAAGGCCACGGGGAGGTAAAAGTAGGTGAAACTAATTGCAATGGAAATCATGATCCCGAAAATGCCAAAAAAAACAAGGAAACATCCACCAAGCTCCTTCATGATTCCTCAAACAGCGCTTAAAAAAACATCCGCTTATTGATGAGGGCCGTTTCTTCCGGGTGAATGAGGGCGGATGCCGATGGGCATTAATGTCGGGACTTTTCTGCTTCTTCTTGTTTTGTTTTGCAGTCAATGCAGAAGGTCGTGACCGGACGGGCCAAAAGCCTTGGCATCGAAATTTCTTCTTCACACTCCTCACAAATACCGAAAGAATTTGTTGAAATACGTTCGAGTGCGCCCTCTATTTTTTTGAGCAGTTTTTGCTCTCGCTCCCGCAGTCGCAGTGTGAAATTTTGCTCGGCTTCTGCTGTCGCTTGATCTCCCAAGTCAGGAAAGGCCTCTCCCTGTTTGTTGCTGTCTATGCCGAGCCCTGCTTCAGCCAAAAGGGTTTCTTTTTGATTTTCTAGCTTCTTTTTGATTTTATCAAAGCGTGTCTCTGATTCTTTTTGATTATTCACAACCGTCAAAGTCTCCTCGTTTCCCATATAAACGTCTTAGCCAAAAGAGAAAAGTAAAATTTATGAGTCCAAAAATATATCAAAATATCATGTTTGAGTCAAACGCTTGGCAGATTTGATTCTTGGAGTACCCCCTGCTATTTAGGGCAATTCTCCCTCCACTTTTTCGCTGTGCAAGGGAATCTCTGCAAGGAATACTTGTGCGTCCGGTATTTGTTTGAGCAGGGTGGCAGAAACTTGGAAGGGCTGGGGCTGTCCTGTACTTTTTCCAAAGACCACTTGATTCTTTTGACGCCCAAAATCAATTTTTCCGAGAGATTCTCCCTCTTTATCGCTGATTTGGATCTGGAGTGTTGGATCATTCAATCCTGCGGTGGCAGAATCGGGGCTTAAGTCATCTTTAAACGTTTTAAGCTGCATATGATAGATATCGGTTAAAAGTCGTGAGACCTCATTTGGAGACGTTACTTTTTCTCGTGTTCCTTTTTTCTCCAGCCACCATTGACCTTCTTTTTTGTTTAAGGTGTACTCACCCTGAGACCTTTCTATTCTGACTGTTTCGATTTGATCCGGGTATTCGAGGGAGACAAGGCGGCGGTCGCGATAGGTTTTAAAGGCCTGATCCATTGATCGTAAATCAGAATAGGCGATCTGGAAAATGGGGTCAAAATCGTTGGTGACTACGTAAACGAGATCAGGGTTAAGACCATCTTTGTGGAAACTGGCTTCGATTTCAAGTTTGCTGACTTTTAGTGTGAGCTTTATAAGTGGTGTTTCAAAGTTCTCTTTCCATTGATTTTTTTTGAAATCTATAAAATCGTCCCCTCTGAAATTGACCACACTGCCGAGTAAATTGGCAATTTCGCCGCGGTCACCGCGCACCTTGAGTGGCAGGCCCCCTTCTTTTTTTGAAGGTTGGCTTTCCATCATCCACTCATCTTCTTGTTTGATCAATTTTAAGACACCACGATCAGATGAAATACGTATTTCGAGAATATCTTCAGAGGAAAAAGGAAAGATTTCACGTTGCCGCCACTGGATTAAGTCTTTATTGAGCAGTTGTTTAATACTTGCCGGAACAAGGTAGAGGCTTGTGCCTTCCCCCAAACGCACATAAACATCGCTTCCTGTCAGATTTTCGTCACCAATTTCTAAGATCTCTGTGTTGGTTTGATTGAGGGTGATGAGCACTCGATATTGGGGCGGATCAAGGCCAAAATCTTTGAGTTCTGTGGGTTTTGCTTCAACGAGGCGGTCGAAACTCAAGTTCATCAGGGTTAAGCCCAATTCTTGTGCTGCGCTCTGGTTGGCGATGGTTTCTATGGGATGGAAAATACGCCAGGGTGTCCTCGGATGTTCTGGAAAATATTCCAGTTCGATATCGCCTTTTGGCCCATTGAGGGTCACCCGTGAGACTTCGTGCAGTTGGAAATTATAGAGTTTTCCGGCTTTAAATTGGATTGCTCTTTTTTTCTGTTCACGGGGCAGTTCAACCATGTAGAGGTAGAAGCCAAGTGAGATCAACAAGATGGTGAGAAAGATGGTACTTTTGAATCTCACAGACGACGCCTTTTTCGCCAGATCATGAGACCGATACCCATGATGCCCAAGGGTAAAATAAGCACTGAAACGGTAAAAATGATCCCTGTTTGTTTATCATTTAAAAGCAATGTCGTGGTGGGAAAAGCTTTTGCACGGATAGAAACCAAGTCGCCTTCGTCGGCCAACCAACTGATGATATTTTGAAAAAGGTCGCCATTGCCTGCAGCCCGTGCGATGCTATTTGTGCCAAAATCTGAATCTCCGACGACGACCATACGCATCTCTTTTTCCGTGTCTGAAGGTGCATTTTTTGCAGTGAGTACCCCGCCAAAAACAATGGGGCCTTTTCGGTCGCGTGCGGGATCAACGATAAGCTCGCCTTGCACGTGATCAGTCAACCAGGTGTCTTGCCCTGATTGCAAAATGGGGCTAAATCGAAAAAAATCCGCTTTTGAAGCATCAAAAGAAACCGAGCGTACAAGCGGAAAAAAGGTCGCCAGATTGAAATTTTGCGTAATTTCGTGCGGGGGATAAGCCTCAGGATTAACCGTCGGTACGGCTGCACCCATACCGGAACTTGGATCCAGGATCATGTCGTCTTTTAATTGTAGACCCCAAGGGGCCAGAAAGGTCTCAAACCCTGTTTCGAGCATAGGGTCAATGGCTAAAAAAAGACGTCCGTTTGTTTCTAAATAGTCTTTGATGACCTCAAACTCACCTGGCGTAAAAGGCCGTGTTGGTCCTCCGATAATGACAACATCTGCATCTTCTGGAATTTTTTTCACGTTTAAAAGCAGGAGATTTTTGAGCGTGAACCCTTGTTTTTCTAAGGCATCTTTAATCACAGCATAGCCATTTTTTGCCGTATCATTGATGCTGCGTTCACCGTGTCCCTCAACGAAGTAGAAGGTTTTTTTTGTTTCACGGCTGCTACGAATCAGTGCAGAAGTCAGGGCTTCTTCGGTGATATCACGGGCAATGCTTGTGCGTCCTTCTGATTCCACAACAATTTTGTCATATTCCGTGATGCCGTATTGTTTTGTTAGTACTGGTTTTTTATCGGGATCGACCAGAAGATAGCTGATTTTTTTGTTTTCACGTTTGTAGTTTTCGAGCAAATCTTTTGTTTTGCTCCGAAGCTTGCTGTCATCTGTAAAAAAGCCTGTGAACTTGACCTCATGTTTTAATTCTTTTAATACGTTTTCTGTTTGTGGTGAAAGTGAAAACGTCCCCGCATCGGAAAAATCAAAACGCACCTCATGTCGTGCCAGAATGAAGTTGATAATGGAAAGAATGCTGATAAAAATCACGACCATGAAAATGCTGTTGAGGCCAAACTTGGTCGAGCGCCGACTGGAAAAATCTTTAAGCATTTCAAAATGTGTAACAAAAAAAAGGGAGAGCTGTATGATGGCCAAGAGTTCAAGTGTCGTGTAAATCCACACCTTTTCTTCAAAAAACACATAAACAAATATCCCGGTTAAGGCGAAACAAAGCCCTAAAAACCCAAATAATGCAGTGATGTTTTTATTTAATGCCATCTGGAGATGCTTTCTATTTCCATCGCTGAGACTCAACGACACGATGGGTCAAAAAAAGACCGAGGGCGGTCATCGAGATAAAATAAGTAAGGCTACGACTGCTAATGAGTCCCTTGATAAACTGGTCGAGATGGTTTGACATTGAGAGGTAATTTGCAATTTGGCCCAGCGCAGATTCTCCCGCTGTGTGGACAGAAGCCCCAGCCATCCAAAGACCGATTAAAATACCAAAAGAAATGACCGCGGCAATCATTTGATTATCCGTTAAGGCGGATGCAAAGAGTCCCATAGAGAGGAAAACCGCACCCATGAGAAAGAGTCCGAGATAGCTTGTAAAGAGCGGTTTCCAGGAAATATCTACAGCGAGTGAAAGCATCAGTGGCAGATGCAATGATAAAACGAGCAGCAGTAAATAAACCACGAGGGCTGCAATAAATTTTCCAAAAACGATTTCTGTAATGGTGATGGGTGAGGTCATTAAGAGCTCGTTTGTGTGTTCCTTTTTTTCTTCTGCAAAGAGTCGCATGGTCAAGAGTGGCATGATTAAAAGCAGGATGAAACTCATGTTAAAAAGTGTGGGACGAAAAACAGCATCATGAATATTCAACTCCGGCAGATTGTTTTGAAATTGCATCATCCGCATGGAAAGCCCTGAAAAATATTGGATTTGGTTGTAAAAAAGAAAGTCGGAGATCGCGAGAAAAACCATCGCCACAACATAGGCGATGGGAGAAATAAAATAGAGTCGAAGCTCTTTGCCCATTAAAGTGAGGATGTTTCTCATTGCACAGCCTGGGTCTTTTTTTCAGAGCCTGCTTCGTCCACACCCTGCTCTTCCGTTGTGAGTTGCAAAAATACTTCTTCCAAACTCAAAACAAGCGGCTTCATTTCCAACAGCCCCCAGCCGGACTCTACCACCATTTTTGCCAGCCGTTCTCGGATATCTTCTCCTAAGTTGGATTCAACGAGATAGGACGCATCATTATTTGAAGGTGTGTCCTGAGTGACACGCAGCACGCCACCCAGGGTCATGAGTTTTGCTGCAGTTTCTGGTGTGTCCCGGCGAAGACGCAGTGCAATTTTTTCAGATTTTCTCACATGTGAGGAAAGATGTTCCTGAGAATCAACCGCGACAATGCGGCCACGATTGATGATGACTATTTTTTGAGAAACCGCTGTGGCTTCGGGCAGAATATGGGTGGATAAAATAAGCGTATGTTCTCCTGCAAGCGCCTTGATGAGTTCTCGGATCTCGATGATTTGTCGGGGATCGAGACCCACCGTCGGTTCATCTAAAATAAGCACATCCGGGTCGTGAATGAGGGCTTGTGCCAGGCCAACACGCTGGCGATACCCTTTTGAGAGGTTTCCGATCATACGATGAGAAACGTCGCCCAAGCCTGTTTTTTCAAGCGACAGGGTGAGGCCGGATTTTTGTCGAGGTTTTGTAAGCCCTTTGATTTTTGCGACGAAGTTGAGGTATTCGGTGACTGTCATTTCCGGGTAGAGCGGTGGAGTTTCGGGGAGGTAACCGATACGCCGTTTGATTTCCATTGGATTTTCAAAGATGTCGTATCCCGCAACAAGCGCCGTGCCGCTTGTTGCGGGCATAAAGCAGGTGAGGATACGCATCGTTGTGGTTTTGCCCGCGCCATTGGGTCCTAAAAAAGCGAGGACTTCCCCCTTTGCAACGGTAAAACTGACATCATCAATCGCGATGACATCCCCATAACGTTTTCCCAGATGTTCGACCGTAATCATTGTAGAGACGCATCCATTTCACAAAACCGCTCAAATTCGAGCACAAAGACCGACAAAAATACAATAAATAGGCCATGAGCGTCAAGCGAGCTAAAGGGTGGGTTGTGTCTTATTTTGATCCAGAAACTGCAAGTGTATAACCTTGTTATTCCCGCGCAGGCGGGAATAACAAGGTTATACACCTCTGAATGCCTGTTTTCGCGAGCATGACGTGTTACCAGAATTTAAAACTGAGACACTACCCAAAAAAAAGCCCGGACAAAGCCGGGCCTTTTTT
>JAADHI010000094.1:0-8124 GCA_013151935.1 Candidatus Manganitrophaceae bacterium
TTGATGGAAAAGTGGCAGGAGTGCAGATGGTTTATGAGTCAGCCTGTGCGGCCCTGGGTGTGATGCCTTCATGGTCGAGACATGGGCTTACATTGCCGGGACAGCGCACGATTGAAATGGATGCCGAAGAAAAAGACGAACTGACGATCTTCAACAGTTTGTGTTCACAAGCCTATCATCTTGCATCCGACGTCAAACACTTCATGGCCTTAATCAATCTTCCGCCGGCCTCACGTTCGATAGCCTTTGACGGTTTACGAAAAACATACCCCATCCGCAGAGCATTTCAAAACGCGTCACTGACCGTCCCCCTCACCCAAATAAAATGGCTCAATCAAATGATCGGGCTTGGATTTAAACCACGGATACCCCAATAAATCACGATCTTCCGCTGAAAAAATACCACTTTCCCCATTTTAAAAATTCTCTTATATACTGATTAAAGAAGGCGTTTGGGGACAGACTTGTACTCTCAAACGGATTTTTTATTTTTCTGGGAAAAACCCACATTAGGATCAAATATGAAAACGTTTATTGCCAGACAACCCATTTTTGATGTTAAACAGGAGGTCTATGCCTACGAACTCTTGTTTCGCTCTGGCATGGAGAACTTCTTTAACGGCGACAATTTAGATCAAGCCTCCTCCAAAGTGATCGGGGACAGTGTGCTTTTACATGGTCTGGATGTGCTGACAGCCGGTAAGAAGGCTTTTTACAATGTGACACGTCAAACCTTGACCGAAGGTTATTGTGCCATGCTGCCCGAAGAGCAGACCGTGGTTGAAATATTAGAAAATATCGAACCCGATGCGGAAACACTGGAGGCCTGTAAAAAACTGAAAGAAGCGGGCTATCCCATCGCCTTGGATGACTTTGTCTATGAAGAAAAATTCAAACCTTTCTTAGAACTTGCCGACATCATAAAAGTCGACTTTCTTTTGTCCAACAAAGCAGAACAACGTGACATGGCTGAGCGCTTTATCCCCAAAGGCATTCAAATGCTGGCTGAAAAGGTCGAGACCTGGGAAATCTATCAAGAAGCAAAAGAGATGGGTTATGTTTTTTTTCAAGGCTATTATTTCGCGAAACCCACTATTTTAAGCACAAAAGACATCCCCAGCTTTAAACTCCACTATTTGCAAATCTTGCAGGAAATCCAAAAACCACAACTGAGCTACCAAGGCTTGGAAGAGATTATCAAACGAGAAATGTCGCTTTCCTACAAACTCTTACGTTACATCAACTCCGCTTTTTTTGGCTGGCAGGTCACCGTGTCTTCAATCAATCACGCGCTCGTACTCTTGGGGGAAGTCGAAGTCAAAAAATGGACCTCACTCATGGCCCTCTCAAACATGGCCGACGGGAAAACAGACGAATTGGTGATTCAGGCCATCGTCCGGGCAAAATTCTGTGAATCCCTCGCACCCAAGTTGGGATTGGCGGCACGCTCTCAGGATCTTTTTTTAATGGGCATGTTTTCACTGATCGACGGCATTATGGACAGACCCATTGAAGAAGTTTTGGAAAAAATCCCCATCGAATCAGACATCAAGGACGCACTACTGGGTAAAGAAGGACGGCTCAGAGATATCTATCAACTCATATTGTCCTACGAAAAGGGCGATTGGGAAGCCATTCCCCCATTACATGAAAAACTTCGTTTGGACGAAGAAGGCATCGCAGCATTTTATCTGGAAGCCGTCGATATGGCCAATCAGAGCTTTAAGGGCACTAATTAGAGCGGGAGGTTTACAAACCCATCAAAAAAAACCGCCGCCCTTGACAAAATAGGCCAATTTGCTCCATCTTACACCCTGCATATAGACACTGAGGGAGGTATGACAGGGTCCTTATTGGGAAAGTGTGGCGCATGTATTGTATTTCTTTACGTTGCTTTTTCCCCTTTATCTGTTTTTGCTCAGCGTGTCTCTCCGACAGATCCCTGGATTTCGCTCGAAAAAAACCTCCTACAAATCCATAAAACCTATCGACCAAAAAGTCCACTGCTCAAACACACCTCTTTGCCAGAAACGGTACAGCTTTATTTGGACGGGGGACTCTGGTCTTCAGCGGAAGCCCTGCTCCTAAAAGTGCCCCTGCCCTTAAGTCCCAAGATCGAAGGGCTATGGCTGTCGTTCTTTTTGAAACGGGGACACTACGACCGGATTTACGCCACTTATCGTAAAAATCAAAACCTCTTTCTGGGAAAACCCGATCTCATCTTAGGGGCAAGCCAAGGCGCCCTGGCTGAAAAAGACTATCGCGAAGCCTTGCAGATCTTAGATCACCTTCACCTTTTAGACTCAGCCCGTCCCGAACACCATTATTTTTCAGCCCTGGCTTATTGGGGTTTACAAGACAATGAAAAACTGAAGGCCGTCTTGGCGGAAGCCCTGCATTGGGCCGATAACGCATCTGACTCTCCCTGGGTCAGTCGAATCCACCTGCTCAAGGTCTATTACCATCTCAATCAAAAAGAGTATGACTTGGCCTTCGCCAGCATGGGTGATCTCTTCGACAATAATAATACCGATTTGGCCTTGCTCGCCCTGACCTGGGGGTATTTTAAGCTGGGTGCAACCAGCAACCTATTCAGCGTCCTTCAAGCCTTGGATGCAAGCCAGGAACAATCCCCTTACCACAGTCAAATCTATCGCATCCTGAGCCGTTTTTTGATTGAAGAAGGAAATCTACGTGGTGCGATTGAAATGGATCAGCAAGAGCGAAACGAGCTAAAAAAACAAATGGAGGTTTTGGAAAAAGAAAGTGAACTGCTGCGACGGGGTATTTCAAGCACCTCTCTTGCCATCCCCCCAGGCTCACTTTTGACACAAACATTAAAACAACTCGAAAAACAGGTCGGTGAAAAAAGGGAAATGACCGCTTTATACTGGTATATCGACTTGCAACAACGCCGACAAATGCTCATACAACTCAAAACCCGGGAGCGTATGATTGATCAGGAACAACGCCAGTTGCAAATGGAAATGGTACGCCGTTGTCTTTCGCTCAAACGCCACGAAAGGCGAGAACACAAGGCCGGACAAACCTTCCAAACCCTCAATGAAAACCCGACACAAATGCTCTCCGAGTCTATGTTCAGGATGATGAAGACACAATATCAGGCCGCGCGACAGGCTGTCGCCGCAGAAAAACAAAAAGAAGCAAGAGGACATCTTCAGTGGGTCGCAGCCTTTACACCCCATCAAGCCTACGGGGAAGAAAGTATCTTTCGTCTGGGAGATATGGCCTTTAACAAACGGAGTTACGCGCAAGCCATCGCACATTATCAGGAACTCATCGACAAACCCGAATCTCCCCTGCACACCCTCGCCCTCTATAAAACCACTTGGGCCTACTATTTATTGGGACAACCTGAAGCCGCCATTGGCGCGCTGCTTCAACAAGAGGCCCATTTTGCCAAGACCCTGCAAGATCAAGGTTCCGGCCCCTGCACGATGGTCCGTACACCGCAAGAGCGCCGCGAGCCCTTTCGCCTCTTGGCGCTTTCACTGGATCAACTCGGCGGCCCCAAAGCACTGGCCAAGCTCACAGAGAATATCAGTCCTGTACAGCGCTTTGCCTTTTATGAAAAAGTAACGGATCATTACCAACAGGAAGATAAGATCGACGGTCTTTTCCAGCTTATCCGTTCGTGGATTGCCACCTATCCTCTTGAGATCAAAACCCCGTTTCTACATCAAAAGATGGTTCTATTGGTCAAACAAAGCAAAACTGTTTCTATCGCAGATGTGGTCACCGCCCGCACCGAATTTGTCAACAAATACCGCCCGGAAAGCCTCTGGGGACAGAAAAACTTTGCGGCGACGACAGACACCTTGAAGCCCATTTTAAAACAGCATTTACGTTTCTTGATGACACATTATTATGCCGAAGCAAAAAAAACAGAAACCCAAGATGCCCACAAATCCGTGCTGACCTGGTATCTCTATTATCTTTCAGTTTTCCCCGAGGAAGAGGATATCGGAAAAGATCGTTTTCTCTACGCAGAAGTCTTGGCCAACTTAGATGAATACCAACAAGCGATTGTGGCTTTCCGAAAAAGTGCCTATCAAGACCCCGGACATGCGCTCGCCGGGGAAGCTGCGTATCAAGAAATTTTACTGCTGGAAAAAATGCACACCGCGGAAGGCCCGGAGGTCGAAGCCGCTTTCGAGCGATTTGCCACACGTTTCCCCCAGGATGATCGGGCCAAAGAAATCGCCATGCATCTGGCTGAAATCGCCTTTGAACAAGGAGACTACAATAAAAGCCGTTTTTACGCACAAAAAGTCGCTCCAAAAAAAAATCAGACCATCACCATAACGCAAGAACTCGACCTTGCCTCCTACCGTTTGGTCGTGCAGGCTTTTATAAAAGAAGCGTCCTATATCGAAGCCATTTCTTTTATCAACACCCTTTTTGACGACAACAAAACAAATCCCGGAAATGAAACCCAGCTCAGAAAAACCTTCAACCCCCTCTTGGTCCTGGCTTACTTTCAACAAGGCGAGTCCCTGAAACACCTTGATGCCGATGACGAGGCAGCGGAGGCCTATTGGCAAGCCTTTCGGTTTGGGGCCGGAAGTGAAATGGGGCCGCTTGCACTTTTTGAAGCGGCTGTGCTTTGGGATCGCCACACCACACTACACCGTGCTGAAACGGCCTTGGCACTTTTTCCCCTGCTCTATCCAAAATCCGCTTTAAACCACCCAAGCACAATGCGTTTGGCTGCCCTTTATGAAAAAACTGAACGTCCCTTAAAAGGGGCTGAAACCTACGAAAAAGCCGCACAATCATCGATCAACCCTGAACTCGCACAAAAAGCCCTTGAACACGCCCTGATGCTTTATGAAACCGCCGAGTCTTGGGAAAAACTCTCGGCGCTTGCAATGGCTCAGGCAGACACGATAAATTCGGGTTACTCAAAACAAAATCAGGACAAATGGGCTGCATGGATGCTTAAAGCGGCAGAAGCCAATTTTGAAATGCGTAAAAGCGTTACAGCCACACGCATCTTAGAAACACTGATCGCAACAACTAAAGGACAAACAGAAATCGCAGAACCCGTCGCAAAGGCCCATTTCATTCTGGCTGAAGCAAGGTTGGACGATTTTGAGGACATCGAACTGGTCGCCCCACTTGAAGAAAATCTGGAGAAAAAACGCATCCTCTTTGAGGCCTTACTCGACAATTATGACCATGCGGTGGCCCACCCCTCCCCTCTATTGGCACTTAATGCCAACTATCGCATCGGAACACTTTTTGAAGGTTTTAGCCGCGCACTACTGGAATCAGAGCGCCCCGAAGACCTCTCTTTAGAGGAGGAAGAACTTTACGAAAATTTGCTCATTGAACAAGCCTTACCCTATTTTGAAAAAGCAGAAGAAGCCTATCTTCAAAATATAGAGATCGGCGAAAGCAGCGGCATACAAAACGAGTGGATCGCAAAAAGTCAAATGCACCTGTTTATGATTCAACAGCAAATCGACATCTACAACCGGGGCGGACAAGAGGTGCTCGGATGAAAATGAAATTCTTTTCTTTGGGGCTCCTTCTACTGGTCGCCATTTTTCTCCCAAGTCCCTTGCGGGCTGAAAAAGAAAGCGACACGGAGGAAAGCAGCAAAAAAACAATCCTCATGGACGAATCTCTGATTGTTGGCGTAGAACTCGGGACGATTAGCGGTCGCCAAAAACGCATCCCTGGCCCGGCACTTTCGACTGTGTTGCGTTGGGAAGGCATGGCTGTGGACGAACTCGACATCCCCAAAGAAATATTGGAACACCTCAGTCAATCAGATCTTTCTTTTTTCAAAAACCGGGAAAATGCAGACGATTTAAACGATGACATGCACTCGGATCACAACGAATGACATCTTAAAATGAAGCTCCCTTTCCAGAAAAGCCCTCAGACTTCCTCGCGGACAATCCTTTTCCCGCTTTTTTCACTCTTATTTCATTTGGGGCTCTTTTTTTTCTTTATCGGCACGCAAGTCCTGCAAGATTCGCCTGAAATAAAAGACGAAGAAATTATTGCAATGGTCGATTTGAATGATCTGCCGCCCCAGAGCAAAACCCCTGAACCCCAACCCCCGGTGGTTTCACCAGAGGCAAACCCTGAATCAACAACAGAAGAGCCTTCCAAAAATGAACCCGCTCCCCCCGAACCCATTTTAGATCCTGAGCTTGACGAAGCCTTAGGAGATGAGGACGACACCGCCCCTCCAGCGCCCATAGAAACGGCACAAAACATCGTAATCCCGCTGCCACCGCCTTCGATAGACACCGCGCCGCCTGAAACGACACAAACCGAGCCAGAACCAGAGGCAGAGTCCGTCTCCGAAGCCGAACCGCTCTCAGAACCACTTTCAGAAGAAGCCTCCAAAGCTGAGTCAGCACCTGAACCGGAAACGTCATCAGCCGCGCCAGAAGTTGCGGCGCCAGAACCGCCCCCCCCCACCGAGACCTCCCCATCGTCACAGGAAGTCGCCAAGGCTTCAGAAGTACAAGATCCGCCCAAAGCAAAAGCACCTAAAGAAATTCTGGCTGCAATCAAAAAGCCTGTTCCGCCCCCCCCAAAACCCAAACTCTCTAAAGAAAAAGTCAAAAAATCAGGGCTTTTGGGTTTGTTAGGCAATAAAAGACGAAACCCTATTTCTAAAAATCCACGCTTCGCCAAGACCCTAAACCGCCCAAAAAATAGGCGACTTCAAGTAAGTCCTTCAGATGCAGACACACTGCCCACGGCAAGTCGTCTGAAAATGGATCAATTGAAAAATAAACTCCTCAAATCGGAACAAAAACGGCTGATGGCCAAAAAATCCACCCGACGTAAAAAGAAATCCCAGCTCAAAATTGTGCACGGTTCCGGTCGAAATTTTGGTGTCATCTCATCGGCCATCGCCCAGGAAGAATGGCGGCTCACCAGTGTTTACAACCGCCTGCTCCAGCGCAGCCCTGGTCTGCAAGGCAATCTCATTATTGAATTCACAATTTCTCCCGAAGGCAAGGTCATCAAAAGCCATATTCTGACTTCCTCTTTTGCAAACGCCTCTTTTGAGAAAGCCCTAATGCAAGCGATCCGCCTGTGGAAATTTCCCATGGCGAAAGAAGGCGAAACAACCATCCTCTATCCTTTGGCCTTTTCCCCGGCTGGATAATGAAGCGCTCATTTTGCTCGAAAAAATAGGGACTGATTTTCGACACATCTCCATTCATATCTCCCCCAGAAATCTGTTTCAAAAAACCTTGACTTTCGATCTAAGCTATTGTATTTATCATGAAATTTTGCGTTGCATCTCAAAATCCCGCTAAGCAAATTTAAATCTAGAAGCCATCATTTTTCGAAAGAGCATAAGGAGTTTTAATGAGAAAAGCCGATCTTGCTGATGAAGTTGTCGAAAAGTTGGGTGTCTCAAAAAAAGAATCCAGTGATGTGTTACAAATGGTCTTAGACACCATTCGGACTGAATTGGAAAAAGGAGATACGGTTAAAATTGCCGGTTTTGGAAATTTTGTCGTGCGTGAAAAAAAGGCGAGAAAAGGCAGAAACCCGAAAACAGGCGAAGAGATCGGTATTACCCCCCGGCGTGTCGTGACCTTCAGGCCGAGTCAGGTCTTCAAAAAGTTTGTGAATGACTAGTCAAGTTTCTTAAGCTCCCCATAAAGTGAGTTCACGTGCAGGAAAAACTATTTTATAAAATTAGTGACGTCTGCCAACTGACAGGTCTGGAGGCCTATGTGGTTCGGTTTTGGGAGACAGAATTTCCCATGCTGCATCCAAAAAAAAGCAGGGGAAATCAACGCATTTACATCAAGAAAGAAATTGACCTCATTCTCGAAATAAAACGTCTGCTTTATCAAGAGAAATTGACCATTGCAGGGGCCAGAAAGCGTTTGCGCCAACCGACAAAAAAAGCAGAGCGCATAAACACAGTACGCGATAACACGCTCGGCGTCGTAAAAAAGGAACTAGAAGACTTACTTCATTTACTCAATTAGCACACACCTTAGAACAATTAACCCCTTCAAAATCGGGGCGTAGCGCAGTCCGGTAGCGCACTCGCTTGGGGTGCGAGAGGTCGCTGGTTCAAATCCAGTCGTCCCGACCAAATAGAACGAA
>JAADHI010000094.1:8178-16083 GCA_013151935.1 Candidatus Manganitrophaceae bacterium
CAATGGGCAATGGGATGGATGCAAACATTGATCAATTTCTTAACTACCTCGTCGTCGAAAAAGGGCTCTCTGAAAATACCCTCTCTGCCTATGCCCAGGATCTCAAAAAATTTTCATCTTTTTTAAACAAAAATAAACCCTCTCCTGTCTCAATCGACGTCAGCCAAGTCACACGAAATGAAATCCTCAGTTTTTTAGCCGACTTGCGTGCCAAAACCCTTTCGGATGCGTCCATCGCACGCATTCTTTCATCGCTTCGCACTTTTTTTAAATTTTTGACCTTTGAAGGGAAGCTCAATCACAATCCCCTGGCACAGATTGACTCCCCCAAAAAAGCCCAAGCCCTGCCCAAAGTCCTCCATTTTAGCGAAGTAGAAGCCTTGCTCAATTTAACAAAAGGCAGTAAACCCGAGGCCTTACGCGACGACGTGATGCTGGAATTGCTTTACGCCACAGGCCTGCGGGTCTCTGAACTGATCACGCTGCCCCTTGAGGCCTTAAACCTAGAAGCAGGCTATTTAATTGCAAGAGGAAAAGGCAATAAAGAACGCATTGTGCCCATGGGAGAATGTGCCCGAAAAAAACTGCTGAGCTATATTGCTTCCGTCCGACCACAGCTTTTAAAGAAACAAAACGACCCCACCCTTTTTCTCAGCCGCTTGGGAAAAAAAATGTCCCGCCAGGCGTTTTGGAAAAAGCTAAAAGTCTATGCCAGACAAGCGGGGATTCAAAAAGAGGTCAGCCCGCACATGCTGCGTCATTCATTTGCCAGTCATCTACTGGAAGGGGGAGCAGACTTACGTGCACTTCAAATGATGTTGGGTCATGCCGATATTTCCACCACGCAGATTTATACCCATGTTGCGCGAGAACGCTTAAAAGAAATCCACAAAGCAGCCCACCCCAGAGGATAAAGGATACACATCCGCTTTTAGCGGTGTTTTACAACCCCCACACGCTCACAATACTCGGTGATGGGGCATCGACTGCAAAAAGGAGAAATGGGGGTACAAAGGTGTTGCCCAAAAGGGACGAGGATGTCGTTGTAATTGATCCAATAGCGTTCTGGCAATTTTTTTCTTAAGACCAGCTCACTTTCATCCGGCTTTGTGGTTTTAATATAAGCCATGCGGTTTGAAATACGGTGGACGTGGATATCGACACAAATCGCGGGTTTGCCAAAACCAACAGAAACAACCAGGTTTGCCGTTTTTCGGCCAACACCCGGCAAGCTCAGTAGGGTTTCGAGATCGTCCGGCGTTTTTCCTGCGTATTTTTCCTCAAGGATACCTGCAATCGCCAAAATGGACTTGGCCTTATTTCGATAAAAAGAAACCGGATAGATCGTATTTGAAACCTGAGATTCTTTTAATTTCAAGAGTTTTGCAGGGCTGTCGGCAATGCGAAACAGTCGTTCAGAAGCTGCGGCAGTCGTCTCATCCCGTGTGCGTAAGCTTAAGATACAAGAAATTAAAACTAAAAAGGGATCTTTAGTCTGCTCAGCAATTACACCCACCACAGGTGTCTTTAGGGTAGCAACAAATGTCTTGAGGCGGGCCATAATGAGATCCATACGATCATTCGACAGCTCTATTGTAGGATCATTTTGCATATTGGCCCAGTAAACCCGTGTCGTCACAAACATAAAGCGCCGACACTAGCATGAAAACAGGTATCGCGTAAATATGAGGGTTCCCTCATTGAGAGATTAGGTCTTGCTTCAGACTAAGCCACTTGACATCCCATAGGTGCTTTGGAATAATCCTGTTTCACCTCGTCAGTATGGGAGCAAGTTGTGAAAAAAACAGCGAAACTGCTTTTTTTAGGATTGATCGCCTTCCAATGGGTTGCCGGAGCGTGGTTGGGCATCACAGTCCGTGATCTAAGCCCCGAACTCGCGGCCCGTTACGGCATCCACCGGAGTGTTGGCGTCCTTGTTTCCGGGGTGCATTTAAACAGCCCTGCGATGACTGCAGGATTAAGAGAGGGAGATCTTCTGCTTTCGCTGAATGATGAAAAAATCTCCGATACAAAAGCTCTCAAACAACTCATTACAAGGCTTTCGGCCGGCCTTGAAATTGAAATACTCGTGTTAAGAAACCAGCAAAAAGTCAATATTCACCTCGTTCTGGGAAGAAGCCCACGAGATCAGGCCTAATGCCTTTGTTCGTCTCACATATTTTTCCAAGTTTAGGTAGATCATCTTGTCAAAATTAACAAAAAAAAGAAAAGTACTGCAAAAAGATGTGGTCACAACAAATCGTTGGGGCTGCGGGATTGTCATGCTGTTATTTCTCGGAATGATTATTGCCATGATCTTTGCTGCTGCGACACAATAACTGGAAATTTTTATCTCTAAAATACACTGCATAAGCTGATCAACCATTCCTAAACTCACCCTGCAACACGGAGGAGGGCGATGCGCGAAAAACCCTTGTTCGCACTTGCCCTTGCCTTGCTCAGTGGTCTTATTTTTGGCGAAGCCTTTTTATTTTTCCCCATCACTCTGAGCTGTTTTGCGTTGATGCTTCTGCTTTTAGAAGCTCGGGTTTTCCGAAGCCGTCTCATCTCTCTTGGCCTGCTCTGTGTTTGGGCCCTCGGTTTTCTCCTGCATCAGTTTGGCGCAAGCCCACAAGCACATAAAAATCTCAAAAAATATGTGGATCAAGGCAAAATGAGCGTCATTGCCCAGATTGCAGCCCCGCTTCGTCATGGGAAAAAACACGTTTCGCTCCGCATGAAAATTCTTTCGATTGCATCCGACAGCACCTTCCCTAAATTTACACCCGTCTCAGGGGTTTTTCAGTTATTCATTTGGGACAAAAATGTGCATTTTGAATATGGCGACCAACTCGAAATGCAGATCAAACTCCGTCGTGCAAAGCAGTATCAAAATCCAGGCTCCTTTTTATACGCGGATTACCACAAACGCATCGGGTGGCAAGCCACAGCCAGCCTTTCTGATGCGACACTGCTTAAAAAAATCGGAGAAGGCGGTAATCCTCTCCTGAAAAAAATCTACGGCTGGCGCGAGGACATCCGAAAAAAAATCCTAATGGCTGTGGATACACGTACTGCGGCGATTTTACTCGCCATGATTATTGGAGAATCAGGGGGACTCGATGATGAAATGCGGGAAAATTTTATCGCCGCAGGCATTGCTCACCTCTTGGCGGTCTCTGGAACCCACTTGGCTTTTATCGCCCTTTTTGTTTTTTTCTGCACAAAAACCCTCATTCTGTACTTGCCAGAAACCTTACTCTTGAAATGCACCTCTACAAAAATTCCTTCTCAATGGGCTGCCCTCTTCACCGCGATTACAATCAGTTTATATGCACTTCTAGCGGGGGGTCGCATCGGAACACTGCGTGCCTTATGCATGGCCTTGGTCTACCTTTTTTCAATCTGGCTTGGACGGAGCCGCAATCCCTTAAACAGTCTGGCCCTGGCTGCACTGCTCATTCTACTGGCTCAGCCCCCTGCGCTTTTTGAAATTTCTTTCCAGCTCTCTTTTTTAGCGGTTTTATCCATCATCTTGTTTATGGCCTGGTGGAAAAATGCAAAGGCCGAAACAACAGAAATTGAGGCATTGCAGTCCAGATTCCAAAACATTCTAAAAAAATGCATCAACACCCTACAGTTTCTGTTTCTTTCAAGCTTCAGCGCAGCCATCGGCACTGCCCCCTTAACCCTCTATTATTTTCATCAATTGGCTTGGGTCGGACTCTTTTCAAATATTGTACTGATCCCAATCGTGGGCTGGATTCTGCTTCCTTTTTCACTGATCTCCGCATTGGCCTCATTTTTTATGACGGGCTTTCCACTGCCCGAATGGCATACAAAACTTTGGCATATTTTTAATCAAATTGTTGAGGGCTTTGCAGCACTTCCCGGTGCGGGAACCCACTTTGCTGCGCCACCGCTTTGGCTCATCAGCCTTTTCTATGTTAGTTTCTTTTTTCTGCTCATCACGCAAAAATCCAGAAAAATATTATTTACAAGCCTGGGTATTTTTTTCACCATCTTTGTCGTCTTCGGAAGCCTTCGATTCCCTCCCGAAAACCTCCGCATCACCTTTTTGGATGTAGGACAGGGCGATGCGGCCCTGGTCGAATTTCCAAATGGAAAAACCCTCTTGATTGATGGCGGAGATCGACGGGCAGGAAAATATGCCCTTGCCCCTTATTTATGGCAACATCGTATTAAAAAGATTGATTTGCTCATTGTGACTCATCCTCAATTTGATCATATCGGCGGACTCCCTTTTATTCTCCAAAAATTCAAGGTGGATACGGTTCTCAGTACCGGGGAAAACCCTACAAGTGAAATAGAAATAGACTTTCAAGAAATGCTCGATAAGACAGGCGTAAAACATCACATTCTGGAAGAAAATTCCCCAGCATTAAAAATTTCAAACTGCCAACTCTTTTTTCTCCCGGCCTTTCAAGAAGGTATGCCACGTCGAAAGGACTTAAATAATCGTTCGATTGTTTTTAAGTTGCAATGTCCTCAAAAAAAAGGCGAGCCCGTCTCTATCCTATTTACCGGAGACATCGAAACAGAACGAGAACAACAGTTGCTTGCGATGGACTTAGATTTGCGAAGTACCGTGCTCAAAGTGCCACATCATGGCAGCCGAAGCTCTTCACAAAAAGCGTTCATTGCGGCGGTTGCTCCAAAAATCGCCGTCTTTTCGCTAGGGCAGAAAAACCGCTACCGTCATCCCCATGCCACAATCGTAGACCGATATGAAGCATCGAACATACAACTGCTTCGCACAGATCAAGCGGGTGCGGTTTTTATCGAAACCGGATCAGAAATAAAAATCAGTACATTTGTTGCGCAACAAAGAAAAAAAATCCTTTGGAATAAAACAATATTCGCGCAGGAATGGGAAAACATTCAAAAGATTTTTTAGGGAAACTCTGATCATCCCTGTTTGCAATGCTTCGAGAAAAAAATTCCCTTCTCAAATAATCGGACAAATTGACAGCGGAATGCCCTTTCTCTAAAATAAAAGACATGAAACGCGCCGGAATTGCCTTTATTGTCGTTTTTGTCCTTGGTCTCTCAGCCTATGCAATTTTATCCTCGGATGATCAAGTTTTACGCTTTCCCAGTGGCACCGTCATTGTCGCGGAAGTGGCAAATACCCCTGAAACACGTGAAAAAGGTCTCATGTTTCGTGAAAACCTGCCAAAAGGGGGCGGCTTGTTGTTCATTTTTGAAACCGAAAAACCCTACCAATTCTGGATGAAAAACTGCAAGTTTCCCATCGACATTATCTGGATCAATACGGCAAAAAAAGTAGTCCATATCGCCAAAGATACACCGCCTTGCACTGGCGACCCCTGCCCCACCTATGGGCCAAAAAATGCAGCTGCGCTCTATGTCCTGGAAGTCGCCGCAGGTTTTTCAGAAAAAGAAAAGATAAAACTGGGCACTAGAATTCAATTTTGAACGGCTTTTTGCCAATGGAAGACATTGAGGTTGGAACTTAACAATAAATACTACTTGCCAATATCTTCTTGCCATAATTTAGCATTTTCTTCAATAAATATTTTCATCATTTCAATACACTTAGCATCTTGAAGAACTTCTAGTTTCACACCTCTTGATTTAAGAAGATCCTCCTCTCCCATAAAATTTACATTTTCAGCGATAACAATGAAAGGAATCCCATATAATAATATTGTTCCCGAGCACATGACACAAGGAGAAAGCGTTGTATAAAGCGTACACCTTTTATAGACCGAAGCACTTAACCTCCCAGCATTTTCCATTGCATCCATTTCACCATGCAATATTGTGCTACCATTTTGTATTCTTTTATTATGGCCTCTACCAAGAATATTCCCATCATGAACTAATACTGACCCTATAGGAAGTCCACCTTCCTGCAATCCAATTTGGGCTTCTTCAATTGCTGCCGCCAAAAACTTACCAAATTTAGTTTTCTTTGCACTCATTCCAAAACATCGATTTTTTCTGTTGATCGCCTAAGGTCGTGAATCACATGAACTTTTCAACCTCCAATAACTTTACAGAATACCTTGACCTTTCAAAAATACGACAGACAACAAAACGATTCCTAGTGTAGTGTCCTAAACTCAGTTCATCAATGAAAGTGACTGCGTAGCTCTATCCACTTTTTCGAGAATCCTGCTGGCTGATTTTGTCCACACAAAGGGCTTCGATTTATCATTATGATGATCAATAAAGGTTTGGATCTTTGTTTCCAACTCTTTTACCGAAGTGAACACTCCACGTCGTAAGGCCTTCTCGGTCAGCAAACCAAAAAACCTCTCTACCAGATTGAGCCAAGATGAACTGGTCGGAATAAAATGTAACTGCATACGCTTGTTACATTTTAGCCATTTTTTGACATTTTTATGTTTGTGTGTCCCGTAATTGTCTACGATGATGTGACTGTTCAGTTTTGACGAAGTCTCTTTCTTGACTGTTTTCAAGACGGAGCTTCTCTTCAAAATGCGGACCTTTACTTACTTTGAAGTGTTTATATGGTCTTCGTGGCGACTCCCAGTTGTTCGGCTATTTTGTAACTCGGGGTATTGTCTGCTGACATCAGGATGGCTTTCGCTCTTCCCACCAGACGCACCGACGTCATTCGACTCAAAACAGCTTTTTCTAGTTCAATTCTTTCCTGTTGACTCAGTGATATCATAATTTGTGCTGGCATTATCATAATCTCCTGAGTAATTGACTATAAATGTCATTATGGAATATAAATTAATAGCTTAGGACACTACACTAGTTTGTTGGCAGCATTTTGGATCAAAGCCTATTCCTATTGCAATAATCGGCATTTCTAAATTCTGTAACATTAGATCCGATATTAGGCACAGCAGGAAACAATGATGTTAATCTTTGGACTATTTTCCTAGACAAATTTTCTTTTTGTTCATTGCTTCTACCTTCCATTATATGAGAAAACACATGGATAAAATCTTCAATTTTATTTCCCGTTGAATATTTCTTAAACGAATTAACTCTTACCTTTATATCATTTTCATCAAACAATCCAGTTGATTTTGCGGCTAAGTGGACTTGCTTAATAATTTTATCTTCAGCATGAAATTCAAATATACTTTCAGAGCAATCTACTAAAAAATGAGGCATTATTTTTCCTATAGATGTATCCAACACATGCTAACGAGGCTGTAGAAAAACCTAGGATTCAGGCCTTGTTTCTTTTTGTTTATCGATTTTTTAAAAATTTACCCCATTTTAGGGTCTCAAAATATCTTGTTTTAAAGCCTCCGTCAAAGAGAGGTGGACCCCAAAGCTGACACAGAGAAAAGTCTTTTATAAGTGAAATCCTGAGTCATTATCATGCTACCTTTGGAAGTCCCGATGGCAAGTCATAGTAAACCTGATCGGGAGTCATTCTGTCTAGACTGTCATGTCTCCTGTCTTGATTATAGAACGCTAGCCAAACACCAAACCGCCCCACGACAGCACCCAAAACCAAACGAAATTATGCATTTACGCAGGCCTGACGCCGTTATTCCTTTTTATTGGATTTCTTCTCTTTTTTCTCATTGCGCTTTTCTTTTAATGTTTTTTCGGCCTTTTTTTTAACTGTCTTTTTTGCATTCTTACCTTTAGCCACGAATTTTTCCTTTGTTTTGGTTAGTTATAAAGCTTGTTGATTGAATTTGTATTGTAAATAATCATTAGACTAGATGAAAGCCACATAACGTGGTCTTATACTAAATTTCTATATAAACCTATCAACTGGAACACCGAATAGTAGACTGATTCTTTTTGCAACTTCTTTACTGATATTTCGTTTTCCATGTTCCATATCAGATATTTTCTGTCTAGTGAAACGGACAATTTTTTTACCTAACTCCGTCTCGGGAATGAGTCGAGATCAAATTG
>JAADHI010000032.1 GCA_013151935.1 Candidatus Manganitrophaceae bacterium
AGCAGTAGATCCTGTGCCGTCTCCAGGTGCGTGAAGAGAATTCGTTTATCCATTTCGGGCACACCGAGCGAAAAAATCCCATGCACAACAACATCTTGTGCATTGAGGCTGCCTTCAACCGTATTGGAAAGCAGGGTGAGACTATCGCCGATTTTTGCATTCATGATCTTTGCCAAACCTTCCCCGATCATGATTTGGGGGTCGCCTTTAATGAGCTTGAGCTTTCCTAAACTACTGCCTTCAGACACCTTGAGAAAGGGACCTTTGACTTTGAATTCTGCCGGATCAATGCCGTTTCCGACAAAAATAGACGATTGATCGCCATTGCTGATCAATCCGGTAAATTCAATCTTCGGCAGCACTGCGCGAACAGGATCATACTTCACCAGTATTTTTTTAAGTTCTTCGTAAGTTGAAAGTCCTAAGGCCATCGGCCGTTCTTCCTCTTGATCGAATGCGCCCGCATGAGCCAGAATCAGATGCCCATTCTCCCGTGCCGCCATTTCCCGCAAGGAGTCATAAGTGTAGAGGGCAAAACCACCTGCGATAAGTATTCCCGCAGTGCCGACGGCAACAATGAGCACAGTTGCGAAGACACGTCGGCGATTTCTCAGGAGATTAAGCAAGGCATATTTAAACCACTTCATTTTAAAACTCCGTCGATTAAGGTCAGGACTCGGTCACACTGGGTGGACATCCGTTCATCGTGGGTTGCGATAAGAAAAGTGCTGCCAGACTCCCGCGAGATTTCATGCATCAGTGCAATGATTTCATTGGCGGTCTTCCCATCCAAATTGGCAGTGGGTTCGTCTGCAATGACCAATGCCGGTTGTTTGACGAGGGCGCGGGCAATTGCGACGCGTTGACGCTGCCCGCCCGAAAGCTGATCGGGGCGATGGTCGCGATGTGAGGACAAGCCGACTCGCTGCAAAATCAAGTCAACAGCGTGGCGATGTTCAGGTCGACTTTTACGGCTCAGAAGCAGGGGATATTCCACATTCTCAAAAACCGTCATGACGGGTACAAGATTGAAACCTTGAAAGATAAAGCCGATCATCTCACGGCGAAGCGCAGTCAAATGCCGCTGTGATTGGCTGTGGACTTCAATACCCTTCAAGAGATAATGGCCACTGTCGGCTTGATCCAATAATCCGCAGAGATTGAGCAGCGTGCTCTTGCCGCTGCCCGAAGGCCCCTGAAGCGCAATGAATTCACCCACACCAATTTCAAGATGCAGTGTTTTGAGGGCTGGAATTTTGTTTTGCCCAAGGTGATAACTTTTGGTAATATTTTGCATTGCAATAAGGTTTTTCATTTCTAAAACGCCATCCGAAAACCGGCGCTGACAGAGTGCATAGAGATGGTGTTCACGTCGAAAATGGTATCCCCCCGATAAGAAACAAAGGGCTGTAACCATCCTTTTCCTTGCCATCCTAAGCTGCTGCGAATGCCAAAGGGGTTTCCATTATTATCCCCCATGCCAACATAGCCGATTGTGCCGATCGACATGAGGAACCAGTCCCATAAGG
The DNA here is from genome assembly GCA_013151935.1 of Candidatus Manganitrophaceae bacterium. Taxonomy (GTDB): domain Bacteria; phylum Nitrospirota; class Nitrospiria; order SBBL01; family JAADHI01; genus JAADHI01. The sequence continues at coordinate 1,530 of JAADHI010000032.1, forward strand.
TCTGTTCCACTATGAGTCCGATTGCTGCATAACGAATATCCGGGCCGTTTTTGTCCATTGCGTAGAGATCTAAAACACCCAATTCGATGCCATAGCGCTGTCGTTTATTGGCGCTCAAAAGCAATCTCAATCCGGTATGCGTTCCGACGCCGTCACCGCTATCGCCATTTGTTGACGTCAATCCAACACCAAAGAAGGGACTGACAGCGACATGCCGTCCTGTATCTGCAATAACGTTTGAGGAGATGGACAAGATGGATGCCACTACAAGGGCCAACATAATTCTCTTTGTCATTTCTCGGCCTCCAATAAATTTTTTTCCGTATTTCATAGATCATTCATGTAACTTTAGCGGGACAGCAGTGAAAATTTATATGTCTCCTTCAGGTTCAGGAAGACGATCGATACCGCTTTCCGTTGCCTTGGATTTCCATGGCAGCCATGTGAATACTAAACTCACACCATAGTTATTTTGGTTTATAACGAGTGGACTATCGGCGACCTCACTTCCAGATAGAGTTCGCCACTGCAAATAAAGTCGGGTGGAAAATTTACTGTTAAACTTGCGGCCCGTACTAAAGACAAATGAGTACCAGCTTATTCCCCGCTTCGCACGGTAAGCAGGGCGTAATGATGTGCTGTCGCGATCTTCTACGCCGTAAAAAAGATTGTTATATTCCGCAGAGCCGTATTTAAGGCCCAGTGATGCAAAAGCATTTAAATCCCAGGGCAGGTTTTTGATGTTCGTGATTAAAATACCCGGTTCTAATGTCCAACCGGCAGCGCTACCGTCGATGCCGCCGACTACTCTCCAAGGGATGCGCGCAAAAATATCAATCCCACTTCCGTCTCCGTACAGGCGAGTGACGATTCGAGGACCTATTTCGACTGTTAAAGGAATATCGGTCATGTCTTTGCGGGCATCGTTTCTCTTGCTATCGACTGGAAGTCCGATCGCAAGACCAAGGTCTAATGCAAAATTTTTTGACGAAAAGAATATGCCCCGTACGCCTTCGCGAGTTGCTCTAAGGCGATCACCACGGTAAATAAAGGCAGGCAATACAAATGGAAGATTATAGCGTTGATTGCTGCCGGTGTAATGCGGCACCGATAACCCGCCCAAGACAAGACCGACCTGCCATAAGGGCAGTTTCGCCGTTTCATCTGCTAGCGTCGTTTCACCTGCCATCGAAGGCGAGGGGGTGGCAATAAAAAAAACGAGGCAGCATATGGTCATCAATATTTTCAATATAATTCCTATTTTTTCAGTGTCTTAAAAAGCACCCATACTGCTATTTCCTACACAACTATTAAGTATTGTCTACTTTGTCATTCCTGTCCCGCCAAGTCTTTTTCCGCTTTGTCTCGAAAACGGCCTTCCGGCAGCTCGTTGAGTGCTTTCTGGAGGTAGTCCCCTTTGATCTGGGTCTTCCCCTCTTTGTCAGCGAGTTCCGCTGCCCGCAAATAAATCCGCCCTTTGACTTCGGGATTTGCCTGAGCAAAGGCAGAACTGTCGAAGGTCTCAGTCAGCAGATCCTTGGCTGTTTGCAAACGGTTGAGAAATGACGGCACTTGAAGAAAGGTACTTAAGGCCACCAAGCGTGTTTCCATGCTGACGATGCTGTCGCGAAGCCGCATTTTATCGTGCTTAGGCCTTAAATTCAAAAGTGCTGTGTCGATCAGCTCCAATCCTTTTTCGACATACTTTAGGCGTGTCCAAGGCATCCAGGCATCACGCGCCTTGAGGGTGTAGGCACTACCTAGGTAGGCGGAATACAAGGGTTGATCGGGGTAATTTTTTGCCAAGTGATCAAATTGTTCAATAGCGAATTGTGTTGCATTTTGATCCCCGGCCAAACTCTTTTCGAAAATCGCTTGGGCATCAATAAAAGATTGCAGTTCTGTGGCATGGCCATCAGATACAGTGAAAAATATAAGGAATAAAGTGATTAGAAGACTGATTTGTTTTTTCATTGCGAAGCTCCCTTTGTTGTTGTCTAGGGGGAATTATAGGGAAGTGCCAAGCCGTTTTGCCCAGCTTTGCGACGAACGGACGAATGCCAGGATAAACGGTAAAATTAGGAGAGGGGTGCATACTTTAAGTGCATCATCAGGAACTGAGGAGGAAGGGTTTTAGTGGACACATTCTTAAGATTGCATTATCAATCAACGAGGAGGTGTTCAATGAGAAGGAATCACACAAAGGCATTCAAAGAAGAAGCAATAAAGCTGGGATTGGAAGAGGGGTATGCGATATCAGACGCAGCGCTGAATTTGGGCGTCAATCCTAGCCTTCTAGGCCGCTGGAAGCGAGAAATTGAAAAGAATGCGGGTGGTTATTCAGGGGCTGGCAGCATGATGAAGATGCAGGCCGAATTAAAACATCTCCGCAAGGAAAATAAGCGCTTGAAGCTGGAGCGCGAAATATTAAAAGAGGCGGACCTTCTTCGCGAAAGAAACGGACTGAGATATCAGTTTATTGATACCGAGAAGAAGGGATATACAATTGTCCTGTTATGTCAGGTAATGCGACGAGTGAGTCAAAGTGGGTATTATTCATGGCGGAAGCGAGAGGAATCACCTCGTCAGATAGAAAATGAAAGCCTGATTCCATATGGGTTTCAGAGATCACCTACGTGTGGACTTCCGAAGGCTGCTTATATCTTGCCGTTGTTCTGGATTATTCCATCGGAGAATTGTGGGCTGGTCCATGATCCATGAAATAATTCCCAGTATGAGCCGAAAAGGGAATTGCTGGGAGCGCGAAGCCTGCCCTCGGGGTACAATCCGGTGGCAGAGAGTTTTTTCGGTAGCTTGAAAACAGAGCGAGTATTTTTTGAAAATTACAAAACAAGAGAAGAAGCGAAGGGAGACATCGTTGACTATATTGAGATGTTTTATAACAGCAAACGACGTCACTCTTATCTTGGATATGTAAGCCCAAAAGAATTTGAGCTTACATGGCTTTTAACAAAAGCAGCCTAAGAAAATGTCCATTTTTACTAGACCACGTCAGGTTAGCCCTATGGAATGAGATCGGAGAAATGGGCAAGCGGCGGAAAGATGTCTGATTTTTCGTGAAGAAACTTACTGCTTGCACCGCTTTTGTGCAGCAGATGTTTGATGCCAAATGTGTGGGCGGCCAATAAAACATCTTCATTATCGTCTATGAAAAGGGAGCGTTCTTTATCAAACCCCAACACTTGCTCTGCCTCCCGCCAAAAACCAATTTCTTCTTTGGGTAAACCAATATCACTTGAACAAAGAATGGTGTGAAAATAAGGTAAGAGCAGGGTTTGTTCTAGCTTAATCTGAACAGATCTCGGGTGGGCGTTGGTCACTAAAATGACTTCTTTATTTGAATCTCTCAGAAAGTGCAAAAAGGGTTCAACACCCGGATGAATACGCACACGGTCTTTCAATTCTACTTTGATTGCAATAATATCGAGATTGAGACGATTTGACCAATAATGCAAATCGGTCCAATTCAAAGTTTTTTCCTCGGCTTTATACATCGCAAGTAATTTTTTTCTGGCCTTTGCATAGGAAATCTTGTTTTGTGTCGCATAGACTTTAGGCACATGCTCTTCCCAGAAATAATCGTCAAAATAACGATCAAGCAATGTGCCATCCATATCAAGCAAGGCAAAATCGATTTCAGACCAAGGGACCATAGAAATATCCTTTAAAAATACGAAACTTTAGGACGCTCTGATTATAGTTTATGAGGAGGTGTTTGCGCTGTCAAAAAATAAAACGTAGGGGAAGCACTGCGAATTAGTGGGACTTTTTGCCTTCCTCTTCGGTAACGCTCTCAGTCACAAGGGTCACTTCGTTATTGAGGACATCAAGAAAACCGGGACCAATGGTGAGAAATTGTTTCTCACCTTCGGCAGAGGTCAGGACTAAACGCCCGGGCAAAAGCGTTGAAATCATGGGGGCATGGTTCACAAGTAGACCAAAACTACCCGCCCCACCAGGGGCAAGTAAAGCACGGACTTGACCATCAAAAAAAATCTGCTGCGGTGTCACCACAGTCAGGTGAAAAGTACGATCATTCATCTCAGACACGGCTTATCAACCCTAAAAAATTGTAAAAAGAAGATAATTCTACTTTATTTGTTTTAAACGCTCGGCTTTTTCCTGTGCTTCTTCGATGGTTCCGACCATGTAAAATGCCTGTTCTGGCAGATCGTCCAATTTTCCATCCACAATCATTTTAAACCCTTTGATCGAGTCTGCCAAACGAACATATTTTCCGGGTGTTCCGGTAAAAATTTCGGCAACGAAAAAAGGCTGTGAGAGAAAACGCTGTATTTTCCGAGCACGCTGCACAATCAAACGATCCTCTTCCGAAAGCTCATCCATGCCCAAAATAGCGATAATATCCTGAAGTTCTTTGTATTTCTGGAGGATGGTCTGCACGGAACGGGCTGTGTTGTAATGTTCGTCTCCTAAGATTTGTGGATCCAAAAGACGCGAGGTGGAATCCAAAGGATCAACCGCCGGATAAATCCCCAACTCAGAAATCTGCCGGGAAAGCACTGTTGTTGCATCCAAATGCGTAAAAGTGGTCGCAGGGGCAGGGTCTGTGATGTCATCTGCAGGCACATAAATGGCCTGAACGGAGGTAATAGAACCCTTTTTCGTTGAGGTAATACGCTCCTGCAATTCGCCCATTTCAGTGGCCAAACCGGGCTGATAACCCACAGCAGAAGGCATACGCCCTAAAAGCGCAGAAACCTCTGACCCAGCTTGCACAAAACGGAAAATATTATCAATAAAGAGCAAGACGTCCTGGCCTTTTTCGTCACGAAAATACTCGGCCATGGTCAAAGCCGAAAGACCGATACGCAGACGTGCGCCTGGCGGCTCATTCATTTGTCCAAAAGCAAGCACGGTTTTATCCAAAACACCGGATTCCGTCATTTCCGCATAAAGATCGTTTCCTTCACGGGTTCGTTCTCCGACACCGGCAAAAACAGAATAACCGCCATGCTCTGCGCCAATATTACGAATGAGTTCCATAATAATAACGGTTTTCCCGACACCAGCCCCCCCAAAGAGTCCTACTTTTCCACCCTTGGCATAAGGTGCGAGCAAGTCCACCACTTTGATGCCTGTCTCCAAAATCGAGGCCACCGGGACTTGGTCTTCAAAAGCCGGACTGGGACGATGAATGGGCCAGCGCTGCTCCGGATTGGCCACAGGGCCTTTGCCATCAATGGTATCCCCGGTCACATTAAAAATTCGGCCTAAATCTTGTTCACCCACGGGTACTGAGATAGGGCTGCCCAGATCAATCGCTTCCATGCCTCGGACAAGACCGTCGGTGGACCGCATTGCAATACATCTCACGACATTGCCACCCAAGTGCTGGGCCGTCTCGACAATAAGATCCGTCTCCGACTTTGGATTGATGATCTTCAGTGCATTTAAAATTTTTGGAAGCTGATCCGCTGGGAATTGAACGTCAACTGTCGGCCCGATGATCTGAAGAATTGTTCCCGTTGCCATAAAAACTCCTTAGTTAAAAAACTAGTCTTTCATTGCCTCACCGGCCGTCACAATCTCCAAAATTTCTTTGGTAATCGCCGCCTGTCGTGCTTTATTACCTTTTAATGATAATCGGTCAATCATCTCTTTTGCACTGTCCGTCGCACTCTTCATCGCGACCATTCGAGAAGAATTTTCCGCAGTAAAGGATTCCAAAAGTGCCGAATACATTCTCGAAGTAATCTGACGTCCTAAAAATGCGTCGATAATCTCTTCCACACTGGGTTCAAAAATAAAATCAGACTTAAGACCTTCAGTATCCTGCTGCAAGTTCAGAAATTTTTTCATCACGGGCTTATTTGAAAGCGCCGAGATATAGTTGGTATACAAGACCTGAACCTCATCAACAACACCAGAAAGGTAGGTCTCAATCAGTTGCTGGGTAATACCAGAAATTTTTTCGTAGTCGGCTTTCCCCGAAAGATCAAGAAACTTCATCAAAATAGGCCATTCACGATTTTTGAAATAATCGTAGCCTTTTTTGCCAATCAAAATGAGCTGAATATCCTGAGATCGGGTTTGTTTTAAAAAAGACTCGGCGCGGGCGATGATGTTGGAATTGTAGCCGCCACAAAGCCCACGATCCGAAGTGACAATCACGAGCGCAATCGTTTTGACATCCCTTTTTTCAAAAAAAGGATGAGAGACTCCCTGAGAGGATTCCATCAAATGCGAAAGAATAATCTCCATTCTTTCGTTGTAAGGCTTGGCCTGACGAAAAACCATCTCAGATTTTTTGAGACGAGAGGCAGCCACCATCTGCATTGTTTTGGTGATCTGCTGGGTTTTTTTCGCGCTTCGGATGCGGCTTTTGAGTTCTCGGAGGGTTTCAGCCATTTGACTTAAATAGAACCTCCACGATGCCAGGTCTTTTTAAAGACTGTAATCGCATCGTCCATTTTCTTGTTTAACTCTGGGCTGAGCTTCTTTTTTTCTTCGATTTCCTGAATCACATCCGAATGCTGATCTGCCATCATCTTGAGAAAATCGGCTTCAAACGCTTGAATATCTTCTGATTTCAAATCGTCCAGATTTCCCGAACCGCCAGCGTAAATCATCATGACCTGTTGGGCCAGTGAATAAGGCTGATATTGTCCTTGTTTGAGCAATTCAACCATTTTTTCACCACGCTTTAACTGAGCAAGTGTCGCTTTGTCCAAATCTGAAGCAAACTGCGCAAAAGCAGCCAATTCGCGATATTGTGCCAAATCGAGTCTCAAGGTTCCCGCCACTTTTTTCATGGCCTTGGTCTGCGCACTTCCCCCGACCCTTGAGACCGAAAGACCGACATTCACCGCAGGACGAACTCCAGAATAAAACAAATCAGGTTCTAAATAAATTTGTCCATCAGTAATCGAAATCACATTAGTGGGAATATAAGCAGAAACATCACCTGCCTGTGTTTCAATAATGGGAAGTGCCGTTAAAGAACCGCCACCCAGCTCATCACTGAGTTTTGCCGCACGTTCGAGCAGACGGGAATGGAGAAAAAAGACATCTCCCGGAAAAGCTTCACGACCTGGGGGACGACGCAGAAGCAGGGATAACTGCCGATAGGCATTGGCATGTTTTGAGAGATCGTCATAAATCACCAAGGCGGGCTTACCGTTATACATAAACTCTTCGCCCAAGGTACACCCAGCATAGGGCGCGATATATTGCATAGAAGCGGGTTCGTTCGCAGTGGATGAGACCACAGTTGTATATTCCATCGCACCGTGGTCTTCAAGTACTTTTACAACAGCGGCAACATTAGAGGACTTTTGACCAATTGCCACATAAATACAATAAACACCACTGTTTTTTTGGTTGATGATGGTATCAATGGCAATCGCTGTTTTTCCCGTTTGCCGATCACCGATAATCAATTCACGCTGACCCCGCCCAATGGGGATCATGGCGTCGATGGCCTTCAAACCCGTTTGCACAGGCTCTGTCACCGATTGACGTTGCACAACGTTGGGCGCAAGCCCTTCTAAAACACGAAATTTGTCCGTAACAATGGGGCCCTTGCCATCAATGGGACGCCCCAAAGAATCAACCACACGGCCTTTCATGGCTTCACCGACCGGAATTCGAGCAATATTTCCCGTGCGTTTAACAACATCGCCTTCTTTGATTAGCTGGGTCTCGCCAAACAGAATCGCCCCGACATCATCTTTTTCAAGGTTTAAAAGCATGCCGACAACGTCGTTGGGGAAAGAAACCAACTCACCCGCCATCGCATTTTTAAGCCCTGAAATCCGGGCGATGCCGTCTCCAACGTTTAATACCGTGCCAGACTCTTCAAAGGTGACACTCGACTGATAGCCTTCAATATATTTTTGTAAGACGGTTGTGATATCATCCTGCTTAATTTCCAAGAGATCTCCCCTTCTCTGTTAATATCTTTCTTGAAATACCTTCGCGCAGTTGATCCAACTGACCTTTGAGACTCCCGTCGATAATACGGTCACCCAAATGCACCATAATGCCCCCTAAGATGTCGGGATCAACAGACATCTTAAGAAACACGGCTTCACCGACCAGTTCGGACAAAGTAGACTCCATTTTTTGCGTTGCAGACTCAGAAAGCGGAATTGCCGTGGTTACTTTTGCAGTAATTTTCTTCCGAGACTCAGAGGTTAAACTGAAAAAATGGTCAATAATCGCGGGAAGCAAGGGAGCCCGCCCCTGCTCAATGGCAAGCGCGATTTGGAAATGCACGAGAGGGGAAATCTTATCTCCCAGTATCTCGGAAACCGCCTTTCGTTTGCCTTCCTCAGTCACCTTTGGATCTTTTAAAAACGAGATCAATTCGTGATTTGCGGAAAATGCATCTCTCAATCCGGTCAACTCTTCTTCGACCCGATCCACAGCACCCTCACTTTTTGCAACAGAAAGCAGTGCTTGCGCATACCCTTCGATCACCACGGGTAAATCGTCCTTATGCTTTGGCATAATTTTCCTTGACCTGGGCAAGCGCGTCTTCAATCAATTTTTCGTGATCCTTCGGCTGCAAGGTATCTTGAATCATCTTGGAAGCCACCTGCACAGAAAGTTCAGCGACTTGTTCTTGAAGTTCCATCAGCGCCTTTTTCTTCTCGCGGTCAATTTCTTCCTGTGCTTTTTTCACAAGCCCCTTTGATTCGTCTGCAGCTTTGTCCACGATCTCACGCTTAAGCTTCTCTCCCACAGCGCGTCCTTCTTCGATCATTTTTTGAACTTCAAGACGACCTTCATCCAGTTGAGTCTTGTATTTTACCAGTAAGTCTTCAGCTTCTTTGCGTTTTGCCTCCGAGCCCTCAAGCTCTTCCTGAATGGAGGCGGCTCGACTATCCAAAAAGGCTACAATTGGCTTATAGGCGAATTTGGACAGGAGTGCAAGCAATACACCAAAGCACAGCCATGTCCAGATGATTAATCCTGGTTCTGCCTCAAACATCTTTGACTCCGTTTTTATCCTTTAACAAAGATCAACAATAGACTAACGACCAAGGCATAAAGCGCCAGCGCTTCAACAAAGGCAACACCAATAAACATAGTCGTCCTCAATTCACCAGCCATTTCTGGCTGACGGGCCATTGATTCGACCGTTTTCCCCACGAGTATACCAATACCGATGCCGGTTCCCAATGCTGCTAACCCAATCCCAATTGCGGCTCCTAGAAGTCCCATCTATTCCTCCATATTCGTTCCAATTTCCCAACTTTTGCGTTGGGCCTTGCTACTTTCTAAAATGCGGATCTAAGCTAATGCCCCTCGTGCAGGGCATCCGACAAGTAGGATGCCGTCAACACAGCAAAAATATAAGCCTGAATCAGCGCGACAAAAATCTCAAACGCATACATAATCACTACACCCATAAAGGGAAGTGGCGTCAGAATGACACTTTTAAATAAAATAATCATACCCAGAAAAACATAAATGACCATGTGCCCCGCCAACATATTGGCAAAAAGCCGAACAGCCAATGAAAAAGGCTTCACCAAGAGACTCACAATCTCAATGGGGATCATAATCACCAGGATCGGTTTTGGGATACCACTTGGAACCAATCCCTTCGCGTACCCGATCAAACCTTTTTTCTTAATCCCTGCAAACTGCACAAAAACAAAAACCATGATTGCCAAACTTGCCGTCACGTTGATATTGGATGTCGCCGTAAAGGAACCTGGAATTAAACCCAATAAATTGCAGGTCGCAATAAAGAGAAACAATGTTGCAATAAAGGGAAACCAGTTCTTGCCTTCCTCGCCAACGACAGCATGCACAAGATCTTTGCGTAGGAATTCGACCGTCATTTCGATAAAGTTCTGTAAGCCCTTTGGAGACCGTTTCAAGGTCGAAGCCACAAAAGTCAAGACACCAAAAACCACTGCCACGGCAATCATCATCCAAAGCACTGGTTGGGTAATGGAAAGATCCAGACCACCCAGTTGAATCTCTACAAGGGGATGAATTTCAAAGTTCTGAAGGGGATCCATTGCCCCGCCGCCACCACTGCTGCCCTCAGCCATTCCTAGCCTCCCTTTTGCGAATATAAACCACTTGACTTGACACGCGCTGGCATTGCCTTTCGGGCCAAGAAGAACAAAGAAAATGAAACACCAACAACAAAAACAAGCATCACCACGGCAATATCAAGCGCAGCGACCTTTGATAGAAGGAAAAAGAGAAGCGAAATTGTGATCAAGCGCAAAAAAGCGGTCACGAGCATACGCCCCTGCGAAGCGACTGCACCTTTTTTTGAGGGCTGAATGGCCCAGCGTTGTACACAAAAAGCATAAAGCGCCGCTAAAAATACGCCAACAAAAATTGATACGACCAAAATCAACTATCCTTTTTTTTATCTGTTTTCTGATTGCGTTTTTCAGATTGTAGCATTTTTTCTTCGGAAGTGATGAGTCGATAAAAATTCAAAAAACCCGCTGCAACACCAACAAAAAATCCCAGAATCAAAAAAAGCGGCTCAACAGAAAACCACTCATCAAGCTTATATCCCCCGAAAGCCCCTACAAAAATTGCAACAGCAAACTCAACCCCGAGATTGCGGTAACGACGAAACTGCGACCAAGCACTTGCATATCGGACTTTTTCATTAGACGCGTCGGAGATCGCACAGGAGAAAGCAAATTACCACCATGGCAAACCGGGGCTTTATATCACGTGGCTCACTTTATTGTCAATGAAACTATACCAAAAAACACAAAAAAGAGATCAGCGCCTCTCGGTCTTTTATGGGGGTCAACTACCATCCCTTCAGAACTTTACGGAGTTTCTCAACATCTCCCTCATCACACCAGACATAGGCTGAGTACTGCCTTTCAAAACCCATCGCATCCACAGCATGCAAGTTAATGCCCTCTTGAGCAATTAAATCAAGCGTGTCCGCAAGTGCCCCCGG
>JAADHI010000089.1 GCA_013151935.1 Candidatus Manganitrophaceae bacterium
ACCCTATGACATCATTCTCGAAACTTACAAACTAAATCCAAAGCTATTTCATCTCAACCCAAACCAGAAGTTCTTGGGACTAAACAATTAACAGAATAAAAAACAAGTTTTTTATTCTTATATTTTTGAACGCTTATAACTTATTGAAAATAACAAGAAAAGTAGTTTTTTAGGGGTATTTTAAACCTCTTAACTTCTGTGTATAAGTTGGCAGGCTATAAATGACGAACCCTATTGGTATAATGTTACTCAAGAAACATTACCCTCAAAGCTTCTAATATCCGATTTCTGGCTTTTACGCTAACAACACCATCAGGACGGGTTAGACGTTTTTTGGAAATCCCGCGTATTTGGTCCAACATAATTTGTCCATCAGTTTTTTTATGGGAAATCAAAATTCTAAATGGCCACCGCTTTACGGTCGTCGTCATTGGAGCAATCAGCACTGTATGCAAACCTTGATTCATGCTATCGGGTGATATAATCACGCACGGTCTGGTTTTTTTGACTTCTGTCCCAATCGTGGGATCAAGGTTGACCCAGTAAACCTCAAATCGTTTGGGAAAAACAGTTTTCACCATGTCCATTCATCTATAAGATTTTCATCTTCGATGCCATCCATAAAAATCGTTTCTTCTTCGCCAGGGGGATCGGCATTAATGGCAAACAGCCAATCTTTACGAGGATGTTTTTTCGCTTTTAGGATGATTTGGCCTTCTTCAACGATTAAATCAGCCTCTTTATCAATACCTGCATCCCGCAGGGCTTTTGCCGGGATGATAAAGCCTTTTGAGTTACCTATCGCTCTCACTGTCACGCTCATGAGTGAGTCCTCCAATCACTAAAAGTTATAACTTATTATAACAGGCTGATGGCCCAGCTAAAAGAGAAAAAACCGGAGCGCTGACGTGCTCAGAGCTTCCTTAATCCACCATCAGTGACTGTGTTATAATTCCGCCTGAAATGCAGGGATATTAAGGTGGTTTTAGTCGGTTTAACAGGTGGCATCGCGAGCGGAAAAAGCACAGTCACTCGCTTTTTTCAAACACAAGGGGCCCACATCGTCGATGCAGATCAAATTTGCCATGAACTCATCCTTCAAGGAAACAAAGCCTATCAAAAAATTATCAGTACTTTTGGGAAACAAATTCTTGATATGGATGGTGAGATCAACCGCGGAAAACTGGGACATATTATATTTCAAGATGAGAAACAACGAGAAACACTCAACACAATATTACACCCCTTGGTCTTCAAACAGCTTAAGACAGAACAAAACCGCCTTCGCTCAGAAAACCCTCAAAGTGTGCTCATTTTTGATGCCCCTTTGCTTATAGAAAGTAAAGCCTACCAATGGATGGACTGGGTCATTCTTGTTTATGTGGATACAAAAACACAGAGAGAACGCCTCATCCAAAGAAAATCGCTCACAGAGAATGAAGCCAAATGTCGCATTGCGGCACAGATGCCGCTTGAGGAGAAACGTGCCTTTGCCGATGAAATCATTGACAACCGTAAACCCTTTGATGAAATCCAATCGGAAGTCTGTCACATTTATCGGCGGCTTTTGAAAAAAAACACATCCTCAAAAATCAAAATCAACACAGGAACAAGTTCCTAAATTTTGAGATCGTGAAATGTGAGAACTTGCTTCCCCTTGACTTTAACCGCCCGGGCCAATAAAATTTCATTTTGGAGAAAACCATGCGTAGACAACAGATTACAAAAGCCGTCATCCCAGCCGCTGGACTCGGCACACGCTTTTTACCCGTCACCAAAGCATCCCCGAAAGAAATGCTGCCGCTTGTTGACAAACCCCTTATTCAGTACGTGGTCGAAGAGGCAGTTGCCGCAGGAATACGACAAATTATCATCATCACAGGCCGAGGAAAACGGGCCATTGAAGACCACTTCGATATTTCGTTTGAACTGGAAGAAATCCTAAAACAAACCGGGAAAGAACACCACATCCCCGGCTTGAGAAGAATTTCAGAAATGGCCGATTTTTGTTACATCCGCCAAAGCCAGCCTCAAGGCCTAGGACACGCACTGCTTTGTGCAAAACATCTCATTGGGGACGAACCTTTTGCGGTCTTGCTTGGGGACGACATCATTGATCACAGTACCCCGGCCTTAAAACAGATGATTGATATCTATGAACGTACACCCGCACCCATCATCGGCGTTCAAGAGGTTGAAGATTCCGAAGTCCACCAATACGGAATCATTGATGCCGCGCAAACGATTGATGAGCTTCATAAAATCAATCACTTAATTGAAAAACCCACAAAAGAAGATGCCCCTTCAAACCTTGCCGTAATTGGCCGATACTTGCTCATCCCAGAAATATTTGAGATGCTTGAAAAAACGAAACCGGGAAAAAATAATGAAATTCAACTCACCGATGCTTTAAACGATTTAGCTGCCTTTCGAACCATGTACGGTTATCAAATCAAAGGAAATCGCTACGATGCAGGGGATAAGTTAGGTTTTCTTCAAGCCACCGTGGAAATGGGGCTTAAGAATCCGAGTTTGGGCAAGGCATTTAAAGCATATCTAAAAGGTCTTTCTCTATAACGATACATAAGATATGGGCCACTCTTGTTTCATTACCCCTTTGCCATAAACCACATAAAAAATAGAACCACCCTCTAATTTTTTAAGGAGTTATTTGTGTCCAAATCCCCCGATCAAAAGAATGAACAAACAAAAATTCCAGGAAAACTCCCGGTCTTGCCGGTTAGGGATCTTGTCGTTTTCCCGCAAATGGTTCTCCCACTTTTTGTCGGTCGTGATTTATCCGTAAAAGCCATTGAAAAGGCCGCCGCCGAAAAAAAGTTGATCTTGCTCGCCGCACAAAAATCGCTCGACATTGAAGTGCCAAAAGTCGAAGATATTTACACACTCGGGACCGTGGGCACCATCATGAGGATGCTCAGACTTTCTGATGGTCGCATTAAAATACTGGTACAAGGGATTTCAAAAGCCAGAATCCTCTCCTTTTCCCAAACAGAACCTTATTTTGAAGCAGAGATCGAAGTCCTCGAAGAACCCACCTTAGATCAGATTTCATCCGAAGTTGAAGCCACGGTGCGCGCTGTCAAAGAGCAAATGGAAAAAGCCATCTCCTTCGGAAAATTTTTGATGCCTGATGTTGTCGCCTTGATCGAAAACCTCGAAGATCCGGGCCGTCTCGCTGATCTCGTAGTCTCTAACTTGGGACTTAAAGTAGATCTTGCCCAAGACGTGCTTGAGACCATTGACCCCGTTGAGCGACTCAAAAAAGCCAACGATATCTTGTCCAAAGAATTGCACGTTTTAATCATGCAGCAAAAAATTCAGTCCGAAGCCAAAGGCGAAATGGACAAAGTACAACGCGAATATTTTTTAAGAGAACAACTCAAAGCCATTCAAAAAGAATTGGGCGAAACAGACGACCGCTCCGAGGAAATCGAAGAATTTCGTAAAAAAATCACAGCAGCAAAAATGCTGAAAAAAGTTGAAAAAGAAGCCCTGAAACAACTCCGGAGATTGGAGCGTATGCATCAGGATTCTGCGGAAGCCGCCACCGTGCGAACGTATTTGGAGTGGATGGTTGAGCTGCCCTGGAGCAAACAAACCAAGGACAGACTCGATCTTGTTTCCGCAAAAAAAATCCTGGATGAAGATCATTACGATCTTGAACGGATCAAGGAACGCATCTTGGAATATCTTGCCGTAAGAAAAATGAAAGGTAAACTGAAAGGCCCCATCCTCTGTTTTGTGGGCCCTCCCGGTGTCGGAAAAACCTCTCTAGGGAAATCTATTGCACGATCCTTGGGCCGTAAGTTTATCCGCATTTCATTGGGCGGGGTTCATGACGAAGCCGAAATTCGAGGGCATCGTCGCACTTACGTCGGAGCACTTCCAGGACGCTTGATTCAAGGGATGAAACAGGCGGGCACCGCAAACCCTGTTTTTATGATGGACGAAATTGACAAAATCGGGACAGACTTCCGGGGCGATCCTTCTTCTGCATTGCTCGAAGTGCTCGACCCGGAGCAAAATCACAGTTTTTCAGATCATTACCTGGGGGTCCCTTTTAATCTTTCAAACGTCATGTTTATCACCACAGCAAACCAAATTGATCCCATCCCGCTTCCATTACGTGACCGAATGGAAATGATCGAGCTCTCAGGGTACACGGTCGAAGAAAAAGCAGGGATTGCAAAAAACTTTCTCCTGCCTCGACAACTTGAAGACCATGGCACAAGTGCTAAGGACGTCAGTATTTCAGATGCTGGCATGGAACAAATCATCACCCAATACACACGAGAAGCAGGCGTAAGAAACCTGGAACGAGAAATTGCCCGCGTGTTGCGTAAAATTGCGCGGAAAATGGCCGAAGGCGGCAAACAAAAAATCCGCGTAATCCCCAGCAATTTACATCAATTTCTGGGGATTCCAAAAATCGTTCCCGAGGCAGAAGCCGAATCAGACAGTATCGGTGTTGCAACCGGTCTTGCTTGGACTCCCACAGGGGGTGACGTCTTGCAAATCGAAGCCACGATCATGAAGGGCAAAGGAGAGCTGATTCTCACCGGTTCACTGGGCAAGGTCATGAAAGAATCTGCACAGGCCGCACTCTCTTATATCCGCTCTCAGGAAAAAGTCCTTAAAATCAAGGCGCATGTTTTTGCAAAAAATGACATCCACATCCATGTGCCCGCAGGGGCAATCCCTAAAGACGGCCCCTCCGCAGGGATCACCATGGCGACGGCACTCACTTCAGCACTCACAGGAATCCCTGTACGACACGATGTGGCCATGACAGGAGAAATTACGCTTCGCGGTCGTGTCTTGCCCATTGGTGGACTCAAAGAAAAAATTCTGGCGGCAAAACGAGCGGGCATGACCACGATTATTTTTCCAAAACGCAATGAAAAAGACCTTGAAGAAGTCCCAAAACATCTTCAAAAAGGGCTCAAATTTATTTTTGCAGAACAAGTTGAAACCGTTTTCAAACACGTTTTTCGCAAAAAAAAGAGGCCAAAAAGGTCGGCATCAAAAAAATCTCCCCGGAAAATCATCAAAAGAACCCAAACAAAAGCTAAAGGTTAAGAAATGGGATTCTTTTTATGAGGTGTCGTTCCCGTTTTCACAGGAATAAACCTCTCTAACATGAACGATTTAAGCGCATGTTAATCCAGTGATAAAAATCGGAGAATTCGATTTCATCGCACAAATTCAAAGACAATTTGCGTCAAAACATGAATTTGTTTCGCTTGGCATCGGAGATGATGCCGCAGCTTTTATTCCTTCACGTGGCTGTCTCAGTCTACTCACAACAGACACCCTGATTGAAGACATTCACTTTACTCGAACCTACAGTTCTTTTGAACAAGTTGGGATAAAAGCAGTGGCTGTCAATTTAAGTGACATCGCTGCAATGGGGGGCCAACCCCGTGCCTTTTTAATTTCACTGGGTGTCCCAAACAACATGGAATGCTCAGATTTAAACCAACTCTACAAAGGGATCCTAAAAGCAAGCCGCCCTTCAAATTTGGCGCTCATCGGTGGAAACACCACGCGCACAAACGGCCCGTTTTTTATTTCAATCACGCTGCACGGAGAGGTTTCTAAAAAACAGATGATCACACGGTGCACCGCAACGCTCGGAGATGCTATTTATGTCACCGGAACACTCGGCGATGCTGCGGCGGGTCTTGATTGTTTGAAACAAGGGCGGGCAACAAAAGGATACCGTCACCTACTCCAACGACAGCGATGCCCTGAGGCCCGGACGACAGAGGGCATGCTGATCGCCAAAACAGGGATTGCATCAGCCATGATTGATATTTCAGACAGCCTAAGTGCAGACTTGAATCATATGATGCAACAAAGTCGGGTCGGTGCAGAATTAACACGCACGCAAATTCCGCTTTCTCTCGCTTTAAAACGCTATGCCAAACAACATAAGATGGACGCGCTCGACTTCGCCCTCTACGGCGGTGAAGATTACGAGCTGCTTTTTTGTGTGCCGCCGAGCAAAGAAAAAAAACTCACCCAATTAATAAAAAATGATTTTATACAAGCCACGCGTATCGGAAAAATCTGCTCAAAAAGGGAAGGGATATTTATGCTCGGCGCGGATAAAAAAAAACAGGCCCTCAGAGCCAAAGGGTATGACCATTTTTTAGAAAAATCCTAGGGGCGTTCTAAGGGAACACCTAAGCGACCGCACTTGGAGTGACTTCGCTCTTATCCTCAGGGGTGCTCATCTTGACTGAAACCAGCTTTGAAATCCCGGTTTCTTCCATGGTAACGCCATAGAGCACGTCGGCAATTTCCATGGTAAAACGGTTGTGGGTTACCACAATAAACTGAGTGTCTTTGGACATTTTGACCAAAGTTTGCGAAAAACGGCGTGTATTTTCTTCATCCAGGGGCGCATCAATCTCATCTAAAAGACAGAAGGGTGTCGGATGAATCAGAAAAGTCGCAAAAAGCAGCGAAATAGCAGTCAAAGCTTTTTCGCCACCAGAAAATAGAAGTAAACTGCGCCGACCCTTTCCAGGGGGTTGTGCCATCATTTCAATGCCCGATTCCAAGGGGTGGGCTTCATCCAATAATACAAGTTCCGCCGAACCCCCACCAAAAAAGGAAGCAAAAACTTCTCCAAATTTTTGATTCAAAGTATGAAAAGTCTCCACAAAAAGGCCACGGGTCGTTTTATTGATTTTTGCAATGGCTTCGCGCAGACTTTCGATGGACTGCCTAAGATCCTCGTCCTGTCCACTCAAAAACTGAAAGCGCTCGTCTAATGTTTTATACTCCTCAATGGCGGCCAGATTGACGGGCCCCATGCTCTCGATTTTTCTTCGAAGATCCGCCGCTTCTTCACGTGCAGTCTCAATTGATTGTCCCAAATCGTTCTCGTCGATATCGGACATTTCAATTTGGTATCGTGAAAAAACGGATTCTTCAACTTTTTGCCGCTGCATCTCCACAGTCACTTTATTTAAGGCCTTCTCTTGAAGGATTTCATCGGTTTTTTTGAATTTTGAACGAAGACCGACTGATTCTTGCTCGGTGTGTTGCATATCAGACAAAAGGTTCGCATGTGATTCGCGTGCATCTCTGAGGGCCTTTTCACATTTTACCCGTTCCCCGGACAAGTCTGTGATCGTCATTTCGGCATCTTGTGTCTCTGTTTTCCCAAAGGCCAATTTTTCCTGAAGCGTGTTTTCAAAAACACGCTTTTCATTGATCTGCCTCTTGAGGTTCTCATTCTCACGTAGGAGACGTGTTTGTTTTTCAAGCGTATGTCTCTGTTTTTCCTCTAGTGAATTTCGCTTCATTCTAAGCTGCACGACGGTTTCGCTCAACAAAGACACCTTTTCTTGAGATGTATGCAAGGTCTCTCTTAAGATTTCGAGTGCGGCTTCTTTCTCAGCCCTCATTTCTTGTGCCTCAGCAATGCACTGATGTTCGGCCACTTCTGAGGCCAGCAAATTTTCTTTTTCGCTCAATCCTTCTTCTTGCTCAAAACGAACAGTTTCAAGTGCCCCTTCAAGCCGCTCACGTTCGTAATTTATACTTTTTTGCTCACTTTGCATCTTGAGCAATTCAAGATCCAAACCTCGTATTTCCTCCGAAAGACTTGTGATTTCCAAACGAGCAGTGTTTGCGATTTTTTCCTCATTGGAGATTTCCTGCTCGTAGGCCACCGCTTCTTTTTGAAGTGATTCCGCCTGATCTGTAAGTTGTTTCAGCTCACGTTTCTGACCGAGCAAGCCTTTTTTGCCTTGTTCTCCACCAGAGACGACACCAAAAGAATCCAATATTTCTCCTTCAAGCGTGACCCAAATATCAACTTCAGGCACAGCCTTCCATGCCTTTAGCGCAGACTCAAGATTTTTGACAATGATAATACCACCCAGCAAAGCATCCGCAATGGCTTCATCACCCGGTCGCACAGAAACAAGATCTCGTGCCTTGCCCAGCAGCCCCTCAAGAGACGCAAGTATTCCTGAGGATTGCGTGATCCCTTTCCTCACACGCGGGTGGCATGGAAAAAAGGTGCCACGTCCCAACTGAGCCGCGCTCAGATA
>JAADHI010000125.1 GCA_013151935.1 Candidatus Manganitrophaceae bacterium
GGCATAAAGGTCACTGTCGTCCGGGCATCCAGACGCATCAAACTATGGTCACTCAGACGCAAGACCGCGCGGCTGTTTGCCGCAATCTGAATCGAGTCGCCGGGACAAAACTTTATGTCAATTTCTAGCGCTTGCCAATGCGCATCATCCGATTTCCGCGCGCTGGCTTCACCTTCCAACGAAATCAGCTCGGCAACCCAGGATGGACAGGATAAGGCATGGGCAGACTGCGGCCCGATCATAAGCAGGTTCAACAAAAAAAACCCACTCAAGGCAATGGCGGAATATCGGCCTGAAAAATAAGATGTGTTTATTAGTTGTTTCATTGCATCAGAATGTGACTGAGAGGAGGTCACATTATCGTTGGATCTTGCATTAAGAGCAGGCATCAGACCAGCTTGTCGCTTTACCTGCCCTGCGCTTCTGTTCAATAGCCACATACCTATATCTGATTATGAAATTAATCTCAAGTAAAAAACCCATAATTGTATTTTAAAAGAGAGCAGGCATTCCCCCTATTTTGTTTTTATTGGGATGATGCCATCCCAAATTTCTTCCGGTGGATACGTGATTAAGTGTTTACAAAGCGTGATGTAATAACGGGCTGGCTCATCGCTCTCCATCTCTGAAAAGGCTTCCACAGCTTCGGGCCAACGTCGTCTCCGGTAGAGATCCAGGGCCGAACCAAAATCCCGACAGAGGATAATCTGATCCGCACTACAGTCTTGAACATCTGAAATCAATTCATGAACGCCGATGGGCCGGGACTTGCCGCGCAGCAAAAAGACACCGAGCTCACGTGCTAAAAAACCCTCTAAACCCCTAAGCACCATATCAGACGCCAATAATCGCGTGCCCAGGGTTTTATTCAGTCCTTCGATACGCGCGGCCGTGTTGGCCATATCACCAATTGCGGTATATTCCAATCGGTGTCCCCCGCCAATACTCCCAAGCATGACCTGTCCACAATGTAGCCCCAGACGTGTGCGAAGGACAGGATATGTCGTGTCGTGATTGAAGTGATCCAAGACCTCACAGACTTCAAGTGCTGTCTCACAAGCCTGTTTTCTCAAGAGCGGATCATCTTGAGGAGCAGGCCAAATCGCCAGCATGGCATCTCCCGTGACATTCAGGACAATACCGCCGTGTCGCTCAACCGGAGCAAAAATCGCCTCGTAATAATCACTCATCAGTATACCAAGTACCTTGGGCGACATTGACTCCGACAGCGTGGTGTAATTTTCAATATCTGTGTACAACACCGTGCCGTGCACGAGTTGATTGCCTGCCCTCAAATCTTCGACACGATGAGACAAATGTGCCACGACCCGGTCGGGCAAAAAATAGGCAAAGGCTTTTTTGATCTCTTTCTGCTCTCGTTTTGAATCGAGATATCGCCACAAGAGCGCAGTAAAACCCGCAAAGGGTGTCTGAAAGAAAAGAGGAACGATCAGTGAAAACCACATGCCCGAATGTTTAAATTGCATAAAAACCAGGACAATAAAAACGACAACCGTAACAAAGGTCACCATCGCGGCTTTTAAGGGCGTTCCCAAAAACCAACAGACAGCAATCAGTACACCAAAAAAAAAGACACTCATAAAATTCAGAACAAGCGGTGCGCGACGCACGGATTCATCTTTCAGTAGATTTGCAAAGGCGGTTGCGGCAATCTCCACACCACTGAGCTTCAAACCGTCGGGCTGAGAAAAAACGGTGTGAAAATCATCCTGCTTTTCCGAAATGGACACAATCTCGGAAGAACCAATAAAGACCGCTTTCCCCCTCAAATCCAGGGAAGATTGCTCAAGCCCCTCAAATACCTCAAAGTAGGGAAGCGTCACAAGGCTTCCCGGCGGGCCGTAATAATTTAGATAACGACTCGCACCACCGGCATACATTTTAATCAGAGCCTTAAGGAGAACCGGATAGGTACGGGACGGCTTCTTTATTTCCGCCACCAGCGCTTCGGAAATGACCGTCTTTTTTTCAAAAATCCGTTTTAAATCCCGAACCCAAATATTGAGACTGCTGCCTGTCGTCATTTCACTTTTTTCACGCGTCATCAAGTCTTGCAACAAGTCAAACGAAGTGGTAAGTGCGGGTTCTTTTTTTGCTTGAATCACACTCGGATGATGTAAAACATTTTCAAATAAAACAATCATTTCGTCAAAGACTTGCAGTGCAAAAAGCTGCAAGACAATCACCGGCAGCGTTCCTGAATCGGCAGAATTGTTTTTAAATAACCAAAATTCATTCACGCGGACGGGCACTTTTGGAAGCGGGAAAGGTGCCACGGCAACAGAAGCCTCGGCGAGCGGAGCATGCGGCAGTACGCGCTTTTCAAAAATGATGTTTTCACCTACCGTATTCGCACCTTTTTTTGAAGAAGGCATCTTTTGTTCGGTCGATTCAATTAAGACGACATTTCCTGCCGCTGCAATCGCCTCACCCAGCATCGAATCTCCTTCACGCGCTGCGCGAAAAAAAATGTCAAAAGCGATGACATTTGCACCTGCATCAGATAACTTTTTCACCAATTGTGCATGAAGAGACCGAGGCCATCTGGAGAGATCCCGTGGAAGCTGAAAATGATCGACAGAGGCGCTGTCCAGCGCGACCACGACCACCTCACTTGGCGCTTCGCGAACACCCCGCATTTGAAACAACAAACTTAAACCAAGATTTTCTTCAAGACCCATTCCACTTGGATGTGCTGTCAGCAGGACGCCAAAAAGACCGGTACACACGGCCAAAAGGATCGTCTTCTTAAAACGCGTCATGATGATTTTTTTCAAGATCACTTAAAACCAGCCCAGGGAAGCGCTGATTTACATTTTGCCAAATAAAGCACTGTGCAGTATAGTACAGGCTGTTGTCCCGACAATCCAGGGTGATAAAATACCGAAACAACTAGGAGAAAGAAGGGCGAGATGAAGATTCGGGTCTTAGGCTGTCACGGCGCTGAGCTTGCAAATCAAAAGACCTGCGGATTTCAGATCAACACATCCGTCTTAATGGATGCGGGCACCATCGCAAGCGTACTCAATCTTTCGGAGCAAAGCCAAATACGGCATATCCTTATTTCACATATTCATTTGGATCATACAAAAGGACTGGCCTCTTTCTCCGAAAACCTGCAAGCGGAAGCAAGCGGAACACCCGTCACACTGATTGGACTGGAATCAGTACTCAATGCCCTGAAAAACCACTTATTTAATAATCAACTCTGGCCTGATTTTACCTCCATCCCCAATCGAGAAAACCCTGTCTTTCGTATGCAGTCGCTTTCTAAAGGAGAAGTCCTCACAGTGGGCGATCTTGAAATCAGCACCTATGCCGTAAACCACACCGTGCCCTCATCCGGTTTCATCATTCGGGAAAAGAACAGCGCACTGCTCTACAGCGGAGACACACACCGGACTGAAGATATCTGGAAAGCCGCTGCAAAAGAACCACATTTAAAAGCGGCACTGATTGAAGTCAGTTTTCCCGATGCGCTCATTGATTTGGCCAAAGAAAGTAAACACTTAACACCCGCACTATTTTACAAAGAATTTTCAAAAATAGGCCTCCCCAATCTCCCCGTTTATGCCTACCATATGAAACCAAGATATCTACAACAAATCAAAAAAGAGCTTGAGGCACTTGCCCTCCAAAATTTGACACTACTTAAAGACGGGATGTGTTTTGAGCTTTGAACAATATCTTAAACGCACCCGAGCGCTCAAAAAAAACCGCTGATCCCCGCAGATCAGGATTTTCAAAAGGAAAGGCTTATATCAACGAGGCTTCTCTCTTAATCGAAAACAATCGTACGACCATCACGGACTAAAACTCGCGAATCAATATGCAAGCCGACGGCTCGAGCCAAGACCTCCACTTCTAAATCCCGACCCACTGCAACCAAATCCGCCACGGACTTTCGGTGATCGACCGTCTTAACCGCTTGCGCGATAATCGGCCCTGCATCCAAATCTAAGGTCACATAATGCCCCGTTGCCCCGATGAGTTTCACCCCTCGAGCATGGGCTTGATGGTAGGGTTTTGCCCCGGCAAATGCAGGTAACATTGAATGATGAATATTAATGATGCGATTTTCGTAAGGACGAATAAGCGTCTCTGTAACCACCTGCATGTAACGCGCAAAAACAATCAAATCAATTTGGCGCTCCTTCAGCAAAGCCAACTGACACGCTTCCTGCACAGCCTTATTGTTTTTGTCAATGGGCAAGTGATGATACGGCACATCAAAACGTGCGGCTTCAGGGGCCAAGTCCGCGTGATTACTCACGATAAATTCAATACGGGCATCCCATTGCCGAGAGAGGCACTTCATCAACAGCACATAAAGATGAGCTAATTCATAGCTCACAAAAACGGCAAGACGTAAAGGTCTACTTTTAAAACGCAGATCCCAATCCAGCCGATAAGGTCCTGCAATTTTGTCTCGAAAACGTGCACGCAGTACATCTTGTTCTATCTCTTCTAAAGAAGCGGTCCATTCCATTCGGCAATAGAAATAATTTTTTTCAATATCCACATAATGATCATAATCAATGATTTCAGCACCTGCGTCATAAACAAATTGCGTCAATTTTGCGGCGATGCCCTTTTGCAAGATACAGGAGGCCCTCAAAACAGCGTGTGCGGTCAATCGATCTTTCATCTTATTTTTTCGCGCTGGACTTTTCCAATCGATTATCTCTTTCAAAAACGGACCACCCTTCATCTAGATAAGAAATAAAAAAATGCGCTGACATCGAATCATCACACAAAAAATTGCTGTATTTATACCACAATTATATTCCTTCGTAAAAACACTGCGATGCGATTGTGGGTCTGCATTATTATTTTCTCTTTTGTGGACATGACGATTTTTTAAATCAAAAGAATATCTCCTAATCGTCCGTTGATTTAATAAAATATCAAGAACTTATGAGGTGATTTTTTTTTGCCAAAACGATCGATATAATTAGTGGAGAGGAAATGGTCTCTGCTTTGAATTTTTGAATTTAAAGAAGGAAAGAAATTGCAAACTCAAAACAGTCACAACTTAATCGACGATTCCGGAAAAAAGGGAGAAGAACAGAGGACAAATGCAATCGACATGGACATCCTTAGTGACCTGCGCGAGGTCATGGAAGAAGGTTTTTCCAAATTGCTAGGTCTTTTTCTGAACAGTGTTCCTGAACAAATCGTATCACTTGCAGAATGCGCAGCGCAAAATGATGCAGAAAATATCGCAAAAATAGCGCACAGCCTCAAATCAAGTGCTGCCAACCTTGGGGCACTCGTACTCTCTGCACATTGTAAGGACTTGGAAACGGCAGCACGATCCGGCGAAATAGCGGATTGCTTAAAAAAAATAAAAGGACTTGAGCTGGAGTTCTTGTGTGTAAAAAAGGAACTGGAAATAGCGTCGAAAAAATCGAGTCCAGATTAAAAAGATCAATACACCCCGATACATCGCAAAACCAAATCGTCAGGAGAAAGAATATGGCTCCTGCGGGGAAACATTATTTTACGGAGGAAAGATATGGCACGTGTTCTTGTTGTAGATGATTCATTATTACAACGTAAAATAATTGGCGGGATACTCAAGGCCGAAGGGCATGAAGTCATCGAAGCCCTTGATGGGCAAGATGGCCTTGAAAAAGCCACCTCGGAAAAACCCGATTGCATCCTTAGTGATCTCGTCATGCCAAAGATGGATGGTTTTGCGTTTCTGGCTGAACTCAAAAGATCGGGGCTAAACATCCCCATAATCGTTGCCACAGCAGATATTCAAGAAGATGCACGACAGGAATGTTTAGACCTGGGTGCGCTTCACGTCATTCACAAACCGATAAAAAAAGAAGACATTTTAAATGCACTTTCAAGGATGCTACAGCCCTGCCAAGGAAAGACAAAATGACACCCTCAGCAGAACAACTCGATGCACTCAAGGAAATGATCAACATTGGGGTCGGACGTGCAGGCGGCATTTTAAATGATTTACTCCATGCACGGGTAACGCTAAAAATCCCAATGCTCAGAATACTCAGTCCCGAAGAAGTCGCAGCAGGTCTTGAAACAAACCAACGTGAACCGGTTTCTTCCGTACAACTTAGATTTAAAGGCCCATTCTCTGGACGTGCTAAGTTAATTTTCCCAAAAGAAAGTGCCTCAAAACTCGTCTCAATCGTCATGGGCCAGGAGGATTTTGGCGATGACCTCGACTCCATTCGTTCAGGCGTGCTCATGGAAATGGGTAATATCGTGATCAATAGCGTCATGGGCTCCATTGCAAACATTCTTTCAGAACGCCTCAGCTACTCTACCCCCTGCTATTCAGAAGGCATGTCCTCTGACAGCCCTGCGACTTCAGATGCAAGTGTCAAAGAAACTATTTTATTAGCCCAGACCCGCTTCAACATCGAAAAACACCACATCGAAGGTGATGTTGCCCTGGTCTTTGATTTTGAGTCCTTCGGCGTCTTGCTTTCAGCAATAGATCATATTTTGACAACGGAGTCACAATGAATCTAATAAGGGAGGATCATTCACAAAATTTTAATCCCTTCGATCACATTCCGATCGGAATTTTCATACTCAAATCAGATTTTTCTGTCATTTTTTGGAATACTTGGCTGGAAGACTGGACCGGCATTGAGAGAGAGCAAATTCTCGGAACAAAAATAGATACGCATTTTCCATCTCTAAAAAAGCCCTTTATTCGAGGCAGATTACAAACGATATTTGAGGGCGGCCCTCCCGCTATTTTTTCGTCTCATCTGCACAAACACATTATTCCCATCCCCCTTCAAGATGGCACATTTCGGACCCAACATACCTCCGTAAGTGCCTTACCGAATACCGAGGGCAGCGGATTTAGCGCACTTTTTTCCATTCAGGACATCACGGATCTCAATAACAAAGTACAAGACTATCGAAAAATGCGAGACCAGGCCTTAGAAGAAGTGAAAGACCGCAAACGCGCGGAAACCCAATTAAAAAGTGCAACAAAAGCTGCAGAAGCGGCCAATCATGCAAAAAGTGATTTTCTCGCAAATATGAGTCATGAGATTAGAACCCCCATCAATGGCATTTTGGGGATGTCTGAACTGGTGCTGGGCACAGACTTAAACCCAGAACAACAAGAATATCTGGGGATCTTGAGTCGTTCAGCCAATACCCTGCTGAGTATCATCAATGATATTCTTGACTACTCCAAAATAGAAGCCGGAAAACTAAATATCGAACCCATGCCCTTCGATTTAAGGGAATTACTCAAAACCGTGCCCGAACTTTTGAAATCGAAAGCCGAAAAAAAAGGGCTTTTACTGAAGGTGCTATACCCATCAAATCTCCCCAGATATTTCATCGGAGATACTGGACGCATTGGGCAAATTTTAATCAACTTCATTTCAAATGCCATAAAATTTACAAATGAAGGACAAATTATCATCAGCGTTTCGACCCATAAAAAAAACGAGACCGTCATTGAAGTCCACTTAAGGGTCAAAGACAGTGGTATTGGCATCCCCAAAGAAAAACTGAAACAAATTTTTGAAAAATTTACCCAGGCTGATACCTCAACCACAAGAGAATATGGCGGCACGGGCCTAGGTCTCGCCATCAGCAGACAGCTTGCGAATCTCATGGGGGGCCGGATTGAAGCCAGCAGTCAAGACGGAAAAGGCTCCTGTTTTTCGGTCATGCTTCCTCTTCGCATTAACCACAAAAAGAAAAAAACGGCAAACGGGTCTGCAAAAAAAGAAATCCCCACCCCAGAACACAAAAACTTAAAGGGAAAACGAATTCTTGTCGCAGAAGACAATCAGGTCAATCAGATGGTTGCAAAATACATGTTACAAAAATTGGGCTGCTCAGTCGATATCGCCGCAACAGGGAAGGAGGTCTTGGCATTACTTGAGGAAAAAAGTTACGACCTCATCTTTATGGATTGTCAGATGCCCGAAATGGACGGCTACGAAACCACGGCAG
>JAADHI010000039.1 GCA_013151935.1 Candidatus Manganitrophaceae bacterium
TTGGCTGCATATTTCTATGTTCTTTTAGAGAGAATACTCAGTGCAATGTTATAGCCCAATAGTTTCTTAAAGTAAAAATTTAAATTTGGGACAAAATTACTTATTCTGCCTCACAATGGCTCTCCTAGCAGATTAAAAAAAGTTGTAGAGAAAAGGGTCATTTTTCCTACAACTAAAATAGTCTTCCTGAGACAGTATTACCCATTCGTCTCACGGCCTGCCTTGTTCTAGATTATGGTGATAATATCGGAAGGGCTATCAAATCAAAAATAGCAAATGGGGTCAAATCTGCCGTTGACTTTATGGTGTGCGCGAAGTAGAAAAGTCCCCCTCACTTCTTTTGTTGAAAACAACTACACCTTTCAGGAAGCGTTTGAGGACTCCCTTTGGCTGAGTTCTGATTCATTATGAACTATTTGGCAATACTTGTTAGGCCGCTATGATCTTTATTTCAAGATTATCGTGCAATTTGGCCGCATAGT
This sequence comes from Candidatus Manganitrophaceae bacterium, assembly GCA_013151935.1. Classification (GTDB taxonomy): domain Bacteria; phylum Nitrospirota; class Nitrospiria; order SBBL01; family JAADHI01; genus JAADHI01. The sequence continues at coordinate 483 of JAADHI010000039.1, forward strand.
TAATAAGTCGATCTAAAGTAAAGCACTCGATCTTCCCGCGTAGGATGTCGCTAATCCGAGACTCATCTACTCCGATTTTTTTGGCAACTTCTTTTTGAAGTAACCCATGTTCTCTTCTATATCGGGCAATCAACTGGCAGAGCTGGTATTTCGCCTGATCGACTTTTGAAGCATCGGCAGGCAAAGCAAGGTTGCCATCAATGTAGTCCGAATCAGAAAGTTTATCTCGGATACCCTTGAGCCTTGTTTCATCAGGAAACTTCTCTTGAGTTTGCTTCCTTTTCATCTTTATCTCCGAAAATAATTGATGATCCCAACGAATAGGCAATCATCGCACATGCACCAGACTAAACGGTAATGTTTCCCCTGATATGCTATGCCATCCAACATAAAATATTCCCATTCGTCATCTATCAGGGGTAATTTTGCACGATTTCAAGTTCAAGTGACTGAAGACACACGAGAGCATTTCATAAAAGGACATCTCATTCTTCGGAATCTGGGGACTTCCGATCGTAACCTTCAAACATTTGTCGCAAAAGCTCTTCCTCCTCCTCTTTTTCCCGATATCTTTTTTTCTGTATGAGTAGGCGGATAAAGCCGTAGATTGTGAGCAGTGCCCCAAATGAAAAAAGAATCAGAACGAGGTTGTTTCCGAAATAGGCAATCCAGGTGATCTTTTTGCTGAGATCGGCTTGCCAGCGCGCTTCAAGCGCATCCATCGAAAGCGAAAGTCCCATTTGAATGGCCGTATCGATATTCTTATTGTCCTTAAGGGCTTCCAATATTGCCCGAATCCCATTCAGACCAAAATGGCTTTTGATATATTCGACAATGCTTTTGGCTTCTGCGTAAGCAAGCAAACGTCCGCTTTCCTCTTTTGGAAAACTTAGGGCTAAAGACCTCAAGGGAATCAAATTTCCTCTTAGGTTGGCCTGCGCGAGTTCAGCGCCTTTTCCTCCCATCAGAATCTCGGATATCCCACCACTGACCCACTGGGCAAGCCCTTCATCAAGCCACTTTGGCAGATTGCCCATCCTGATCCGGTCATGAAGAAAGAGATGTGTTAATTCGTGTTTCAGGGTCGCCCTGAACATGAGTGGCTCGGTCCTCATTTTTGAATAATCGATTACGATAAGTGTTTTGTGAGGGAGGGCGTAGGCCACGACCGGGGGATTGCGACTCAGGTGTTGAAAGTTTTCACGTGCAATCGTAAGAATCACTTTCGGTTTGAAATTCAGAGGCCATTCGAAGGTCGTTTCAAGTTCCGTTTTCAGGGCAGGATAAATCTCGATCACTTCTTGTGCGATTTTGTGTAGGGAGCCATCAAATTCGACAATGATCGCTTCACTTTCGATGGTTTCGCTTTGCACAGGTGCTGAAGTCATCGAAAGAACAAAAATGAAGACGAAGATGAATAAACCTGTTTTGTTCACGCTGTTCAATGAGGTGTCCGTATGAGCAAGGTTTAGATCTCGACGGGAAAGCAAAACAATGTGTATCCTGCTCCGTCTTTACATAAAACATCCGGCAGACCTTCATTTCACAAGAAATATGGATGCCAGGCCGAGAAAGATAAAAAAACCAACACTGTCAATCGTTGCTGTCATAATCACGCTTGAGCCTAAAGCCGGGTCTCGGCCAATGCGATGTAGGAAGATGGGGACTAAAAGGCCCAGCAGTGCTGCCAGGATTAAGGTTAAGAGCATCGCAACGGATATCACGATTGAAAGAGCGATGTTTTTGTACAAAATAAACGAAAAAATGCCGACAATGCTTCCGATGACAAGTCCATTCAAGGCACTGACCCCCAACTCTTTTCGCATGAGGTAAGTGGTGTTTTCCTTGTTAATCTGTCCCAGGGTCATGCCACGAATAATAATTGCGGCGGTCTGATTTCCGATATTTCCGCCGACACTTGTCACAATAGGCATTAAGACGGCGAGTGAGACCAGTTGCGTGATGGTCGCTTCAAAAATACCGATAATTTGCGAGATAAAAAAGGCGGCCCCGAGGTTAAATAAAAGCCAGAGTGCACGGTTGCGTGCGCTGTTTAAAATGGGGGCAAAGAGATCTTCTTCTGCGCTAATACCCGCCATGTTTAACACATCTTCGGTTGCTTCATCCCGAATATAGTCCATGACGACATCAACGGTCAGACGTCCAACGAGTTTTCCGCGATCACTGATGACGGGGGCAGAAACGAGATCGTAGCGTTCAAAGGCCTGGGAGGCTTCTCCTGCGTCGTCTTGCGGTGAAAAATAAACGATGTCGGTTTCCATAATGTTGTGAACGGGCAAATTGGGATCATTGAGCAGAATATTTTGCAGACTTAAGATGCCACGCAGTATACCGCGACGATCTACCACAAAGAGCGTATCATTGTGGATGGGTAACTTTTCAAGTCCTCGTAATATTTTTGCGGCGTCTTTCAATGCATCGTTGTCGTAAATGACGACCATTTCATTGCTCATGAGAAAGCCAACACTGTCTTCCTCGTAGCTCATGGCACGGCGCAGCCAATTTTTATCCTCTGTCGTGAGTGTTTTCTGTCGTATTTTGAGTAAATCTTCTGGAATATCGTCGGCAATATAAGCCAGGTCGTCCGCGTCCATCAGGTTAAGTGCGGCGAGCAGGTCTTCTTCCGAGATGGATTGAATCAGGTTTTCTCGGACGGCATCTGAGACTTCGAGCAGGACGTCGCCGCGACGGAAAATATTGACTTGCTGCCAAACGGTTAAGCGATCATCAAGTGGCAGGATTTCAAGAATATGGGCAATGTCTCCGATATGCAGGGGTTTTAAAATCGCTTGTAGTTCAAGCCAGTGTTGATACTGAAAGAGTGATTTTGTTGCCTCTTGATTTTCAGCGCTTCGCTGATCTTCGGTTTCTTCTTCGCGTTTTCGTTGTGTGAGCAGCTCACGGACCGTGGCGATATTTTCTTTTAATGTATCTTCCGTTTGAGCGGATTTCATAAGCCTACCCGAGGTTGTTAAAATAAAGGGCTGATGTTTGTGACGCGGGCCTGTATAAACTAATCTTTATGCTTTGGCAATCCCTTTGTCGGGACAATTAAATATAGCAAATTTAGAGCGCCATCATGACATGAGATATCGGGTCGCAGAAAAAAAAGATTTGCCGTGGATAAAGGAAATTTTGAGTCAGAATCATTTGCCCTCTGATGATTGTGATCATCACATAGACAACTTCATTATCGCAGAAAAAGAGGGGGAAATGATTGGCACAGGAGCGATTGAGGTTTGTGGCGTATATGGCCTAGTGCGTTCTATCGCAGTAATTCCAGAGTGGAGAGGTCGGGGCATTGCGAGAAAAATACTCACTCTACTTGAAGACAGAGCGTATGAAAAAGGGATGAACACACTTTATTTATTGACTGAAACAGCAGTCGCTTATTTTGGGAAGCTAGACTTTTCCGTCAATAAACGGACAGAAACACCAGAGGAAATTACCAAAACAAAGCAATTTAGGGTCTTGTGCCCGTCAACGGCCACCGTCATGTGCCGAGAGATTGTGAGAAGCTGAACAGAGAACACACCTTAATCAATTTCTTCTTGCGGTTCTGCATAAAGATAGCCTTGAGCATATTTGCAGCCTTGGGCCATGAGATAGTCGGATTGTTCTTTTTTTTCAACGCCTTCAGCGACCACTTCCAGTCCAAAGTTTTTTGCCAACTGAATAATGGTTTTGATCAACTCGTTACATTTTTTATCTTTCTCAATGACATCAACAAAAGAGCGGTCTATCTTTAATCCCTCAAAGGGAAATTGATGTAAGTAGCTTAAGGAGGAATAGCCTGTGCCAAAGTCATCAATGTACAGTGGAAATCCATGTTGTTTTATTTTTTCAAATATTTCAAACGCTTCCATGGCATTTTGAAGGATGACACTTTCTGTCACCTCCAGAATGATGGCTTTGGGGGGGAGGTTTAACGCGGAGACCACCTGGACCAATTCCTCAACAAAGCCATTTTTCCAAAATTGACGGGGTGAGATATTGATGTGGATGGATGTGTTTTTGTATTTTGGGTGTTTTGTTCTCAGTGTTTTAATTTTTTCACATGCCGTTTTAAAAATCCAAGTGCCCAATTGCATAATAAACCCGTTTTCTTCGGCCAATGGGATAAAATCTGAGGGAGGGATCATGCCTCTTTCGGGATGCTGCCATCGCACCAGGGCTTCAAAAGAGATGATTTTTTCTGTTTTCATTTCCACAATGGCTTGGTAAACAAGTATAAATTCTGAATGTTTTAATGCGCTGTCCATGTCCATTTCGAGCTGGAGCAGTGCCAGGGCTTTTGCATGCATTTTTTTGTCAAAAAGCATGTACTTGGACTTGCTGGAATTTTTTGCGGCGTACATTGCAATATCAGCATCGCGGAGTACTTCCTCGCTTGAGGTGTGATCATCGCGACTGAGGGTGATTCCCACACTTGCAGAAATTTTAATTTCTCGCCGATTAAGATGGAGAGGCTCTTCTATCCGTTCTATGAGGCGTTTTGTAAGGGAAATGACATCTGCAGCTTGATTGATGTCGATCAACAGGATTGCAAACTCATCTCCCCCGAGTCGGGCAATACTGTCTGCGGAGCGGACTGTTTCTTTAATTCGCTTTGATATTTCAACCAAGACTTGATCGCCGACGAGGTGTCCTAAAGAATCATTGATGAGTTTGAAACGATCCAGATCAAAATAGAGTAAGGCAAAGTCAAAATGCTTTCTCCTATGGTTATATTGCAGTACTTTGACAAGGTGATCGACAAATACAGATCGGTTGTGTAAGCCTGTGAGTGCGTCGTGTGTTGCATCTTTTAAGAGTTGTTGTTCTGCTTTGACTCTTGCTGTCACATCTCTTGCGGAAATGTAGTACAAGTCATCCTGTGTATTCATGACGATACTACACGATAACCAGATTGTCCGGCCGTCACTTCGCCTAAAACGACATTCCTCCAATAAGGGCGCATTTTGTTTTGTGACAGAAGAGAGCTTGTGAATAAGTTGTTGACGATCTCTAGGGCGGATAAAGTTGAAAAAAGGCCGTGATTTGATTTGTTTTTCGGTATATCCGAAAGTGGTCTGCCAAGCATGATTGAGTTGTTTAAAGTAGCCTTTTTTATCAATAATGGCCATGAGTTCAAGCGATAAAGCGAAAAAACGATCTCGCTCACGGACGGCTTGTTTGAGTTCCAATGTGGCAAAGCCTTGAGAAACAAAAGGCATAAACCGTCTGAGTTGTTTGATGTGTGTGGGGTTAAAATGGCGCCGTGCAGTGTGCGTACAGACTAAAATAGAGGCCTCTTCGCCATCCTCTAGCTTGAAATGCAGCGCAGAGGCAATGCCTTCTCGCGATTCTTCTGACTGTTGATGCCACTCTTTGACGAGGTTGATATTAAAGACTGCGGCGGGTTTTCCCCTAAGGACGCGCTGAAATAAGGTGTCTGGAAACCAGTGCGTATCTTGAATTTGTGCGCGGGTAGATAAAGTGGGACGCATGCTCCCGTCTTCTTCCGATTTGAGAATAAAGACGTGTTCGCAGTGGATGAGTGTTTTCAGTACACTGACTAAGGCGGCAAACAAGCTGTCTTTGCTCTCCGCCTCAATGATGGAACGAATGCCTTGGAGTTGAGATTCGTAATCAATACGTAATTCAGACTCGCGTTGACGTGATCGCTCTAAATCGAGAAAGGCTTCTAATACTTGTTCCGTTTTTTCCATAATTTGAGTGCTAATCAGTGAAGAGTAAGACCGATATCATCAGGTTGCCGTGTCTGTTTTCTCCCCCGACAAAACAGCCTTGTTCCCCAAAGGTGAAAGATCCCATAAAGGGTGTGTCAGGTAATTCTTCTTTCAGCCCATGAACGACTTCGTCAATTTTATCTTTAACCGTTAGCATACATCCCGCACAGTAGATAATGAGCGCCCCTGCGACATCGCTGCTTTTTAGAGGGTTCATTTCTTTTGCAGAGGATGCGACACGTGCGGCCCGAGATACGAGGCTATCCACAGAGCCTTGCATGAGTACAATTTCGTCATCAATCGCCATGTCTGTAAACAGGTTTAATGCACCCTTTTTAAGAACTGCGTTTGGATGTGTCAATTGAAAATAGGGAATTTTACCAATATGGCCCGCAACGCGGCCCAGGGGATGTAATGACGTTGCTGCAAGAATATTACCACCCGTTGCGATTTCTTTTGAAATGAGTCCAGAAGTCCATTCATTGTAGACTTCTGCTGCCGGACGATGATCAATTTCGCTGAGGGTACGGCCTGCGATTTTTGTGACTTTTCCCTTGTTGTCCGTGGGTTCATAGCCACTGTGAAAGGCAAACATGATTTCTGTTGAGGGAAACATTGCGCCGACAACAACCGCATTGTCATAGACGGTGTCTCCAGAAAATTGTTTCCACTCTCCTGTGACAGTATTGTCCGCCGAACTTCCCCCTGCGATGGGAACGCCGTCTCCGACCACTTCCGCGATGCCCTCCATTAAACGTTCTTCAAAGCCTGGTGCCGCAGTGAGCCAGATCATCGCAGGAACTTCTCCAGCACAATTTGCTGCGACAAGCGCCTGTTCCAAGGCGTCTTTTGCAGCTTGTTTTGCATCATCCGTAATCATTGATGCACTGACACCGTAAGAACCCTCTGGATCTAAAATGCCAAAAAAGGAAAGTCCACTGCCTTTGTTGCTATGAAACCCGTCTTGTGTCATTGCCCCTAAGCAGGATGACGCCCCTTGCACTGGCACATTGGGGCTTAGCTCTCGAATGGCTTTCAAGACCAAAGTTGCATCGTAGCTGACTGAAAAACTGACAACGAGGGTGCTGGGTTCAGCTCCCAGTTCTTTAAGTAAACGCTGGTAAGCATTTTGTATGGCATCAAAACTGGTTTCTGTCGCCCAGGCTGTGGCGGTTTTCATTTTTTCCTCCTGTCATTTAAATATAAGGTTCTTAAAAGAAGATTCAGTCTTGATAAAGTTGTTTTGTGTCGTGCAAACTGTTCCGAAAGCGTTTATTCTCCCGATTCCTATGGTCGTTAAAAAGGTGTGTGTTTATCTGATACGAGTATAGCAGAGCGTGTGTTTTTGGAGGATGTCTCACCGTTCAAAATAGGGTAATTGTATGTCCTTGTCGATTTTAGAGATAAAAAACTATGTCTCTCCCAGATGGTGTCAAAATGGCCATTTGCAAACCGTGTGGCGTAAGTTTTTTGGGGCAATCCCTGTGCTTCCTCGTCTTGTGCGGGAGCGCTGGGAAACACCCGATGACGATTTTCTGGATCTTGATTTTATGGGTTTTTCTGCTGAAAAATTGAAGGGAAATCAAGACCCCATTGTGCTCTGTTTACACGGTTTTGAAGGGTCTTCACAGGCTAAATATATCAGAGGCATGTTGTATGCCGTGAGCCAGA
>JAADHI010000002.1 GCA_013151935.1 Candidatus Manganitrophaceae bacterium
GTTTCACTGCTAGAGGCCATTTACACGATTTTTGGAGACAGACGGGTCTCCATTGGGAGAGAACTCACAAAACGTTACGAAGAAATCATCCGCGGAAAGGTATCACAAGTCCTCAAACAACTCGAAGGAAGAACCTTCAAAGGCGAGGCCTGCATCGTCGTCGAAGGATATATCCCCCCTAAAAAAGTAAAACGGACCTACCTCAAGACCGAAGAGAAATAGTGTTTACCTTTTTTAAATAAACGAACCCTCGACATCAGTCACTGCACAGACCGTCACACAATTTCTGCCCGAAGATTTCGACTGATACACCGCCTTATCCGAGGCCGAAAAGAGCTGAAAAAAGGTATAAGAACGATCCAATGGGAGGGATGCGACACCAAAGCTTGCCGTAATCAGAACCCCCACAGGCTTGAGCACTTCAATCTTTTCTCTCAGTCGTTCCGCCATCACTTTTGCATCTGTTTCATTACAATGGGGCAAGAGTAACAAAAACTCCTCTCCACCAAAACGCGATGAAATATCCTCGTTTCGGCAGCTTGATCTTAGAAGCTCCCCCACTTCAGAAAGGACACCATCCCCTTTTTCATGACCATAATCGTCATTGATTTTTTTAAACCAATCTAAATCCACCATGATCATGCTCAGAGGAAGTTTATGCCGATTCGACTGACTTACACGCGCAGGTCCCTCTGACATAAGATAGTGGCGATTTTTTAAACCCGTCAATTGATCCGTCATCGCCAGCCGTCTCAACTGGACCTCCTGGGATTTTATTTTATCGAGTAATTTTTTATGCGTGATCAAATTTTTAACACGGAGAAGCAACTCCTCCTTCAAAACGGGTTTTGAAAGATAGTCACTTACCCCAAAATGCAAAAATTCAATACGCCGTGCCGTATCATCAGCACCCGTCATCACAATAATTGGAATCTCAGCATAGGGACTATTTTCACTCCGCAGCGCTCTGACCAAACCCAAACCACTCATGCCCTTACCCAAAATAACATCCGTCAAAATCAAATCATAGGCCTGCGATGAGAGGGATTCAATCGCATCTTCTGCATTGATAAAATGATGAAGTGTCAGCCCTATTGGCTCTAAGATATGTTTTGTTATTTTTGCAATAACAGGACAATCCTCAACATAAAGCACTGTTCCTGAAACACCTTTCCCCTCAATTCTTTCCTCAAAGGTGCAGAGATAGTTTCTAAAAATACTTAAATCGTCTTTATGGAAAATTTCCGTAATGCCAGATTTCATTGCATCTTCTAATGCACTTTTATCCTGACTGGCCGTTAGCATAAAAATAGGCAACTGGGAATACCGTCGCTCTGAACGGACTTGGGCACAAAAAATGGGACCAGCGATATCACCCAACAACATTGAAACAATCAGACAATCGAAGACCTGAGATGCCATAATGTCTTTGGCCTCGTCTGCCCGCCCTGTGCAAACGACCTCAGAATCCAAGCCATTTAAAGTCTGCGTGAGTATCTCCTGATAGAGCTTGGAGGGTTCAATGACCAATGCTTTCATTCGAACAAGACCTCTCAGCTAAATTTAAGCGCTTAGGAAAATCTATCTAGCGTAAGTGTAGCCCAAATTCTTGGGATGACCAGGTAAAAAAGATAGAACTCAGGAAAATACCCGCCGAAATACGGGAGACTTCATCAGGGCTTCTTTAAAGGGAGGTTTCCTCATCAGGCGCAAGATCAGAGATTTGAGGAATTTCATGCCCAAGGTCGCCCAAAGGCAACATTGGGGCTTCCTCCAGCTTCGCTTCATCCACGAGTTCTGAAACCGCTTTGAGGGTGGGCAAAGCCGAGAGACTGGGCAAACCTAAATATTTAAGAAAGGTGCGCGTTGTGCCATACAACATCGGACGACCCGCAACTTCTTTGCGTCCAACGATTTTGAGCAACTTACGATCCAGCAAGGTTTTAAGAACCCCGGCTGCATCCACACCTCGAATCATCTCAATCTCTCCGCGTGTGACAGGCTGTTTGTAAGCGACAATGGCCAAGGTTTCAAGACCGGGCTTTGAAAGCCTGGAAGCTGCCCGTGCACGCTCCATCTCTTTAATCCAGGGCCCTAAGTCACTTCGGCTGACATATTGATAACCTCCGGCAATTTCAACAAGGTGAAAGCCCCGGTTTGCGAGCATGGACTCTTGCACTAATTGAAGCAAGAGGGCTTTGACACGTGCCTTCTCCACGCCGTCAAAAACACCGTGCAGGCGTTCAAGCGAAACGGGATCGGATGAGACAAAAAGCAGGGCCTCAAGAATCGGTTTTATTTCATCATCGTGCAAAGTTATCTGTCTTTATCAAACGAAGGGGTGCAAAAAGGTCTTGTTGCAAAACACGGATCAAACCCAAACGAATGACCTCAAGCAAGGCTAAAAAGGTGACAATCACGCCGTGCCGACTAAATGTTTTGGTAAAAAGGGCCTCAAAAAGCAAGGTATCTACAAGGGCCATCTCATGTAAAATATGCTGCATTTTGTCTTTGACGGTCAGGGTCTCCATCGTCAACTCCATCACAAAAGGCTCTGGGTTTTTGATCAAGAGCGCATTGAGTGCACTGACCAAATCATATACATTTAAGTCAGAAATGGGAATTTCTTCCGGACTTAAATCAGGCGCTTTTGTATATCCCCGCGCATAAATATCACGCCAAAGTGATTCTCGTTCTTCAAATTGTTCTGAGGCGGCCTTAAAACGCTGGTACTCCAGAAGACGTAAGACCAAGTCGGCACGCGGATCTTCTTCCTCTTCATCTGCACACTCCGGCACAGGCAATAACATTTTTGATTTAATATGGATTAAGCTTGCAGCCATCACCAGAAATTCCCCCGCAAGCGAAAGATTCAGAGACTGCATCAAATCGACGGTTTCAAGATATTGCTCGGTAATGAGCGCAATCGGAATATCATAGATATCAATTTCGTTCTTTTTAATAAGGTGGAGCAAGAGCTCAAGCGGCCCTTCAAAAGCATCGACCTTGACCTCGTATGTCGTTTCAACAGCCATTATTTTTTCCGAATGTAAGAAGCACTGCTTTGGGACAAATTTCTGAAGATTTATATAACAATATCAAAAATGAGAAGCAAGTCAAAAAACAAGGGGTGGTGGAGTAATTTAGGATCAGACGCAATATAGTGGGTTTATTTTGGAAAATAAAACAAAAAGAAGGTTTTAAATCAAACCCGCAAGGGCACGTTGCGCATCATGAATATCCGCTTTTCTCACCGTAATACGCACACCACCGGGGACAGGAGCGGCACCCGGGCCAAAAATCCCAATATCTTCAGATTGAATGAGGTAAGGAATCTCAGCCTGTTTGAGAATTTCTCCCAGCATTTCAGCTTCCAAGCGCGAAGAGAAATGACAAAGTTTGACAAAACGCGTGTCCTCAGCCGACTTTTCTGCTAACTCAGTCTGCAAAACCTCGTTTTGCTTCGTCTTCGAGGCTAAGCTGGCTTTCTGTTGTTGATTTTTTAGGCGTATGCGAGATTCCCTAAAATCAATGACATTGGGAAAACGGGTCTGAACATCATGCTGTTTTCCAGCTTCGTCGCTCAAAAGATGATCTTCCATTGAAGCAGAAAGTGGCGAGAGTACGATCCGCCCATCTTCGAACTGCTCACACATAAAAGCCTTTGTATCTTCAGGAATGAGTGCTTGTGGCAATACAAATTTATTTTGATCAAGGGATAGAATCAAACGCTTTTTAGAAGCCATGTAAAGTCCTTTCTTCAAGCCAATCGAGTCTATCGCCCTAAAGCACAGCCTGTCAAGCAGGGTAAAAAACCATCATGTCTCTGTTTGAAATTGAGGGGAACCCTTTTAAACCTGTTCGATAAATGTCCCATTTTGATACGCTTTAAGTGCTGCATCTAACTCAGCCTGCGTATTCATGACAATCGGGCCGCGCCAAGCCACAGGCTCTCCGATGGGCTTGCCGGAAATCAAAAGAAAACGTACAGGATTTTCGCCCGTCCGTACACGAATGACATCCCCCGCATCAAATAAAACCAAGGTTTCGGGCGTATATTGAGAGGCCTCTTCAGCAAAAGCCGCCTCCCCTTCAATCACATAGGCAAAGACCGTGTGACCTGCTTTCACCCGGTGTTCAAAAACCTTTTCTACCCCGATGCGAATATCAAGATATTCAGGATCAGTCACAATCTCCTGCACAGGGCCTCTGACATCCGCAAGCTCACCGCAAATGACTTTGATCGACACACCCGCTTTGGGGACAAACTCCGGGACCTCCGCAGCTTTGATATTTTGATAACGCGGCGGCATCATTTTGTGGGTGGCAGGCAAGTTGGCCCAAAGTTGAAAACCCCAAAGCCCGGGTTTTGATTCTTCTGGCATCTCCTCATGAATAATACCGCTGCCCGCCGTCATCCACTGAATATCTCCCGCTTCAATCCGGCCTTCATTCCCCATACTGTCCCGATGTGCAACACTGCCTTGTAACAAATAGGTAATCGTCTCAATGCCGCGATGAGGATGCATTGGAAAACCCGCCATGTAGTCCTCTGGAGTATCCGAATGAAAATCATCCATCAACAAAAAAGGGTCAAATTCCGGGACTTCAGGATGGCCAAAAACCCGTTTGAGGCGAACCCCTGCACCCTCAATAACAGGTTTCGCCTGTATCACTTTTTTGATCTTACGAATCTGCATCACGATTTTCTCCCCTTCAGATTTTCTCTCCCCGATTTTCTCTCGCTATCGAAACGATTCTATCCATTCTGCGAAAGTTTATAGACCACAGCTGCCCTACGACTCACCAAAAGGGACAGTGTAACAAATCCGGCCGCAACAAGTGCAGTGAGCAACCTCTTCTTGCAATAAGAGCACTGAAAAACCCAGTGTTAAAAAGGGCTGAAGCAGTTGAAGCTGGCTCACATGCGCGATACCCCCCACAGCCAGTCCATGATACCAGGCAAAAAAACAGAGAAACATGCTAAAAATACTGACATATGAAAAACCCAGCCACGCCACGGGTGTCGGAGAAAAGCCATGTCGCCAAAGCGCAAAACCCACCGGAAACAACAAAACAGGCGCAGCCATCAACAAAGCCCAGCAGATGACCTGCCAGCCACCCATCTCCCTTGCTAAGTGGCCTCCTTCGGCATAACCCACGGCTGCAAAAACAATCGCCGCCAAAAGCGCTAAGTCCGCAATATGAAAACTTCCACCCCCTGCACGCAGTGCAAAAATCACGACGACAAGACTGCCCGCGACACTCGAAAGCCAAAATAAAGGAGAGGGACGTTCATGACTTCTCATCCGGCCAAAGAGTGCCGTCACCAAGGGCAGTACCCCCAAAACCACTGCACCGTGAGAAGCCGGCACATATTGCATCGCCCAGGCACTAAAAAAAGGAAATCCAAAAACAACCCCGACAGCCACCCACAGCAAGCTTTTGCATTGTCTCCAATTTGGCCAGGGTTTTCGCGTAACACGCAGCACAATCCCGGCAAATACGGCCGCAACCAGAGCACGTCCCAGCCCCAAAATCGTCGCATCAATCGAAGTCACCGCCACCCGCGTTGCGGGCAAAGTCAGGCTAAAACCCAAGACCCCTAAAAAACCAAAAAACTGGCCCTGACGCATTAAGCTCTGCGCTTTTTGTTTCATAAACCCCTGCTCGCGCGATACAGAAACACCATCCCTTTATTTCTTTCTCACTAGAGTCAATCCATCCGCGAGTTTCAACATGCTGATATCAACACGCTGATCATGCTTAATCTTGAGATTAAGTGCTCTGACGACTGCAATACTTGTCTCATCAAAGATCTCACTGCCTGAGACATTGGACGCAAGCACTGCACCGAAGAGCAGTACATTATCAATCGCGATCAAACCGCCAGGTCTGAGTAACTGAAGGGAAAGTTCGTAATAATGATCATAATTTACTTTGTCCGCTCCGCGTCTATAAAGATAAAGTCAAAAGACCCACTTTGATTGTCATCAATAAGTCTTTTTAAGGTCTCTCGTGCAGGGGCGATTTGAAGATCAATTTTTTGATCCACACCCGCTTCCCTCCAGTATCTTTTTGCAATATTCGTCCAATCTTCATCCACATCACAAGCGATTGTATAACTATCATGGGGCATCGCTTCTGCGACACAAAGTGTACTGTAGTAGCCGGTGTAGACCCCAATTTCGATCGTCCGTTTTGCCCCCATTAACTTCACCAACATCGCCATAAACTGACCTTGTTCGGCAGGGATTTGCATAATTGCAGCAGCATCTGTTTGGGTTTCTTTTCTGAGTCGACGCAAAAGGTCAGATTCCCTCAAAGAAACCCCTAAAACATAGCTCTGAATGTCCTGCTCAAATTCGATGTTTCCCTTTCTCACTTTTTACTCCACATTTGACGACCCATTTACAGATAACTGCATACAGATGATTCTATAAAGAAAACACATTCTGACATAATTTTTGGTTCGACGTAGAAACAGAAAGACTTTCTTAGGATGAAACAAGTCCTTCTTCATCAAACAGGCTCCTGCCCCACATCGCGGCTTAGGGCCATAACCGCTTGCTCCAGTTCCTTCGCAGTCGCTGAGCTCGGGAGTGGGCGACCAAAAGAAACCGATACCGGAAAGGGCATCTTCATCAGGCGTTTCCAAAAAGAAGGGCTCCTCTGGGTACTAAAAATAGTCCCCCAAACCCCATGCAAATACACCGGGACAATGGGGATATCCATGCCTCGCACGATTGATTCAAAACCCTTTTTAAAGGGACTCAAATCTCCGGTCTGCGTCATGACCCCTTCCGCAAAAATACAAATAACATGGTTCTCTAAGAGTGCGGAACGCCCTTGTTTTATCGCCGAAATTGCGGCAGGACGGCCACCGCTCTCAACAGGAATGGCCCTCATCGTACGCAATAAAGATGAAAGTCCTTTTTGTGCAAAATAATCCTTGTCGATTAAAAAACGAATAAAACGCTGGATACAGGCATTCACCAATAATGGATCCATGGATGAAACGTGGTTACAAACAAGCAAAGCAGGCCCTCGAAAAGGCACATGTTTTTGTCCGCGAATTTGAATCTTGTAAATGCTGTGCGTCAACATCCAAAGCGAAAAACGAATCAGGTACTGAGGCAGAATCTTAAGAATATAAGGCGTGACGATGAGGGTAAAAAGCCCCAGGATTAGAATAATTTTGTCAGGCCGAACACTCAAAAAATCATGAAGTATCCATAACAATGCAGAGGCAGATAAAATACCAAGTGTTTGCATGAAATTTGAAGTCGCAATCAGTTTTCCGCGTTCACCTGTTGCACTTTTTTGCTGCAAGTAGGCATATAAAGGCACACTAAAAATTCCTCCCGCACAGCCCAGGAAACTCAGCATGACTGCCACCTGAAAAAAGGAGTCACCCGACAGAGCAAGCCAAATCGCAAAGATCGCCATGCCGATTGATCCCAAGGGCACAAGCCCTAACTCAACCTTGTCTCCCGAAAGCCGTCCGGCAAGTAAACTGCCGATGCCCACCCCGATGGCGAGAAAAGTCCCCAGTAAACTAATGGAGAATTCATCCAAGTGCATAATTTCACTGCCAAAAAGCAAAAAAACCATCTGAAGAAAAGCGCCTAAAAATCCAAAATAGGCAATACCGCAAACGCTTGACCACAACATCCGTTTTTTATACAAATGCCGAAAACCCTGAGTAATTTCTCCCCAGGGATTGGGATTAAATCGTGGTTTGCGTTTGGGCATAGGAACACGTCCAATACGCAGACTCGTCCCGTAACCGATCATGGCCACAATCACCAGGACAATGCCGATTGGATTTAAGTGATCCTTCCAAATGGAAAACATAAACCCTCCAACAGAAGTCCCCAAAATAATCGCCAGAAAGGTAGACATCTCCAACAAACCATTTGCACGCGAGAGCTCTTTATCCGGTAACATTTCTGGAAGAATGCCGTATTTAGCAGGGCTGAACAAAGCCGATTGCAAAGCCATCAGAAAAAGTACGAGCAGCATCCAAGGAATATGACCCGACAGAAAAGCAAAATAAGCCAAGATCATCACGAGGACTTCAAAAGCCTTGGCCCAAATCAAAATACTGCGTTTGTTCAGACGATCAGACAAATGACCTGCATAACCCGAAAAGAAAAACCAGGGAAGCATAAAAACCGCCCCGATCAATGATAGATAGGCTCCGCTTTGGCTGCCCATATTTCTGATGGCCAGCATTGAAATCACAATTTTAAAAACATTGTCGTTGAAGGCCCCAAGAAACTGGGTACAAATAAAGGGGAAAAACCCGGGATATTTTAAGAGCCTAAGATATTTTTTCATAAAAATAAAAAACCTGCCCTAGAGAAAATGACCATAAATTGGGCAACAGTCTAATAAAAATATTGAATAAAATCAATAAAATATAGGCGGTTTAGACACAAAAAATAAAATAAGAATCAAACGGACAAAACAGGAGAGAAAAAACAAAGGTAGGGATTTAAATCGTAGCGGCGGAGGGACTTGAACCCCCGACAAAGTGATTATGATTCACCTGCTCTGCCAACTGAGCTACGCCGCCATACAACATCGGGGGACTTTATATCATCTTTCTTTTTCCGCCGTCAATCTCCATATTAGAGGCTTAAGCGCTGCAGGCTGCCGCTTTCTCGTCCACCACTCAAATACGAGGCCAGGTGGCCTTTTATCCCGAAAGAAGATTGACATCATTCCATTATTCGGCTATGTTTACCGCCGATTTATCCAGTTTTTTTCATCATATAAAGGAGTAACACAGTGGAACGCACATTATCGATCATCAAACCAGACGCAGTCGCAAAGAATGTCATTGGGGCCATTATCACACGTTTTGAGGGTGCAGGACTCAAAATCATTGAGGCTAAAATGGAAACATTAACAAAAGAACGTGCCAGCGGCTTTTATAAAGTCCATGAAGCCATGCCCTTTTTTAATGATCTTGTGACCTTTATGTGCTCAGGCCCTTGCCTTATCATGGCCCTTGAAGGAGATGATGCCATTGCAAAAAACCGTGCTTTGATGGGTGCGACCAATCCGAAAGAAGCAGAACAAGGCAGCATCCGGGCAGACTTCGCCGAGAGCATTGATGCCAATGCCGTTCACGGTTCTGATTCTAAGGAAAACGCGGCGATCGAAATTGCCTTCTTTTTTGGCTAAAACGTCTTGTCCATTGATTCTATTCATATTTGAGGAAAACTCCTCTTACGATGGCTGATCAGGACTACCATGCTGTTTTTGTTGGCGCGGGCCTCATCTCACTGACTGCGGCTGCGGCCCTCGCAAAAAGAGGGAAGCGCGTTCTCCTGCTTGATACCACTCGTCCACACGAAAGCGACATTCACGACGCGGGTTTTGATTTTTCCTCTGGCCCCCTGCTCTACTTAGGTTACGAAAAATGGGGGGCAATGGAAGGTTACTTTTCTCAGTTAGCCTACCCCATTCCCAGTCTGCAAAAAAAAGGGTTTTCTTTTCAAAAAGTTTCTCCGCTACTGCAACTCGTTTCAAACAAACATCGCCTCAGTCTTTTTTCGAATGAAGAGGCATATTTTGACGAGCTCAAAAGAGAATTTCCAAAACAAGCCCAGAAACTAAAAACGCTCTTTGATCAAATGACCCGGGAAGCGGCTTATTTTTATCCCAGCTTAGGTCAATTTCAGCAACTTGAAGTCGAAGGCATGGCCGAGCGCCTCAATCAATGGAAAAAACAACTCGACATTTCGCAGGCCATTCTCC
This sequence comes from Candidatus Manganitrophaceae bacterium, assembly GCA_013151935.1. Classification (GTDB taxonomy): domain Bacteria; phylum Nitrospirota; class Nitrospiria; order SBBL01; family JAADHI01; genus JAADHI01. The sequence continues at coordinate 9,772 of JAADHI010000002.1, forward strand.
AGCAACAAAAAAAGAAAGCCTTTGAGCTTATCGAACCGCTTCATTTTAAGCCAAACGTGCTGGCCTATTTTAAGCTGCTTTTTTTGTTTGCCTTTAAAAAGCCCATGAGCGAAGTTTCAGCCTTTGAGATGATTCAACTTTTTTCAGGGTTTCAGCGGGGCGGAGTCCAGATGCAGGATGGGGATGCCACGCTTCAGCATTTTTTTCAGGGTCTTATTCAAACCTTAGGGGGGAAGATCCTAAAAACACCCAAAATCTCAAAATACGAAGTCGAGAACAAACGCGTCGTGCAAATCAACTTATGCGATGGCTCCACTTTAAAAGCAGATCATTTTGTGGTTGCTGCGCCACCACACAGAAAAACCTTAAATTTTTATTTTAGCATGCCCACAAAATTGATTCCTTCTCCCATGCGAAAGGCCCTGATCATGACATGGGGCAAAAAACCGCCGAAAGACTTCGAAGACCTCATCGTTCTTAGGCTCAATCAAAATACCGCACCTGAGACGGCGGCCAAAACCCCAGCCCCATCATTGATTGCCGTTTCGATTTTACTGTGTGAAAATGCTTCGGCCTTAGATGTCGATCATGAAAAACTGCGGGACAGTCTACTCAAGCGCCTCCACTGGCTTATTCCCTTTTCAGAATCGGAAATCAAAACCCTGCCTTCCTTGGAACATCACGGAGAAACAGAGGGAGAGATCTCTCTGCCACTCGGCGACATCACAGCCGGAACAAAAAAAGAAATTGTAAAAGGAATCTTAAGCACGCTTCAACCCAAGGGTCTGAAAAATGTTTATTGGGTTAAGGGGCACACATCAGATTATCTCGGCCAGGGTTCGGCCTTTTTGGCGGGACATCATCTCGCGGAATTTATCGAAAAATCAAAATGAATCAATTGACAAAAAAAGATATTCTCAACCGATCTGGATTGGATTCGGCATAAAAGTCAGAATAAAAATAAGAAAAGAAGCCAGGGCAACCATGCGATGCTTAAAATCCAGCGGCTCAGGACCATCCACGACAGGCGGATGATTGACACCCATCAATGCGGTTAAAACAGCCCAAAGATACCACCCCCACCAACCGTCTATCGCCAGCATAACAAGGGTCACAATCATCGCCATCGAAATGTAGCGGTGTTTTCGTCCCAATAAAGCAAAAATAATATGTCCCCCATCCAGTTGACCGATGGGGAGCAAATTGAGCATTGTCACAAAAAAACCAATCCAGCCTGCAAAAGCGATGGAATTGAGTGCGATATCATAGCCTTCTGGAGCCGTTTTCCCCAAGACACTGGTGATGAAGGAAAAGATCAGGGGATCGCCCAATTGAATCAAACCCACACCCTGTGACATCGGGACAATTTCTGAGGATTGCAGGCCAATTGCCACCGCAAAAATGGAAACCACAAAACCCGCAATGGGGCCTGCAGCACCAATATCGAGTAAAGCCGTTTTTTTGTAAATAGGGGATTTAATCTGAATAAACGCACCAAAAGTGCCAATACCAAAAGGAAACCAGGGGCCGGGGATAAAATAGGGCAGCGTGACATTCACACCGTAACGCTTTGCCGTCAAATAGTGCCCCATCTCATGACAGAATAAAATCAAAAGCAGCGTGACCGCAAAAGGAAAACCCACCAAAAGTTCTGCCGGATCGAGGAAGGGATTGACCCCTTCCTGCATCGCACCTGCAGCCAAGGTCGTGAGCACTGTGGTGAAAAAAAGAAGAATCGGAACAAAAATACGCAGTCGGGATTTAGGTTCTACGCGTTCATCGCCCATATTTTCAGAAAAAAGGTCTTCAGGACCAAGAGGCTCTGGAGGGGCTTGTACGGTTATTTCCGGGATTTCGGCAGGAGCACTTTGGCCCGGAGCATTTAATTCGGATTGTGACAATTGAGGGGCATCAGACTTTACGCCCTTTTTTTCGTCAAAAGGCATAGACTAAGCCTTCTGCTGCGGCAGGGCCTGGACATCAGAAATACCGGAAATCGGCAAGACCACCTGACCACTGCGCGTTTGCAAATAAATCTGCTCATCGTCAGCCCCGAGTAACTTTCCGGTATACCGCATGCCCTGATACAAAAGCGCCACGGCTTTACCTTGAAGCGTTTGCAAATGATCCATATATTCTAATTATAAGCAGCCCATGCTTCATTCGGCAAGACCCAGCGCATTCTTTTTGAGAATAATAAAGAGGAGAAGACTTTTTTTCCCTAACGCATGGCTTTATTCAAACGACGAACAGAACGCTCGGCATCTAAAACAGCTGCAACACGAAAGAGCACTAACACAAGAATGCGAAGATAAAGTTCCAGCGTCAGTGGGGTTTTTCCCTGAATAATGGCGTAATACCCTTCAGGCAAAAGATAGATATCCAAGACCACAGACGCGATAAAAAAAATCGCCCCTTTTGCCATATCGCCGACATAAAACTGGCCCATACCGGGGAAAATCCCGGAGAGAATAATCGCAATCTGGGTTGATTTTTCCCGATCTGCTTTTGAGGACATATGGCACTCCAAAAGCCGGGATCATAACGGAAACCCCTGGCTTCTGTCAAAAAAGCATGGAGAGCGCAAACTCGGCGCGCGCTTCCTCAGGAATCTTATCCCCATCAAGATTTGTACTGTCTTTTGACATAGATGCACCAATATCGAGATTGACCAACCAAAGGTTCACACCAAGACCCGCAGTGTAAACAAGCCCAATATCATTTTCGGCCATGTTTTTGTAAGCCCCCCCCCTCAATTGAAGAAAGATCAGATCCAACTCTAGACCAACACCTACATTCTGAGACTTTAAGCGACTTCCCACGCTGATATCATTTTTTGTCAAATCCAAGTCCGCAGCAAGCGTAAACATGCGATTGGGCTGATACGCAATACCCGTGCGTACTTGTGCTTCTTCTTTAAGGTTTCCAAATTTAGGCGCATTCAGGTTTCTGCCCACGAGGCCCACGCGAAAGGTCTCTCCCACACGATAGAGCGCACCCAGATCAATCCCGAAGTTACTGTCTTCTTGGTACTTATCCAATGCATCATCCAGTGCATCCCCAAAATCCTGATTCAAAATATCGATGTCTACATCATAAATACGTGCCTTCATGTATTTCAAATTCCCACCAATGGAGAGATTTTCTGAAAATGCACGGCCATAGGTCAAAGGCACCTCAAACAGCGCAATGCCCACAAAACGAAGACTTGAAGTATTTTGAGAAAGTGCGCCACCGCCCACAGCTGCATTGGCCAAAGTTGCGGCACCCACGGCTTGATCCACAATATCGCTTGGAATCGTCTGACCTGCTTGAGAGAGACCATTATCAAGGGCATTGATGTAGCCATTTCTTTGGGCCTGGGTCCAGGTTGTAGGGAGCTGAGAATCGATACTACTCACTTGAGATGTCGTTAAAACTGTGACACCATTGGTATTCGCGGTGCTACATGTGGGACAACCTAGGTTATTTGGATCGGTAAAATCAGCAATCGTAAACCCTGCGGTATTGTCCGGGCCAAGATTCTCAAAATCAAAATTTGGAATGGCAGTCACATCAAGAAACACATTGCCTGCAAAACCAAAATGACCCGACTGTATGCCAAAACGGCCATTTCCACTCACGGTGGCAATCTTACTCTCCTGACCTCTAAACCCCTCAAGCCCATCTAAAAGTCCAATAAAATCAGAAACTTTATCCGCAGAAATATTATTATCGTCAATGCCATTAAAATCGATGTCCGTCACTTGACGAATCGTATCTCCAAAATTATTATGCAATTTCGCGCCAATACCCGCCCCAGCCACGGTTGAGCTCCATTTTCGCTTGCCATAATAATCATCATCCGGGCCATCAAAAAATCCAAACGCGCCCGGGTTCCAATAACTGGCCGTAGAATCGTTTGCGACTGCAACACCCGCCCCGCCCATGCCCAAAGCCCGTGGCCCGATAATCTGCCACTCACCCGCACTGACCCTTGAGGCAATCAAAAATGTCATCATCACAACAGTCATCCAGATAAAAAAAGTTTGTTTCCGCAAGTGAATCATATTTCATTCTCCTCGTTTGCAGGGTTTTGAATTTAATGATTTATTATGACATTGTCTCAGAAAATCATACAAAATACGTGAATACAGGATAGATGCAGGGACGACCTGATCAACTCGTTCAAAGGTAACACCCAAGCGATATCCGGTCAATACAAGCTGCAATACAAGCTGCTAAAGAGAGAAGAAGGAAAGCCCCTACTCAAGATTGACGACATCATCCCATTACACTAAGCTCAAAAGAGCATGCCTTCCCAAGAAAAACAAGAAAAGATCAAAGTCCCCCACTACTCCGTCATCATCCCCGCTTACAATGAAGCATTTTTTCTGCCACAAACCCTTCAAAACCTGAAAAACATTATGGGCACCATCACCCTTCCAGGTGAAATCATTGTGGTGGACAATAATTCAAGTGACAAAACAAGCGAGATTGCAAAGACATACGGCGTACGCCTCACCTTTGAGGCCATCAATCAAATCTCACGTGCACGTAATGCAGGTGCACGCATCGCCTTAAGCCAATATCTGATTTTCTTGGATGCGGACACACGTATTTCGGAAGCCTTATTGCGGACGGCCTTAAAAAATCTCGAACGGGGTCACTGTGGTGGTGGCACCACTATCACCTTTGATCGGCCTACCGGACCTTATGCGAGACTTGTGCTGGGTGCTTGGACGGCAATTTCGGTCTATTTCAAACTTGCGGCAGGCAGCTTCATTTACTGTCGGCGCGATGCCTTTGAGCAGATTGGGGGGTTTAGTGAAAAGCTTTACGCAGCAGAAGAAATACGGCTTTCGTCGGATCTTAAAAAATGGGGAAAAACACACAAACGGTCTTTTAAAATGATCACGGACGCTCCCGTTATCACCTCCGCGCGAAAGCTAGACAAACCCTTTCGCACCTTTTTAGCCACACTCACCTGCCTATTTTTTCCCTTTTTGGTCTACTCCAAAACACTCTGCTGGTATTGGTATAAACGAGATTGAAGGGGATGACGCTAAAATAAAGAAAATAAAGGAGGCAAATCTAAGAACTAAGAAAGAGAAAGGGTCAAATCTACGCTTGACTCTTTCTCTTTTCTAGCTTTATTTCTCGACACGCTTTCTCATTCCCATTTTATAACGTCCCTTCTGCTGTTTGTTTATCCATCGGGGATATACGGAAAGAAAGGTTTTGCATGATCTTCGCTAAAGGGTCTTCAGCGACTTGTACCGCAAACATGAAGTCGCGGTTTTCGTGCCATGTCAACACGATATCAGCATAAGCCTATATGCAATTACGCAGGCCTGCCCCCTTTCCGACCCCTTTCCAAATGGGCTGGATTGGACCGTGCTTTACGATCCGTCACCGGAATTTGAAGCCTCGCCACTTTCCCGCTGTATTTGGATTAAAGCCGTGGCCGATCTTTCTGAAATTGCTCCCTTGCTTGCGCCACTGCGAAACCACATTCAAGCCGTTGGCATCGCCATCCCGAAAACACGTGCCGACAAAAATAGTAGAAGCCTTGAGTAAAATAGGCGGGTGCCGGATTTGCCCCATCGGAGCAATGCAGCGGCCTCCTTTAAATTGGTCTCACGACGGCCAAAAGCGCCTGCTACCCCTGCTGCGATTTGTGGATTGGAAATAAATCGTAAAAAACCAAGACATCAATGACCTACAAAGCGTTATGCACTCGATAATGCACCAAAATTTGATTCGTAATAAGCCCCTAGAATATCTCCACGCGCAACGATACCAATCAATTTCCCGGTTGCATCGACGACTGGCACCCGGATGAAATGATTCGCTTGCAGGATCTTAATAACCTCTGCCATTGGAGTGTCCTCTCTGACCGAGACGACTTCCTCAGTCATGACCTCAAAGGCAGGGGTTTTACGTAAATGCATTCCTTTTTTGATGGCATTCAATAGGTCGTATTCGCTCACAAGCCCGATCAAGATACTTTCATCGTCCACAATCGGAATGCTTCCAAAACCTCTTTTATACAGGATGTCCGATAGGTCATGGCAATTTACTTCTTTATTGCAACAGACAACATTCCTTTCCATCATGTATGAAGCAGTCATCTCCGAAATGCTTTTTCCTTTGATAAAAAGATCTATTAGTCGCATAAATTGTCTCCTTTTTTCATTTGCACCGTGTTGATCCAGAATGGGCTATAGTGCATCAATGCCTGATTTAACATAAGCCCCAAGCACATCTCTCCGCGCAACGATGCCGACCAACTTCCCTTTTGCATCAAGGACCGGTACCCGAATAAAATGCCTTGCCTGGAGAAGGTCCATTACCTCCTCTATTGCCGTATCTTCTTTTATCGACACGACTTTCTGTGTCATGATCTCGAAGGCAAGGGTATTGCGCAAATCCATTCCTTTTTCCAGGGCATTTAGAAGATCATATTCACTCACAAGCCCAATCAGTCTTTTTTCCTTGTCGATAATCGGGATACTGCCAAAGCCTTTTTTGAATATTTTTTCCACCAGCACATCGCAGTAAACTTCTTTCCCGAAACAGCAAAGATCCCTTACCATGATGCGAGAAGCGACCATTTCTACCATACTTTTCCCACCGGGACGAAAAGCGAGTCGTTGTTCCATAGCTTAAATCCTTCCTCTTATATTTGTTGTTTATGCGGGCAACGATTGTGGCGCTGCCTGCCTATCCAGAATTATCTCAAATAGCCCATGTATCGTCGTGTTTTTAGCTAGATCAGAACAGCCTAGCCCCGAATATCGAACAAAATCTCAATTTTGTCAAGACGAAACCTGCCCTATTGACCGACCGAACCGGATCAAAGCTGAAGTGCGATACACCCAGATATTTTGTCTGTGCTCAAACGAACCGCCTTCTCCTAACACAGCTCAATCCATGGCGGATGGCAATATCTTCATCAAACACATAAACCTTTTTTACCATGTCCCCTCCTCGACGAGGCCAAAACAAAAGAGATCACATAAGGTCATGCATAGACAGCCTAAATGTTTCGCCTAAGGTTTTTTACGCAGTGAAACGATCACTCCTCAAAATAAAAATGCCATACCCCTTTTGTTAAGGAATATGGCAACTTTGCCAAGGTGCGGCAATTACCACACCGTAATCTGCCGTCACAAAATGATGCGCCCACCTTGAAATTCAGTGAGAACGCAGCCTGATGATATATTACTTCTTTAGGAAGGGTCAAGAAGCTTGCAATTTGGGGAGTGTCTCAGTCTCAAGTTCAGCCCATCATGCCTGCGAAGGGGTATTGATGCTGGATTCCCATACGCTCCCACTCGCAAGAATAAGAACACAGAAATTCGGCATTTTATTTTTGGACTGAATATTCTATTTCCGGGTGATCATGAAGTGCAGGTTTGTTGCCATGAGACCAGGTATGCTGGTAGGAGATGACCTTCCAAATATCGGCTTCAGACAACTTTGCTTTCCAGGAAGGCATGCGTGTTTTTGCAACCCCCTCAGAGATTCGCCAAAACCAATACGCATCCGAAAATCGGTTGACCTTTTTGCTTATTCTAAAATCAGGTGAGCCACGTTTTTTTGGACGGTCTTTTTTTTCATCAATCCCGTGACAGGTCGCACAACCATTGTCTGCTATTCTCAGCTTGCGCTTAAACTTGTATTGCAGCACCGTGTTTTCAAAGATTTTTTTCCCTTCTGCGATAATCTTTTTGTCTGTCCACCAGCCGCTGGGCATCACCTTTTCGGCATAGTCTTTGGGAATCGCTTTCAAGGGTTTTTGTTGACCAGGCTCACTCGCAAAAACCAAGGTGTGACTGAAGATCACCCCCACAATGATCATTTTTGACATGAGAGAGATCTTTTCTTTAAAAATCATTTTTTTCCTAATCTTGGGGGAAATCAGAATGCTTCAGACCTTGCAGAACTTTCTTATATCGTCAGACATCATCTGGTCTTTCAACCATCGGCAGGAGTCTTACTGTCTCATGTGGCAACAAGGATGAGGTCTATTAAATGTTCCATGCCGTCACAATCGACAACAACACAAAATACATCGTAGAGTTCTCCCTCTTCTCCCGTGCGAAAAACAATATCCGCATTCGGATTCGAAGAGGAAATCATACCGCTACTGATTTCTTCGTCCGAGTCAAATAAAAGGACAAACTCATGCTCCTCTTCTGGTTTTCCCACATGCTCGAAGATGAGTTTGATCTTCTGTTCTTTGGGTATTTCAACCCGTTCCCCGAGTGCCTTGCCATTGGCATCAAAAAAACCCTGTTCATTAACCTTAATAACGAGTTCAAATGGCACAGACCCAGCTTGTAAGCGTAACGGCAGTACACCGATCATCATGAAAATCGAGAGTATACTTACTATTGCAATTTTAATTTTCATTCGTTTCATCGATCCCTTTTTGTTGTTTTCGTGGGCAACATGACAAGGCAATCAACACCTAATCGACTCAACTCATTATACCTGATTCTACTCAAGATTAGTGCAGAGATTGGGTAAATACCCATTCTGTCTTCAGGCTACCGAAAAAAACTCTCAGCCACTGAGTTGTGCCCCAAAGGCAGGTTCCGCCTCTATCTGCCGAGATAATTTCTCTCGTTTCTGCCATGAATAATAACCACTTTGGCTCACACGCATCACTTGTCAAAAGAAAGAAAAAGAAAGGGTCAAATCTACGTTTGACTCTTTCTCCTTCTAGCTTTATTTTCTCGACACGCTTTCTCATTTCCATTTTATAACATCCCTTCTGCTGTTTGTTTATCCATCAGGTATATACACAGCGACTTGTACGGCAAGGTGGATATGGTTGTTCATGAGACAGAAAGCATGAATACGGTGTCCCTAGCGTTCGATCCCCTGCTGAACCAAGAGATAGAAATAAGACCAGTCATTATCAGAGAAAAATATATCTTGGCCAGCATTGTCACGGAGTATGACATG
>JAADHI010000008.1 GCA_013151935.1 Candidatus Manganitrophaceae bacterium
AGGATCGGGTCCTTTTTTTTCCAGACACTGACTTCTTCATCTGTGCGGTAGCGCGAGGCATCATCGGCGGTTGTATGGTCACTCAAGCGATAGGTCAAACATTCGATGAGCATTGCTCCCTCACCCCGTCTGGCTTTTTCAAGCGCTTCTTTGACGGCTGTGTAGACCCCTAAAACATCGTTGCCATCCACTTGAAGACCTTCAAACCCATAGGCGATGGCTTTTTGTGCGATGGTCGCCGAGGCCGTTTGACGAGAGACAGGGACCGAAATGGCCCACTGGTTGTTTTGACACACAAAAACAAGGGGTAATTTGAAAACACCCGCGAAGTTCATGCCTTCATGGAAATCACCTTTAGAGGTTGCCCCATCGCCAAAAGTGGTCAAAACGGCAATGGGATCTTTTTTGTATTTTGCAGCCCAGGCCGCACCCACGGCATGCGGGATGTGGGTTCCCACAGGAATAGAGACTGGAAAATCGTTGATATCTTCGGGCACGACACTGCCGCGTTCATCTCCCGACCAATACTGATAAATGGTTTTGATGTTTGTGCCGCGTAGCACAGAAAGCCCCGTTGCGCGAAATGCAGGAAAAAACCAGTCGGAAGGCTGGAGAGCAGCCGCAACACCCACTTGGATGGCCTCTTGACCCTGTATTGAGGCATAGGTTCCCATTCTGCCCGTGCGTTGCAGGTTTAAGGCTTTTTCATCAATGGCTCGAATTAAAACCATGGATTCATAGAAACTTTTGAGGGTTTTTTCCGTAAACTCGTGGCTCTCGGAGTCCAGTGTTGTGTCGATTTCGCCCGCTTCATTGAGTACTTGCAAGCAACTGACACTGAAGTTTTTGAGGGTTTTTCTGGGCATCGCACTCCTTTTGTTTCAAGGGACAGCCTTCTGCCCCATTATATCATATCCATTTTGATCGGTTTCATTTTGCACGGGTCTCCCTTCGTGCTCGCATTGTAAACACGACTACTGAGTTTTATATTTTCATGGATTACTTTATTCTAGGTGAAAGTGGAAAATTTGCTGTTATTTCAAGCTCTTGTAATTTGCCGTCCCCTTACGTAGGGGGTATATTAATCCTATGGGTGTATTCAGACCTTCAGCATAGGTTTTTTTCTATCGTTGAAATACCCATTCTAAATAAGGATAAGACACATGCCAAAAGAAAATATTCCCATTTCAAATATCGTATTTATTTTATTTGTTTTGATGAGTTTTATGTCTGGATTTTCAGGAATAATTCAAGCCGCAGAACCCATTGATTTGCTTCAAGCGGGTTCAGGAGAAGACGGTTTGCCTACAGGTTGGCAGCCCCTTGTTTTTAAAAAAATAGAACGCCATACCGAATATAAATTAAGCGAGGAATCTGGACGCATTGTGATAGAAGCGCGTAGCAATAATGCAGCATCGGGATTGACCTATCCACTTAACTTAGATTCCAGAATCTATCAGTCTATTTCTTGGTGCTGGAAAATTAGTCGCACGATTAAAAAGGGAGATGTGACCCGGAAAAAAGGGGACGACTACGCCGCCCGGATCTATGTCACCTTTAAATTTAATCCCGAAGATGCGAGTTTTTGGGAACGGACAAAGTTCAAGACCTATAAATTGCTCTACGGTCAATATCCTCCCAAAGGTGCGCTCAATTATGTTTGGGCGAATAAAATGAAAAAAGGGGATGCCGCCCCCAATGCGTACACGGATCGCGCCCATATGATCGCAATTGAAAGCGGTTCTGAAAAGGTGGGACAGTGGGTCTGTGAAGAACGAAATCTTTATACAGATTACCGACAGTATTTCGGGGGAACACCCCCTTATATTACAGGCATTGCAGTGATGACAGACACGGACAATACGGGGGAGTCGACCACAGCGGCCTACTCCAATTTAGTCCTAAAATCAAAACCTTAAATTAAGGAGAGATTAAGATGCAAATTGGATTTATCGGCTTGGGCCGCATGGGGGCAAATATGGTCAAACGGCTTCTACCCGATGGGCATACCGTTGTGGGTTTTGATCATGACCCTGAAGTAACGGCATCTCTAAAGCAGAATGGGTTTCAAGGTGCAGGCGATTTGCCTGCATTGGTAAAATCGCTTGATGCACCGCGCACGATTTGGATGATGGTGCCTTCGGGCGAAACCGTGACCGAAACGATCAAGCTGCTCTTACCGCATCTTTCCGAAGGCGATCTTTTGATTGACGGGGGAAACTCGCTTTATAAAGATTCGATGACACGTGCCGAGACGCTCAAAAAAGAAGGCATTCATTTTATGGATGTCGGTACAAGTGGTGGCATTTGGGGATTGACGGTGGGGTATTGCATGATGATTGGTGGGGAAAAACCAGACTTTGAACGGCTTGATCCCATTTTTAAGACCTTAGCCCCAAAAGAGGGCTATCTCTATTGTGGCAAACATGGCTCGGGCCATTTCACAAAGATGATTCATAACGGCATTGAATACGCCATGCTTCAGGCCTATGGCGAAGGTTTTGCCTTGCTTGAGGCTTCTCAGTTTGATCTGGATATGGCCGAAGTTTCAAAACTTTGGAACCGTGGCAGTGTGATTCGTTCCTGGTTGCTGGAATTGGCTGAAGACGCTTTTGAAAAAGATCCCCATCTAGAAACTTTTAAAGGCCATGTGAATGATTCTGGAGAAGGGCGTTGGACCGTGCTTGAGGCGGTCGAAAGTGGGGTGCCTGCTCCGACCATTGCCGCATCGCTTTTTGCGCGTTTTTCATCACGCAATCCAGATGCTTTTTCCGACAAATTTATTTCGGCACTGAGAAAGGAGTTTGGCGGTCATGCAGCAAAAAGAATCTAAAAAAACAGGACAAACTTTTATTTCCCCGGTGGATTCGAGTGGGGAAGACTACCAGGATCCTGCACCTCAATCCTCTGCGCTGATCATTTTTGGAGCAACAGGAGATCTCACACAGCGCAAGCTCATTCCTGCGCTATTTCACCTTTTTCAAGGCTGGCTTCTGCCGGATCGTTGGTATGTTCTGGGGGTTGGTCGACGGGAAATGACGGAGGAACAATTCCGTGAAATCATGCGAAAATCGCTTGACGGGGCTTCTCGAATGGGCAGTATCCCAACGGCCGTTTGGGAAACTTTTCGCAAGAAGTTTCATTATGCGACACTCAAAAATTTTGAAAATACAGATGAATATGCCACCTTGGAAAAGCAGATTGTTGCACTGGATCAAAGCCATAAGACCGGTGGAAACCGCATTTTTTATCTGGCCACGCCACCGGGCCTTTATTCAACAATTGTCAGGCAGTTGGGTATTTCTGGCTTGAGTGGTCGTGGCAAAAGACGGAACGACGAAGCAAAAAAAACAGAGATAAAAAAGAAAACTATTTCCAAAAAGAAGACTTCGGTCCGTCTGATTGTTGAAAAACCTTTTGGCACGGATGTTAAGACTGCACGGGCCTTGAACACAGAAATGCGTGAGGTTTTTGGAGAAGAGCAGCTTTATCGTATTGATCATTATTTAGGGAAAGAGGCCGTACAAAATATGCTCTTTCTGCGTTTTGCCAATGCGATTTTTGAACCCATTTGGAATCGCCAGTTTATTGACCACATCCAAATTACAGCCGCAGAAACCCTTGGCATTGAAAACCGTGCAGGGTATTACGAAGGGTCGGGTGCACTGCGAGATATGTTTCAAAATCACTTGATGCAATTGCTCTGTCTGGTTGCGATGGAAGCCCCGACCGCATTCCAAGCGGATCGTATTCGAGACGAAAAAATGAAGGTTTTGCGTTCTGTGCGTCCAATTGATTTAAATCAAATCGACCAATGCGCCATTAGAGGGCAATATGGTGAGGGATTAATGAGTGGCAAAAGCGTGAAAGAATATCGTAAAGAGCCGGGGGTGAAAGCCAATTCAAAAACTGAAACCTTTGCGGCACTCAAGCTCTATATTGATAATTGGCGCTGGCAGGGCGTACCTTTCTATTTGCGCTCTGGAAAACGCCTGGCAAAAAAATCAACTGAAATTGTCATTGTTTTCAAAGCAGTACCCCACATGCTCTTTAGTCCCATGGTTTCAGGCGGTTTGGAATCAAATACCCTGGTTTTAAGTGTGCAGCCTCATGAGGGTATCGCACTCAGCTTTCAAGCCAAATACCCCGGCCCTAAGTTTTCAGTCGGACGGGTCACGATGGATTTTAACTACCATGGCGCTTTCCAAAGCGCCTCACCTGATGCGTATGAGCGTTTGTTGATCGATTGTATGGCGGGGGATCAAATGCTTTTTAGCCGGGGGGATTGGATTGAAGAATCCTGGCAGCTACTCATGCCACTGTTGGAGCATTGGCAAAAGACACCCGCCCCTTGTTTTCCCAACTACCCTTCTGGTAGCTTTGGGCCGAAAGAGGCGGACGATTTGATCAAAAGAGACGGTCGCGCCTGGCGAAGGCCTTAGGGTGTGTCGACACGCTTTGGGCATGTGGTTTATGGGGGACTATTTGAGTGGAAGCTGTAACGGTTTGTCCGAGTTTAGAAGCTTTGGGACAAACTGCAGGATGTTTTATTGCGCAACTTGCCGATAAATATGTGACAAAAAAAGGACGTTTTTCAATTGCCTTATCCGGTGGCAGTACGCCACGCTTTTTATATGATGCGCTCTCGCGCCCCCCACTTTCTGGTGCAGTCCCTTGGGGTGGGGTTATCCTTTTTTGGGGCGATGAACGCTGTGTGCCCGAAGATCATCCCGATTCCAATTTTGGTATGGCGAACACCCGCTTGCTCTCAAAGGTTCCCATTCCTTCAGAAAACATCTTTGCTTTTCCCTTAAAAATGACCGAACCAAGCGCGGCGGCCAGTGCCTATGAAGACATGATCTATGATTGTTTTGACCCGGCTGAAGATGAAATCCCCTCCTTTGATTTAATTATTCTAGGGCTTGGCGCCGATGGGCATACGGCATCTCTTTTTCCCGACACCAGTGCTTTGAAAGAAAAGGAGGATTGGGTGGTCGCAAACCCTGTTGAAAAACTCGGAGAAACCCGTTTAACCTTTACCTATCCCCTCATCAACCAAGCCAAACATATTCTCTTTTTGGCCGCTGGAAAAGAAAAATCACCCATCATCAAAACCTTGCTCTCGCCGGAGCAGATTGATTCTCCTTATCCTGCGTCTCAGGTTGTGCCTGTCACAGGGCAGCGGTATTTTTTTATTGACGATGCCGCAGCAGATGCCCTTCCGTAATCGGGTTGACTGATGATTCTTGCGGGAGATATCGGCGGTACAAAAACCACCTTCGCTCTTTATGAAGACGATGCCCCCTACTCAGAAGCACTTTGTGTGCAGCATTATCATAGTCAGGAATATCCCCATTTTTTTGCCATTTTGGACCACTACCTCCAAGCGGTAAATCAAGATATTCACGTGGCGTGTTTCTCTGTTGCCGGACCTATTTTTAAAGGACACTGTCAAACCCTGAATCTCCCCTGGCTACTGGATGCGGACAAAATCACCCAGCGCTACCACATTAAAAAAGTGTTTCTTTTAAATGATTTGCAGGCCACCGCCTACGGCACACTCGTTTTGCCTGAAGCAGAAAAGGTCTTATTAAATCCTGATCAGGTGGATTTAATAGGCGCTCCCCCTTCAGGAAACCGTGCTGTGATCGCACCCGGAACCGGATTGGGGGAAGCCCTGCTGTATTGGGATGGCTCAAAATATCATCCCTCTGCTTCAGAAGGCGGACACTCAGATTTCGCCCCCAGAAATGTGCTTGAAATCGCGCTCTTGAAATTTTTATTTGAAAAATACGCACATGTCAGTTACGAACGGCTGCTTTCCGGGCCGGGCCTTTTTACGCTGTATCAGTTTATGAAAATACACAGCCAGGGCGATGACGATCCTGTACTCACCGAGCGTCTTACTTCAGAGGATCCCGCGGCGCTTATTTCTGAATTGGCACTTTCTCAAAGCTCAGCATGCTGTGTGAAAACACTGGATCTTTTTGTTTCAATTTTGGGGGCTGAGGCAGGGAATCTGGCGCTGAAAGCCTTGGCGACCGGGGGGATCTATTTAGGGGGTGGGATTGTGCCTAAAATTTTGCCCAAACTCAAAGACGGCACATTCATCAGGGCTTTTGTGGAAAAAGGTCGCTACAGCGCTCTTTTGAGAAAAATCCCGGTTTGGCTGATTTTGGATCCACAAACCGCCCTGCATGGCGCAGCGTATTACACAAGTTTAAAAAGATAAGAGACATTGATCATTAAAACCTTTGCAAGCGTAGTGTCTTCTGGATCTGTTCCTGTGTGAAAATTGGAACACCCGCCGTTTTTGCATATGTTTTCCATTGAGCAACCGTCTCTTGGACTTCTTCGATGATGGTTTTTGCACGTCCGCGTTTCATCGACGCAGTCTTCGCACAGCGATTAAAATCATCTAGCGTGAAGTTATCCCGTTTCCCGTTCATCGTCATTTGATGTTGACTCGTCCAGGGTCCCGTCGGATTAAAGCTGTAGTTGATGTCAAAAGCAGGAGAAAGCGACCACTGACCTGTTTTATCCATTAAGAAGGCAATATTTTTGACGTGGTCGTCTTGATTTCGTGCGACGATGTTAAAGACCATGCGACGAAATTGCTCCTCAATCGTTTTCATGGGTAAGCCCAATTGTCGAATGACCATCAAGGCTTGTTCGTAACTGTAAGCCCCAGCCAGATTAAAATCATAATGGCCCATGGCACAAAGTGATTGCATGTGAAGCTTTTCCCCACCGGGCAAACGATCAAAACGTCGTGTCATAAAATGCTGGCGGCCATTTTCTTCAAAAAGACGGCAGTCGCTGATTTCAATGCCACAATCTTTTGCCATTTGAGCGTAGGCATATTCGATGCGCCCGTAGCCTTTGGGGTCTTCTAGTTCTTTATCTCGATTCCCGCTGACGCCATCAAATTTAAGCAACCAGTATTCAAAACCAAATGATGACGGAACTTGTCCGGAATGGACTTCATTTGTTTTTGGATTCCAAGCAATCAGTGCCTTGGCACGAGCGCCACCAGCAGAGGTGCCGACGCGCAAAATATCGCTTAAAGCCTGCGCCTTATTCGGATCGGAGAACGAGGTCTGAAAATCACTGCGATGGTTGAGAATTTTTGATGCAAGCTCAACCAGTTGTTTGATTTGTACTGCATTTGTTTCTTGTGTTTTGGGTCCAATCGCGGGAGAAAACTCCAGCGCACCCATGCCGCGTGCGCCCGTGTAACAAAGCCGTTCAATGGCATTAAAATCCTCTGGTGTTCGGCCTTGTGTGGCCAGCCAAGCATCAATGAGTGCATGACCAAATTTGTCGGGCAGCGAGTCAGCCAAAAGACCGGGTAGCCCGTAGTAGGTGGGTCGCGCAAGTTCGGGAAAGGTAAAAATACGCCTGGAAAGTGGCATCATGAGCGGTGAAACTTGAATGCCACTTAAGGCAAAATCCGAATCATATTCAAAGGCCGCGACTTCTGCATCATCATTCAAAGAAACCGCAGCAATTCTGCGTCCCCAAAGTTTGACTTCTACAATCGTATTCATTTTTCGTTATCCCAAACCCAAGCTTTATTGGGTTTTTCAGAAGACCGAGCTTTGGAAGCACGTTGACGAATTTTGCCTTTACGTTTAAGTAAATCCATCGGGCTTGCCTTGCTTTCAGGGATCAAACGATCCAGGCCCCCCAATAAATCCAAGGCTCGCAAAATGCGAATCAAAGTCACCGTTTGTGTCGAGCCTCCGGCCTCAATACGCTCGACCGTGCGTTTGCCCACACCCGATTGCTCGGCAAGATCTGCCTGTGTGAACCTTAGCTCAAG
>JAADHI010000122.1 GCA_013151935.1 Candidatus Manganitrophaceae bacterium
GTGACCTTGGTAACCTCGAACTGATCCGCCTTGCTGGACGCACACTGGACAGGCCAGACCTTCGCGTAGCGACTGATCTTGCGGCGAGAATCGTCGCCGACGTGGGCGCAGGCCCGCAGTGCGGCTTGCCAGGCAATGTCGAGTCCCCGGGACTCATGACCGGACTCGCTGGCATCGGCTACGGGATGTTGCGACTTGCGGACCCTGACCAGGTGCCTTGCCTGCTCCTTTTAGAATCACTCTACTCGCGCTCCGTGCCTTTGTAATCCGGGCTACCTCGTTGCTCCACTACGCTCAAACGAAAGTAGAGAGGAGCGGTCTCGTATTTGAGCGCGAATACGTTTAATGGTGCGACCATCAAAGTTGAATTGAACCTAAGCAGAGTTGCTACTCGAAGTTCCGCTGCTCAAAACTCAACAACCGTTTTTGGGCCTTCTTGATGATTTTGGGGAAAACGACCTTAATGAAGAGGGATTTCTTCGTGTCTGTTCGTTGAGGTTTGAATAAAAACCCTTCGAAATCGCTCGACTGAAGAGCTAAAAATGGGCTCGCAAAGCATCCAGCTATGTATTTTTCAGATAGCTTGACTCATATTTTAGTTTGAGCAGGATTGGCGGGAGTTACTGGTGAATGTCTTCTTCTTGTTGAGGGAGGAGGTATTCTTCCCTTTCATTTTCCCTCTATGTTATATTGCGTCGCACTTTCAAGCAGGAATCCCAATAAAATGATCCCCTTTCCTAATATTGATCCCGTCTTTTTCCGCATTGGCCCCCTTGCGTTTCGCTGGTACGGCATGATGTATGCTATCTCTTTTATTTCTGCGATTTTTATTATTCGCGCGGTTGCTGTACGTAAAAAACTTGCGATTACGCAGGAGCAAATTTCAGATTTAATGCTTTATGCGGCCATGGGGGTCATCTTTGGCGGCCGTCTTGGTTATGTTTTGTTTTACAACCCGTCTTATTATTTTGAAAATCCCGCCAAAATTATTGCGGTTTGGGAAGGCGGTATGGCTTTTCACGGCGGCTTGATTGGGGCGATTTTAGGGGGTATTTATTTTTGCAAGCGCTCTGGTTTTCCGGTTTATGCCGTAGCCGATGTCAGTATTGTGAGTGTGCCCTTGGGTTTGGGTTTGGGGCGATTGGGGAACTTTATGAATGGGGAGCTTTTTGGACGAGCAAGTGACGTCCCCTGGTGTATGATTTTTCCAGGAGGCGGTGACGTTTGTCGTCACCCCTCACAACTCTACGAAGCCGTATTGGAAGGGGCTGTGCTCTTTGTTATTCTCTGGGTACTTTCAAAGCGGGCGCTCGCACCGGGGATTGTGTTTTGGAGTATGATCACGGGTTACGGCGTTTTCCGGTTTTTGGTCGAGTATACACGTGAACCCGATGCCCACATCGGTCTTTTGCTTGGCAATGTTTTTTCGATGGGGCAAATTTTAAGCCTGCCCATGATTTTATTGGGAGGTTTTATGATTTGGCGTCAACACAAGGTATTTTCAAAAACTTAAACACTTTCCTTTAAAACACACCCGTGACGAGTTTATTGACCACTGGCACCACATTTTGTAAGGTGTAGGACAGGGCAGGTAAGAGATAGAGTCCCAACAACCATTCCAGACGAATGATCCAGCGATAGTGAAATCTTCCTAAAAATTTTCCCTTAATATTATAGTTTCGATAGCCCACCTTCATTAAAATAACCGCACTGAAACAAAAAAGACTTAAAAACCGTCTTACCGAATACTCCAGATGTCCCGGAGAAACGGTTGTTTCTGATTGCACATAGTAGCGTTTTGGAAAATCAAGTACACGTAATTTGAAGGTATCATCTACTTTGAAGACATCACCTGTTTTGGGCGAATGACCATTACTCAATTGGCCGCCTAAAAAATAAAGGAGGGTAAAAAAAAGATTGATGCCAAAACACCAAAGGGAAATCCATCCGAGTTGCATGCCAAAACCGGTGCTTGCCCACCAAATGGCCCAAGCAGGCTGCGCAGAAAACCATTGCCACGCTGTTTTCCCTTGACGGCTTTTATTCAATTCAAGTGTTTTGAGGTCATAATAGGCGTGGTTGGCATCTTGAAGTTGTCGACTCGCTCGAAAGCTGGTTTGCAAGCTCGAAACGACATGGCTTAATTTTTCGATTCCCCCGAGTTTGACCCGGTTTTCTTTTTTTTTATCTCCTGTTTGTTGTTTGCGTTCGATATCGAGAAAACTTTGCATTTTTTTATCGACATTGTTTTGCCAAACTGTAAGGGGTGGAAGTTGCTGCCAGGTTATTTTTAAATGATTAAAAAAAGTATAGGAGATTAAAAATTGTTGGTTGCTTCGCAGATCTGCATCAGTGAAATCGACTGCCTTTTTAAAGCGGGTATCATACAAGGCCGTTTGCAATCGAAACCTGGTTCTCAAAAAGTAGGCATCCTGCTCAAAAGACACGTCTTTAAAAAACACACGGATAAAAATCGCATCGGAAAAATCAATATCCTGTTCAAAAAAAATATCTTGGAAATGTGCTTCGGAAATAATGGCACGTCTAAAGTCCATCCGTCCAAGAATGATAGCAGGACTTTCCGTACTGTTAAAATCAAGTTGTCCAATAATCGTATCTCTAAAATCCACGTATGCCCTGAAATCGATCATGCTGAGTGTGAGTCGTTTTTCAAAAACAGCGGACATGAAGTGCGCGAGTTTGTGAAATGTGCTGCGGGTGAAATCGGCTAATTCATTAAAAGTGGCGGAAGGGAAGAAGGTATTTTCAAAAAAAACAGCGTCTTTGAAGGATGCTTTGTCTTCGAAGGTCGTTAGAATAAAAGACACCTTTTTGTCAAAGGTCGCCGACCAAAAAGAGGTATTTTTTTTGAAAAATGCCAGATCAAAGATGGTTTCGCCTTTAAAGTTTGTCCCACTGAAATCGGCAATATCCTTAAACCGTGTCAATGCAAAAACAGATTTTTCGTTGAAAGTGGCCTCATTGAAAAGGGCCATCTGATCAAAACTCGCACCCGAAAAAGACGTTTTTCCTTTGAAAAGGGTTTTCGAAAAAGAAACAGACTGGCGGAAATGTGTGGCCTTTACTTTTACTGCATAAAGGGTTTTTTGATTTATTTTGATTTCAGAGCGAATAACTTCGATCTTGTTTTGAACAGTGGCAATGTTTGTAAAATCCAAACCCTGCTCAATGATCGAGTCTTCAATGCGGATGTCATGGTCTGAAATTTTGATTATTTCAATCAGGTCAGGCCCATTGATAATGACACCTTTAAGCGTCTCTCCCTTTTTAAATTTTAAAAAGAGATCCTTTTTCTCAATTCGCTTCTGAGTGGTTTCACGCGAAAAAGCCTCATGAGGGGTAATCACTGGAAAGCACATAAAAAATAGGATGAACAGCGTTTTAATTTTTATCGACATGATTTGTTTATCCGTATAAATAAGTACAAGCGACCACTGCAGCGATGATCCCCGCGAGGTCTGCTGTCAATCCGGCGGCCAGGGCATGTCGGGTTTTCCGTATTTGCACTGCGCCAAAATAAACGGCCAGTACATAGAATGTCGTTTCTGTTGAACCCTGAAGCGTGCTCACAAGATAACCCATATAACTGTCTGGCCCAATCGCAGGGTTGCTAATGGTTTCGGCCAAGAGGCCGTAGGCTCCGGAACCAGAAAGTGGTCGCATCAAGGCCATGGGCAGTGCTTCTGCGGGCATGCCAACGCGGCTTGTGATGGGACTGAGCATGTTGATGGCGAGATCCATCGCCCCACTGTTTCTCAGCATGCCGATGGCGACCAGGATGGCGACCAAAAAAGGGATGATTTTTATCGCAACTTGAAACCCTTCTTTTGCGCCCTCCACAAAAACTTCATATATTTTTACTTTTTTTAACAGACCAAAAGAGAGCAGAATTAAGGTCAAACTTGGCACGATCCAAGGGCCGATGGTTTTTCCATAGACCACGATGAGGGGAATGAGTAGCATTAAAATCCCGAGTGCGGCATAAGAGACATTTCGGGAATAAGTCTCCTGTGAGACTTGGGGCCCTTTATTGGATTTGCTCTGCCTTTTCGAGAGAGACTTGTTCAGAACGCCAGCATTGGTTTGAGAGAGAGGGGGCGAAAATCGTTGATAGAATTTTGTGGCAACAATCGCAACGCTGGTTGAGCAGAGTGTTGCAAAAAGCGTTGTTGCGAGTATGCCCGCGGGGTCATTTGAGCCTGCCGACGCTCTCAGGGCAATCACGCCTGTGGGTAATAATGTGACACTGGATGTATTGATGGCCAGAAAAAGCACCATGGCATTGCTTGCTGTTCCTTTTTGTGTGTTTAGTTTATCCAACTCTTGCATGGCACGAATGCCAAAAGGGGTTGCGGCATTACCAAGACCTAAGGCATTGGCTGAAATATTGAGGATCATCGCACCCATTGCGGGGTGATCTGCAGGCACGTCGGGAAAGAGACGCACCATCATCGGTCGCACCAGCCGCGCAATGATTTTAAGTAGTCCTCCGGCTTCAGCAACCTTCATTAAACCTAAAAAAAAAGCCATGATACCGATCAGTCCCAAGGCCAATTCGACGGCGTCTTTGGCCGATTGCATCATCCCTTCGGTCAAAAGTTGCATGGGTGAGACGGCGATTTCTGTTGTTGGAATCCAATTGAGCTCTTGGAAACCCGCATAAAAAAAGGAAATAAAAATGAGAAGGTAAAAGATGAGATTCATAGATGTCTCACAAGAGAATATTTCTTGTGTATTATAGCGACTCAAGTCAAAGGGGGAAACTTTATTTTAATCTGACCTTAAAAAAATGCCATTCCCTGGAGAGTGAGGATTTAGTCGTTTAAGCGATGAAGTTGCACTACAGTCTAAGAATGAATATTCTGGTTTTGTTCTGTTTTGAGATAATCTAGTTTTTTTGGTTTTCCAAATAAGAAGCCTTGGATGAGGTGAATTCCGATCTCTTCAACCATGGCGAGTTCTTGCTCAGTCTCAATGCCTTCTGCAATGATGCCTTTTTGTGTGTAGTTGCCCAGGGCTTTGACGAGGTCGGACAAAAATTGCTTGAATTCCACTGAGGCATCTGCACGTAAAATCGCGGATCGGTCAATTTTGATATATTCAGGAACCAGTTGTGAAATAAAAGAAAGAGAGACAAATCCTGCACCAAAATCATCAAGGGCAAATTGGTAACCTTCCTTCCGCCAGCGCTCAGCTTCCCTTAAGTGGACATCAATGTCGTTTAAGGCCTCTAATTCTGAAATCTCAAGGACAATTTCCATCCCGAAGGGGATGGGAAATACATCCAAGTCACTGAGTAACTCAAAATCAACATTGATGAAAACGCTTGAAAGGCCTGCTCTCTTAGCAGTGACAAGCTGGCTTTTAAAGCAGAGTTTTTTTAACTCCCGGAGTTGTCCAATGGCCTGATATTTTTTAAAAAGCGGGAGAATCCCCATTTTCCCTGATGGATCACGGCTTAAGGCTTCATGGGACAGCTCCGTCGTAGATTGGATATCAACAATGGGCTGAAAAACGACCGTGATCGCATCTTCACTTAAATGAAACTCTTCCTCACCAACATGAATTTTATCCCCACCTTTTTTTGCAATATAAAGCGCGTGGTCGGCGACCCGGATTAAAGCTTGTGCATCCATCCCATGTTCCGGGAAATAGGCCATACCAATACTGATATCGATTGTTGTCTCAGCTCCTGCCTTAATCGCTTGCACACCCGCTCTGATTCGATTTGCAACACCCACCGCGCCATTTTTCTCTTTTAGCTCAGGGAGGATGATGACAAACTCATCACCACCCCATCTAAAAAGGAGATCCGCCCCGCGGGTCGCAACCTTGAGGCTGTGGGCCACTGCTTTGAGGAGGGAGTCTCCGGCCTGATGTCCTAGGCTGTCGTTAATGTCCTTAAACAAATCAAGGTCACAGAGGAGTACGGCAAAACGATTTTTTCGGCGGAGTGCTCGAGAAATCTCTTCTCCGATTCGGGTATCGAAATAACGACGGTTGTACAATTTTGTGAGGGCATCGCGAATGGCCTGCTCCTCTAACGCTTCTTCCGCTTTTTGTCTGGACAGACTCATTTGATTGAATGTTTCTTCAAGTTCTCCCATCTCATCCTGCCACTTCACGAGAATCTTGGAGGGCCATTTTCCTTGAGAAATCTCCTTAGAGGCCGAGGAAAGATTGCTCAATCGGGATAAAAAGATACTTTTAAAAGAAAAATAGATAGAAATCCACAGCAGGATGCCTCCTGTGGGTGCGATAAAAAAAATCAAATCTCGCAGATAGGACATCATGACGGTATAGACCCGCATGCTTGCGGTAATCGATATGACAGCCACTGGTTTTGCACCCGAAAAAATAGGGGCATTTAGCCTAAGAATCTTTTGGCCGAAGACGACTTCTTCAGAAATCCCATACCGACCGGTTTCGAAGGGAATCATATGTTCTTTGGGTGCGGGGGTTCCCATCTTACTTTGATCTGTTGCGGCAATGACCTCAAACCCCATATTTTTATAGGCATAGACCGTAATCCCCGTAATATCTTTTCTTAGATTATTGAGCAAATAAACCCCATTTTGTATGAGGTGGCGATAGTTGAGAACCTCAGGGGAACTGATCGTATTTTCTAACATCTCAGGGACGGAGAGGAGTTCATCCACCTGTCTTTGCAAGACCAAGCGGTTAAACTCCATGACAAAGAGGCTGACGATGATGGTCACCACTCCAAGGGTTGGAAGCAGTGAAGTCAGCAGAAACTTCGTTCTAAGACTAAAGCGGTGTTTTTTGATCATCTTCCAGAACCTAAGCCCTCAACAATAATTTCTTTTACGGAGTCATCCAGGTCTTTGCGATCAATGTATGCGATTGCACCTCGATTTTTTTGTAGGTAGGTTTTGACCTCCTTTGTGTTTAAGAAGATGAGGGGAGGCTGGCCCTGTCCTGAAAGTGCGCGCATGAGATAAAAGTTTTCGATCTCTCCCAAACTCCGTTCGAGCCATTTTTTTGAAAAAAGTTCACGAAGTGAATCCTGAGCACCTAAGTGAATGGGCACAATGCGAAGACCATTTTTCCAAGTAATTTTTTTGAATAAATAAATGGACTGGATCTTTCGGCTGCTTAAGTGGTTCACCGGGTTGGAAGGGTGTACGACCATGACAACTTCGGCTTGGGTATTTGTGGGAAAGAGCAGCAAAAAACCCAGAAACATGATGGTGCTGATTATCAGAGACTTCAAGTCTTTCTGTCTCCTAAAACGTCGCAATGAGTGCAAGGCGCACCATGTTAAAGTTGGCGAGGCTGCTGGAAAGCCCCGCATTATCCACGATGCGGTGATAATGAAACCCTCCTTTAATCTGAATATTGGGCTTAAACCGATAAGCTAAGCCCAGGGTGTAACGTTCTTGCCCACGTTTCATGAGCAGGTGTTCTGGGTCTTTGAGAAAGTCGTAGCGCAGATAGGGTAGCCATTGCTGTCGAGGGAAATCGGCCTGAAGGTAGTAAGAATAGCGGGAGCGACGTTCCGAGTAACGGTTGATCACGTATTCTCCCTGGAGGGTGAAAGTAGATGAGGGGCTGAATGTCACATCTCCACCAAAAAAACGTGCTCTTCCCTCAGCAGCACTCCTATTGTGAACGGTGTAGGCTGAAGCACCGACTTTTAAGATGTCTCGTGTATTCATTAGAATCCGGCCGCCAAAACCGATATCACTGTCTTCTCTTCCCTGGTTGGTCCCATTTGAAAGGTAGAGATGGTAGCGAAAATCAATGTCCTGTTTTACCGCCCTCCCCCAAAACATGAGATTGCCATCTTCGGGTGTGAGCGGACTTAAGGCCTCAATCGCTTCACCCGTCTTTACAGCCTGACTGTAATTTTTTGGTGGATCATAAATTTGAGGGAGTACCACACTCGAAAAAATGGGGAGAATATATCTGACATCATTATATATGCCAAAAGGTGCTAAAAAAGAACCGGCTCGGATTCGGACAAAATCCCTAAAAATATACTCCGCGTAGGCCTCCTGGGTTTCTATCGTATCTCGCGAATGAATTTCATTCGATCCGGCTAAATTCACATTATTGCTATGAAGATTGATGAGAACCCGTAGGTTTTCTTTTTCCGCAGAAACCAAGAGATTCAGATGACGGAGCTTAAGAAAAGACACCCCCGGCATCGTTCCGATGGTTTCCGAACCGCCAACATCCATAACCATAGGCATCTTGTCCATATAAGCATATTCAAAACCCAAAAATCCGTTAATGCCAAAAGTGAGATCTTTTATGGCACGACTGGTTTCGAGGCGAATTGCTTCAGCAGAGCTGACGAACGCTAAGCAGAGTAGCGCTAAGGTTGCGTGACACAAGAAAGCATAAGCCTTTTTCATCGCTATTTTCCCATAGGAATTGGACGGAGAAATCCCCTGAGAAAAGTATAACAGCCGTCTGAAGCACGTCAATTTAAGAAGGGCTTAATGGGTGGTGCTAGAAGTACTGTGAATAT
>JAADHI010000072.1 GCA_013151935.1 Candidatus Manganitrophaceae bacterium
CGATCCATCACGCATGCTAAGACCCGTTCACAATTCGGAAAAACATTGGGATCTTTTCAGGCCATTCAGTCAAAATTATCTGATATGTCGACAGAAATTGATGCCGCAAGGCTGCTCATTTATCAGGCTGCTGTTTTAAAAGATGCAGGCAAGCCTTTTCAGATGGCGGCTTCTGAGGCGAAACTTTTTGCTTCTGAGGTGGCAAACCGTGTCACAAACCAGGCCATACAAATTCACGGCGGCAGTGGACTGATGCAAGAGGCCGAATTGGAACGCTATTTCCGAGATATGAAACTCTGTGAAATCGGAGAAGGTACCTCGGAAATCCAGAGGATGGTGATTGCGAAAAATCTCTTACGATAATCTGGACGCGGTGCTGGAAAAGGTTATAAACGGCGATGTTCGTTCTGTTTCTAAAGTCCTGACCGCCATCGAAAGACGTGATCTTCGCATTTTTCCTCTTTTAAAAAAACTCTATCCCCATACGGGAAAAGCGAAACTTTTGGGGGTCACCGGGCCTGCTGGTGTGGGAAAAAGTACCCTGATCAATCGTTTGATTACAGCGTATCGTAAAAAAAAGAAATCTGTCGGTGTATTGGCCGTTGATCCCAGCAGTCCACTTTCGGGCGGGGCTATTTTAGGCGACCGTCTTAGAATGCATGAACATTTTTTGGATAAAGGTGTTTTTATACGGAGTTTGGCGACGCAAGGAACTTGGGGAGGCATTAGTCCTGCACTTTTTGAGGCAATTCATGTCCTTGATGCGATGGGGAAGGACCTCATTATCATCGAAACCATTGGTGTGGGGCAGGATGAAGTTCGTATTGCACAATTGGCGCAGATTGTTTTATTGGTGCTCACACCTGGAATGGGAGACGTGGTACAAACCCTGAAGGCAGGTTTGCTTGAAATTGGGGATATGATTGTCGTGAATAAAGCAGATTTATTGCAAGAAGGTCAATTGCTTGAAGCATTAGAGGAGACCAAGGCAGGTCGCCCTGTACTTCATCTATCAGCAGAGTCGGGCAGTGGATATTCAGGTTTAATATCTCATATTAACGAAGCATTTAAAAAACGGGACGTGCTTGATGCGAGACGAGAATGTTTTGTGCGGGAAGAATTACAGTCTTTGCTCTACGAAAAATTACGGGCTGAAGGCAAAGGTTTTCCTTTTACAGATCATTTAATTCGTGAAATCAGACTTCGAAAAAAAGACCCGTATTCATCTATCGAAAGTTGGGATAAAAATAAAGGTTGGAATAAAAACGAAAACCGAGACAAAAACCGGATTCCTGAGAAATCTAAGCCTTGATCAAGGCGCGTCTAAGAACCCTTTTAAAAGTGAATACGCCATCAAAAAAATTGACTGGTGTTTCTGTTTATATTAAGGTGTAGCTATCTTTATTTAAAGCTATACAGGAGGATGAATGGCACTCAACATCAGGAATGGCGAAGTGGAAGATTTTGCAAGGGAACTTGCCCGATTGACAGGAGAAACAAAAACGGAGGCTGTTAAAAAGGCACTTTACGCGAGATTGCAATTGGTCAAGCAAGAAAAAAAAATGACTGGGGGATTGTGCGATGATTTGAATGAAATTGCGATCCATTGTGCATCCTTGCCCGTATTATACGCAGGGACAACAGAAGACTTTCTCTATGATGAAAAGGGGATGCCACTGTGATTATCGATACTTCAGCCATTTTAGCTATTTTAAGTAATGAGCCTGAACGGACCCTGTTCATTGAAGTGATTGCAAAGGCATCATTCAGACAAATGTCTACTGCGGGTTTTGTCGAGGCCTCCATTGTCTTGGAAGCCCGTCATGGTTACGAAGGCATCCGGGACTTTGATCTTTTTCTCGCAAAAGCTGAGATAGAATTGGTTCCCGTTGATCTTGAGCAAGCGCAAATTGCGCGTCGAGCATTTAAGATCTACGGGAAAGGTCGACATTCTGCGGGACTCAATTTCGGAGATTGTTTCCCCTACGCCTTGGCAAAATCAAAAAATGATTTTCTGTTGTTCAAAGGAAATGATTTTTCAAAAACCGATGTCAAGCTGTTTAAGGATTGTAAAAAATAAATCATGAATATTCTCGAAGTTAAAAATTTATATAAACACTATAAAGACCTTGTCGCGGTGGATGGCATTAGTTTTTCTGTGCCGGAAGGCATCTGTTTTGGTTTACTGGGGCCAAATGGGGCAGGAAAATCCACAACCTTAGAAGTCATTGAGGGTCTAAAAAAGGCAACAAGTGGAGATATTCTATACAAAGGCATGCCGAGAGACGCTAATTTTAGAGAAGAAATTGGGATTCAATTTCAATCCACCGCCTTGCAGGATCGCATGCGTGTCAAAGAGGCACTGGAAATTTTTGCGTGCTTTTATCGAAAGACACTGGATCTACAAACCATTATTGAAATGTGTGCCTTACAGGAATTTTTAGATCGGGATCACGACAAACTCTCAGGGGGGCAGCGTCAACGTTTGTTGCTGGCTTTGGCCCTGGTGAATGATCCTGAATTGATTTTTCTGGATGAACCGACCACGGGTTTAGATCCTCAGGCCCGAAAAGATTTCTGGCACTTGATTGAAAATATCAAAGCCGCAAACAAGACCGTCATTCTTACGACCCACTACATGGATGAAGCTGAAACGCTTTGTGATGAGATTGTCATTATGGATAAAGGAAAAATTGTCACGCAGGGTTCGCCAACATCACTCTTAAAAGAACATTACAAGGGGGTTAAAGTCATCTTTCCTCGAAGCCACGAAAGTCAGTTGAATCCCAAGTGCTTTTCCTGGGAAGTCATGGGAGAATCCTTAATTTTGAAGACACAAAACCTGGAAGGAACCCTTAATGCATTGATGCAAAACCATGTTTCTCTGCAAGGGTTACAGATACAGTCCTATAATTTGGAGGATTTGTTTATCGACATGACCGGCGGACAACTCAGGGTGTAAGATGAAAAAAATCTGGGCCGTTTATCTTGGGCGTATGCGGGAGTTTTACCGTGATACCGCCTCCTTTGCTTGGACTTTGTGTTTTCCACTTTTTATCGTGCTGAGTTTGTACGCCATTTTTTCCGACCGGGCTCAAATTCAATACAATGTCGCAGTCATCACTGAAGAAGATATCAGTACCTTGCCAGACGCATTTTTTAAGCTCAGATACGTTCAATTTGTAGACAGCACGCAAGAAGAAGGCATGGCCTGGATCAGGAGTAATCGGGTTGATTTTGTGGTGCAAGTCCTGCCCGAAAAAATCGTCTACTGGCTCAATGACAGTGTGCCCAAAGCCTATTTTTTAGAGCGATTGTTAAAAGGCTCAACAGAGCGGACAGTCATCCGCCAGACCTTAGCGGAAAAACCGGTTACTTATTTGGACTGGGTGGTGCCGGGTGTCATCGCAATGAATCTCATGTTTGCTTGTTTTTGGGGGGTGGGTTGGGTCATCGTCAAATATCGTCAAGATGGTTTTTTAAAACGACTCAACGGCACCCCTTTAAAAGCCTGGCAATTTTTGTTGGCCCAGGTCTTGTCACGTTATGTGATTACTTTTTTTATCACGGCCGCAGTTTTTGTGGGTGCAAAAGCATTGATTGGTTTTGAGATGAGAGGCTCCTACTTTGCCTTGATCATTACTTATTCTGTGGGGACGATGTGTTTGATGTCCTTTGGGCTCTTGGTCGCTTCCCGTACCACGAGTAAAGAATTTGCCGATGGCATTCTTAATCTATTCTCCTGGCCGATGATGTTGCTTTCCGAGGTTTGGTTTTCCTTAGAAGGCAGTTCAAATACTGTTCTTTGGGTTTCAAAAATGTTGCCCCTGACCCATTTGGTACAATCAACACGCTCTATTATCAATGAGGGGGCCACATTGATGGACGTGAGCGATCACTTGCTGGTGATGCTCGGCGTTTCTCTTGTGCTGATAACAATGAGTTCTGTGTTGTTTAAATGGAGTGAGAAGTAGAAAAATTCTGAATGACAAACAAGTTGTTTGAAACAGCACCCCAAATAGGTACCTTGTACAAATTTGCTGAAAAATGGGATAGCCGCACCTGGCGATCAGTAAACCCTGGAGTAGGCCTTGGGAGCATCTCATCACTAGGTTTGACAATATATCAAAAGGAAACACCGCCAGCCTCGTTATGCAACATTGGCTCAATGCATTAAAGGGAAAATGGCTTGTCCTCCAGAAGATTGTGGCGGAGTCTGGGGGTATGCGAATTTACTTGAAATTATCAATGACCCTTCGCACGTGGAATATGACGAAAGGTCTGAATGGCTAGGACGAAGCTTTGAGGCAAATCATTTTGACCTTGAAGAAATAAATGAGATGTTAGCTGAATATCTTGGGTGAAAATACTTAGATTCAATTTAGAAACTCCCAGACCACCATATTTTCTCTTCGGTAAACTTCGTCTTTTTCAATTCCTCCTGGACTTCTTTTTCCTACGAATCAATTTTATCCAAAAGCGTTTTTAAATATTTCTCAACCCCTTCTCGATTTTTTTCTAGCCGTGAGAGGGTGCTGGCTTCGAAGCGCAATACCAGAGCGGCTTGGGTATTGGATGCACGGATTAAGGCCCAGCCGTCCTGAAGCTTCATGCGGACGCCGTCAATGTCGATAACTTTGAAGTGTTTTGAAAAGAATTCTCGGCATTGTTCCGTGATTTCAAATTTCTTGTCATCAGGGCAATCGATTCGGATTTCGGGGGTAACGTAAGTTTGAGGCAGGTTTTTAAAATGTTCTGAGAGGGGTTTTTTATCTCTAACCAGAATTTCAATGAGCCGACAACCTGCATACGTGGCGTCATCAAATCCGAAATAACGGTCTGCAAAAAAGATATGTCCACTCATTTCTCCTGCCAAAAGCGCGCCACTTTCTTTCATTTTTGCCTTGATGAGGGAATGACCTGTTTTCCACATGATGCCATTTCCACCGAGGCGTGCGATTTCATCATAAAAAACTTGGGACGCTTTGACTTCTGAGATGATTGTGGCCCCTGGATTTGTTTTTAAGATATCTGTCGCAAAAAGCAGGGTCAGACGGTCGCCCCAAATGATGGTGCCGTTTTCATCGACCGCACCAATACGATCCCCGTCGCCATCAAAAGCAATGCCCAGATCCGCGCCTTCACTTTTTACGGCGGCGATCATGTCTTCCAAATTTTTTGGCACAGTGGGGTCAGGGTGATGATTTGGAAATGAGCCGTCGGCTTCGCAAAAGAGAGGAATGACTTCGCAGCCGAGTGTCTCAAAAATGCGGGGCGCAATCAGCGCGGCCGCACCGTTGCCACAGTCGATGACGACTTTCTTTTTTTCGAGCACTCCAAATTGTTTTTCAAAATAGTTGGCATAGGTCGATAAAAAATCCGCTTCAAGGTGGACTTCTCCAGGGGTTTCTGATGTCTCAAAATCCTGCGTGTCGATCATGGTTTTGATCGCTTGAATTTCTTCACCAAAGAGCGTCTTTTTTCCGACACAGACCTTGAAGCCGTTAAATTCACCGGGGTTATGGCTTGCGGTAATCATAATGCCACCGTCCACTTCAAGTTCGTATAGTGAAAAATAAAGCACTGGTGTGGGACATTCGCCGATGTCGATGGCATTCACACCCGTCGAAAGCAGGCCTGATAAAAATGCGGTTTTTAAGGGGGGTGTGCTGAGTCGGACATCGTAGCCGAGTGCGATTTGTTTCCCCCCTAGGCGACGAATCCATGTGCCTAAGGCTTTACCGACACCGATGGCGGTGTTGTCTGTTAAGTCTTTTCCATAAATGCCGCGGATATCATATTCTCTAAAAATAGACATGTATTGGGTCTCCGTTTTTGAGCTAAAGGATGTGTTCGTGTTTATGATCTGGACACTTATCGTCTGAAGTAGAAATCAACAAACCAGCCATGCCGTTTGTGTCGTTCCCCAATTTTGATCTCAAGGCGATTTTCGTCTGATGTGAAGCTTGCGATGCGGCGGCCATTTGCGCGTTGAATATTGACTTCTTTTTTTTCCCAGGTATTGGTGAGACAGTCTTCGAATAAGGTGATGTAGGCATCATAAGCGACTGTGACTTGCGATTCGTCCATGCCGTCGTGACTGTCACAATGGTAGGCCTTTCCGTTAAGCCATGCAAAACAGTGTTTTAAATCGAAGGGCGTGAGTGCGCCAAAATATTCTTCTGAAACCAAGTCTAATTTTCCACGAATGGACTTAAACTTTTTTTTGCTACTTTGAATAATTTCGTGGATTTGTTGGCAGTTTGTGTCTCTTGTCTCCATTGCAGCCAAAGTGGGTACAGTGATCAATAGGATTAGAAGAGAGATGAAAGGTAAGATTAATTTTATTTTGAGATCAGCTAAGGAATTCAATAGACTCAATGTGTTTGCACTTTGCGAAGCGTAAAATTCGATTGGGAACCCGGCATTTTTGTGACGGCAACTGAATGAATGATACCAAGAAAGTTGCATATTCTCAAATACATCGCCTTAAAATTGTGCTCGTTTTTACTTTTTCGGGATTGAAGTGATAGGCGACTTGCGATATGCTCCGCCTTATGAAAGATAAGGTCGTATTGCTTACAGGAGGCGGTCGAGGGATTGGTCGCGCGGCAGTTTCACTTTTTTCAAATGCGGGGGCAAAAGTTGCTTTTTGCGCCAGAACTGAAGGCGAGCGCTTAGGGGTTGAGAAGGAAGTTGCAGCTGCTGGCGGTATCGTACGTGCTTTTTCCGCAGATATTGCTTCACAGCGTGAAGTCAATCGTATGGTGAGTGAAATTACAGCGCAATGGGGAAAGATTGACCTTCTGATTAACAATGCCGGAGTCTTGGGTGCAAAAAAGACTTTGGCGACGTATCCCCCTGATACTTGGGATGAAGTGATGCGTATCAATGTGAATGGGACTTTTTATGTGACACAGGCCGTCGTGCGAGAAATGATCCCTGCGCGCTCCGGTACCATCATTTCCGTTTCCTCTTCTGTGGGTCGCAAGGGCCGTGCGACTTGGGGGGCTTATGCCGTTTCTAAGTTTGCGCTTGAGGGTATGATGCAAACCCTTGCGGAAGAAGTGGATCGTTTTGGCATTCGTGTTCTAAGCTTAAATCCCGAAGCGACACGAACCCGGATGCGGGCAAAAGCCTACGAAAAAGAAGACCCGGCACAACTTAAATATCCCGAAGCAGTTGCAAAAGCGTTATTTTATTTGGCGATGTCTGAGTCCCCCGCTTTACAGGGAAAATCCCTTAATTTTTCTGACTTAGCATTGGAGGACTGAATGTGAAGGCGGTTCGTTTTCACGCCTTTGGTGGCCCTGAAAAATTGATTTATGAGGATGCGGCGAAACCTATCGCCGGGCCGAGTGAAGTGCTGGTGCAGGTCAAGGCCTGTGCTTTAAATCATTTGGATCTTTGGATTCGAGAGGGGGTGCCCGCCTATAACACACCATTACCGCATATTTCGGGCTGTGATGTTTCGGGAGTGGTGGATACGCTTGGCACGGAAGTGGGTGAGATAGAAGTGGGCAGTCGTGTGTTTATCGCCCCGGGTCTTTCTTGTTTTAAGTGTGCCTATTGTCTTTCGGGTGCTGATCATCTTTGTGATTCATATCAAATATTCGGAGCCAGTACAGACGGGGGATATGCCGAGTTTGTCAAAGTCCCTCAAAAAAATGTGATTTCGATACCCGATACTCTTTCTTTTGAG
>JAADHI010000151.1 GCA_013151935.1 Candidatus Manganitrophaceae bacterium
CTCATTACGGGGGATTATTCACGGGGCGCAGCAGGCATCTGGATTGAAAATGGAGAATTGGCCTATCCCGTCGAAGAACTGACCATCGCCGGAAAATTACAAGACATGTATCAAAATATTGAGTTGCTTGGAAACGATGTCGACCTGACACGCACCATCGCAGCCCCCACCCTTAAGATTTCAGAAATGATGATTGCGGGGAATTAAGACACAAACAAAAAAAATAACTCCCCCTTGCCAGACCTTACCTTTTTACGATAAGCTGCTGCGTCTGTGTGCATCATGTCTCATTTTTGAACAATGCACCATCCATGAGCCCAATTAAAAATAAGGTTTTTTTATGATCTCTGATCGACCCCGTTTTTGGAAAAGTATTCCCTTTCTGGTTTCAAGTGGACTCATCCTGGTTTCTTACGTGGGTTTCTGGTTGCTCTCCGAGCCTGAAACAGTATTAAAACCCGTTCTCACCGCTGAATCTCAGGGTCAAAAAGAACAGAAACACCCAAAGATCAGCAAATTGCCGAACAAATCCGAGACGTCTGGTGCTGATTTATTAGCACATGCAGAAACATTGCACCCCCCCGAACCCATTGTAAAAGAACACCAGCTCAAAAAAGGCGACACACTTTCTCGGGTGCTCTCCCGCCTTGGGGTTTCAGATCGTGAAATTTACGACATTACGATTGCATCCAAAGCGGTTTACAATTTAAAAAAAATTCATCCGGGTCAAACCATCGCCGTCACTTTTGACGTAGATGACCAACAAGTTGCACATTTTTCTTATGAGATTGACCCCTTAAATTCACTTGAAATTGCGCAAAACAAAGGACAATTTGTCGCAGAAAAAAAAGCGGCCCAACTCGAAAAATCCATCGAGCGACGATCAGGAATCATTACCGACACCCTCTACGACTCTGCAAAGCGCTTTGGGGTTCCCTCCGAAATCATTCTCGACTTATCTGATATTTTTGCCTGGGACATCGATTTTGGCAACGAAATCCGCGTGGACGATCAATTTAAATTGCTTTATGAAGTGTTCAAAAAAGAGGGTAAGATTGTAAAAACAGGGCGTGTACTTGCAGCACAAATGACCAGCCGAAACAAGATTTACCAAGCCTACTATTTTGAAGCAGAAGGCACACGAGGCGATTATTATAATGCCGAAGGACATTCCTTAAGAAAAGCCTTTATGAAATCGCCCTTGCGTTATCGCTACATCAGCTCTGGTTATGCCACACGACGGCTTCACCCCGTGCTCAAAGTGAATCGCCCGCATTTAGGGATTGATTTTGCGGCCAAGCGCGGCACCCCTGTTCGGGCCGCAGGTGACGGGGTCATCAGCTTTGTGGGCAATAATGGCGGTTACGGTAAGTCCATTATTATCAAACATAAAAATGGGTATAAAACGCTTTATGGACATCTCTCCGCTTTTGCGCGTGGCATCAAAAAAGGCAAACGTGTCAAACAGGAAGATTTCATTGGCCGTGTCGGTTCAACAGGTTTAAGCACTGGCCCTCATCTGCACTACACACTTTACAAAAACGGAAAAGCCATCAACCCCAGAAAAGCCGATGTGCTTCGCGGAGAAGCCCTTCAAAAAAAATGGCGGCCCGTTTTTTCCGACCTTGTCAAGCTCATGAACCAATCGCTCTCGCCTGCACCTGATTTACTCGCAACCACCGATTCGTTATAATTCACGATTTTCAGATCGTGTACGATATGGTCTCCCCCAACAAGCGCATTTGAGCGCCACTGCAAGGTCTTCATGGAGAAAAAATGAGCCAGCCAAACACCTACTACATCACAACACCCATTTATTATGTAAATGACGTCCCCCACATCGGACACGCCTATACCACGGTCGCGGCAGATGTGCTCGCGCGCTATCATCGTTTGCTCGGGAATAAGGTTCTCTTTTTAACGGGAACTGACGAACACGGACAAAAAGTCGAAGACGCCGCAAACCAGCGTGGCATTGCCCCCCTGACCCATGCCGATGAATTGGTGGCGAGTTTTAAAGACTTATGTCAAACACTGAATATCTCAAATGACGACTTCATCCGCACCACTGAAACCCGCCATAAAGAGACTGTCACTGCCGTACTGAATCAGCTTTGGGAAAAGGATCAAATTTACGCCGATACCTACACCGGCTGGTATTGCACTCCAGACGAACGTTTTTGGACGGAAAAAGAAATTGTGGATGGCAAATGTCCTGACTGCCATCGCCCCGTCGAAGCTTTATCAGAACGCAATTATTTTTTTAAAATGGGGCACTATCAACAACAGTTGCGTCAGCACATCCTCGACAATAAAGGCTTTATTCAACCTGAAAGCCGTCGAAACGAAGTGCTGGGATTTTTAGATAAAACCCTGGGTGATCTTTGTATTTCTCGTCCCAAACACCGCCTGAGCTGGGGCATTGAACTGCCTTTTGATGCAGACTACGTCTGCTATGTTTGGCTGGATGCCCTCGTGAACTATATCTCAGCCCCCGGATTTTCACGGGACACGGCCTCTTTTGAACACTGGTGGCCCGCAAACGTGCATCTGGTGGGAAAAGACATTCTCACGACACACGCGGTTTATTGGATGACCACACTCATGGCCCTAGGCCTGCCCCTGCCCAAAACACTTTTTGCCCATGGCTGGTGGACGCTTGATGGCGAAAAGATGTCTAAAAGCCGAGGTAATGTCGTAAATCCTGCCGACTTGGCCGA
The DNA here is from genome assembly GCA_013151935.1 of Candidatus Manganitrophaceae bacterium. Classification (GTDB taxonomy): domain Bacteria; phylum Nitrospirota; class Nitrospiria; order SBBL01; family JAADHI01; genus JAADHI01. The sequence goes on from JAADHI010000151.1 coordinate 2,721, forward strand.
GACTTATGGCGTGGATGCCTTTCGTTATTTTTTGCTGAGACAAGTGCCTTTTGGCAATGATGGCGATTTCTCAAAAGACGTGCTCGTCAATCGTATCAACAGCGATTTGGCAAACGACATCGGGAATCTGCTTTCGCGGACTTTGACGATGTTGGAGCGCTATTCCCAAGGCAAAACACCTGAAAGCATCACAGGAAATGCTCCAGAAGACCAACGTTTACAGAAGGCTGCTGAAGATCTGTTTGCGAAAGTCGATCAGCATTTAGAGCAGCTCGCCTTTGAGAAAGCCCTGCTTGAAATTTGGCAAGTCATCCGTCTCGCCAATCAATACATCGAAAAAGCAGCGCCTTGGTTGCTTGCAAAAGATCCCGAAAAAAAAGAGCGTCTGCAAACCGTGCTTTTTTACACGACAGAAGCCATCCGTATTGTTTCCTGTCTTATTACCCCCTTTATGCCCGATGCGGCCATGGAAATGGCACGGCAACTTGGCCTTTCCGATGAATCCGAAAAAAAGAATCTACAAGAAAGATGCACCTGGGGAAAGCTCCCTGCCGGACTGCCCGTCGCCAAAGGCAAGTCACTTTTCCCTCGGATTCAGACAAAGAAAAAAACAGACGCGCAGCAAAACAAGTCCATAGCAAAAAAAACCGCAAGTCCTGCCCCCATCAAACCGCTTGTCACAATTGACGATTTTGCAAAACTGGACTTACGTGTTGGCATCGTGCGAGCCGCTGAAAAAATCGAAAAAGCCAAAAAGCTCTTATTACTTCAAGTCGATATCGGCAATGAAAAAAGACAAATCGTGGCAGGCATTGCAACAAAGTATGCGCCCGAAGACCTTATTGGCAAAGAAGTCATCATTATCGCCAACCTACAACCCGCGACCATTATGGGCATCGAATCCCAAGGCATGCTACTTGCGGCGGGCGGAAAAAAGGTACTGGCCCTGGCCACCTTTCAAGAAGAAGTCCCACCGGGTGCCACGATCCGCTAAGAGCCCTCTTCAACACCGTCTATTTTGTCAACTGAGAAACGACCGTCATTCCCGTGAAGACGGGAATCCAGAGGAATTGAATAGACACCCGCCTTCTTGAGAATGACGCGATTGTAAAATAACAAAAGCCAGATATTTTTTATCCACAACACCGCTTGACACACACCGCATTTTTGGTAGCTTTAAAACTGTCTGGAAAAAGGCAAACCGGTCGAAAGACCGGGACGCAAAGTCACAAAGCTTCGCCCATGTAAAAAGTGCATGGGCATGCTGGTTGGGCCACCACAAGGATAGACCCGAAAAAAGCGGAAAGTCCCGTTACAATACGTGTCTGTGTTTCGTGTGGCCCATTTCATCAATGAAATGGGCTTTTTTATTGGGTAAAATAATTTGCACAAAAACTGTCCCCAAAAAAATAGCCCCGACTGGCGCGGTATTTAAGCCCGCCATAAAACGGGGGAATTTATCTCATGCAGAAAAAGTACGCCTATCTTGCGACCGTATGGATGCTCAGTGTGGGACTCGTAGCCTGCGGTAGCAGCGGTTCCAGTTCAACGACCTCAAGCATATCATCAAAAGCCGGACTCTCACTCCCCACGGAGATCTCCGCAGTGCCAACAGATCAAACAGTCAGTTCAAAATCCCGCAAAAAATCAACCGTGGGCCTAAAATCCAAACTGGTTGCTTTCCGTGCCGCAACAGTCTCCGAGTCAGATTACAGCAAGGCTGTAACCAATACCTATGTCAATGAGCCAACACTGGAACAATTTAAAATTGTAGAACAAGTGCTCTCTGCCTTGGGACAAACAAACTATGCAGACGCCACAAACATTGGTGCCGCCCCCTACAAATCCATGGTGTCCTGGCAGGATGAAGAAAATGGCGTTGCAACAAAAACCCTGGAGCCGTGGATTGTGGAATCAGACATTATCATTGAGGATGGGACAGAAGTCACACGGGCGCGGGCCTGGATTGAATCCGTAGAACAGGGAGAACAGCAAATCATCAAAGCCGAGTTTAAAATTTATGCCGCCGCAACACAGGCCGCAGACGGCTCTTTCAGTGACTACGGGGTTTGGACTTTGAATGTCAAATTTGGAGACCAAGTCACCGACTTTTTTGCGGCATCCGCGTCCATTGGAGACGATGGAACGTCCGTCATCAAGATACACGAACGCTTTCCTGAGGGGCCTAATTTTAGCTCTGTCGTTAAGGCGATCTTAAATAAATCGTCTGCAAGTGGTTTTGGTAAAGTGTCCTTTCCAGATTGGGAAGCGCTTGACTTTAATAGCTGTGCATCCCCAGAAAACTGTTTTCCAGATCTAGTTGAAGCAAAATATGCCTATAATTCAACACACCTTGCGGTTCAAAAGGCGGGCGAAAGCACCCCCACCTTTAAGGACAGAGGGGCAATCACCGAAATGACCCACCGCTATGGCATCTTCGACCATGACACCGGGGACAATATCTTCAAAACAAAAAACTTTGGCTTCCCGGTGTTTTATACCGACTCAAATGGTTTCCGAAACTACGCCTTTTATGGCGCTTGGCAAGGACGCCATGAACTTTGGGGCGGCGGAGAATCGGGTGTTCCCGCAGGAACGACGGTCACACGAGATGACTTCGGGACCAATACCGAAACATTAAGCTATACCGTTTCAGAACCCTTTGTCGGAACCCTCGTCAAACGCTCCACAGTAGCGGGTGAGCTGAGTGATATTCTCAATATCCCGGTAGAAACCTGGATCAACAAAAACTACAATCTCCGCTGGAACCAAACAGCTGGACGTTGGGATTCCTGTGTCAATCCTTCATGGGATCCAAACACCTCTATGCAAACCTGCCAAACCGAGGAAGATTTCACATCAACCTTACCGCTCTTGGCGCTCAGTGGAGAGGGTGACCGAAAATTTGTCAATATCAATCGTTGGGATAATGGGAACAATCAAAACCTGAGTTATGTCTACATCCCCACAAACGCGGCTGCCACTACCGCGGGTGGAAGTGTCGCGGGCTTTTATCTGGCTCAGATGAACGAGCAAACGGGTCAGATGACGATGAGCAGTCCAGCAACACTCTACACGCCAAGTGACGGCGACGACATGTGGGTCGACATTGGCGGTTCGATCTATATCGAATACACCGGAACGGGCGCAACGGATTGGCTTGAAAAAACAGTCAGCAGTTTTGATACACGCACCTGGACCCCGGAGTTCGCTTTGGGCGGAAACGACTACACCTTGCCTGAAGGTCAGGAGCTGTATATCAATAGCCGTGGCACCAACTACATCGTCAAAAGAATGGGTTCGACTACAAGCGTCAAACTTGAAATCCAGACTGTTGCGACACCGCTCAACTTTTCAAGCTTTCTTGAGGCCAACACAGTCTTCAAATCACAGTGGAATCCAGATAACGATTCGACCTACACCTTTGATACCAATTCCACCAGCAGCACCTTTATGAAACTGGTGTATGCCACCATCGGAGATAATGACCGTGATGGTCAAGGACAGCCCAATACGGGCGTCTCAGTCGGCGCAGTAACTACTCAGGGACAATGGGGCTTGGTCGCCTATGTGGGCGGAACAGAATCCGCAACACAGTTCAACTGGGATTACCCGAGAGAAGGTGAGAATTTTGGAAAAATCACCTACTTACTTGATGGAGATGGGGCCTATGTCGTACTCAGCGACCCCATTCGCTTGGCACCGCTCACATTAAGCAATAATGCGGGAGATCCCAAAACCCTCTCACTACAATATGATGGCTGGATGGGGGGATTGCCTGATCTTTACGAAGAGCTCCGGAAAAAAGGTTTTGTCATGGACAGCACGATTTCAGACAAAATTATCAACATTGCCACAGGAACAGTCGCGACAGATGCCGAAGATTCAACAAAGACTTACCTGATCAAACCATTAGAGATCAGCCAGTTTTTGAATCCGGTCAGCGATCCAGGTGGACTCGATATTACCATTGCAGATGCCGTTGATCTAAGCACCGTCCCTAATTTTGTTGAACACGGCATGGGTACAATACCCGTCGTCACCACAACAAAATATTCGGAAGGTGTCTTGGTCGAGTAACCATCAAGATCGCAGATTTAACCCATAAAAAAAAGAGACGTGCAGTGTTGCACGTCTCTTTTTTTTTATTCAAGACCCCCCTCTACTAAGTCTTGACTTCCCCCAGCGAGCGCTTTATAGTTCCCACGCTTTTTTAGTGGGGGGGACATGGATAAAGTCAAAGCGCTCAAAGGATTTAAAGACCTGCTTCCGGGAGAATCCGAAAAATGGGAAAAGATCACCTCTCTTGTACACGAATGTTTTCATGCCTTTGGCTTTTCACCCGTCCGCACGCCGATACTGGAACGAACAAGCCTTTTCACTCGTAGCATCGGTGAGACCACCGACATCGTCGAAAAAGAGATGTACACCTTTGAGGATTGGGATGGTAAACCCGTCACGCTTCGCCCCGAAGGCACAGCATCCGTCGCACGGGCCTATCTTGAAGGTCGTCTCGATCTCAAACCGCTTCCTGCAAAACTCTACTACCAAGGCCCAATGTTCCGTCACGAACGGCCGCAGGCCGGGCGGCTGCGGCAATTCCATCAGGTGGGTGCAGAAATCATCGGAGACAGCAATCCGAGACAAGACGTGGAATTGCTTTCACTGCTTTCTCACTTTTTTGAACAGACAGGTATTTCAGATCTTACATTGGAAATCAATAGCCTCGGCTGTTCCGTCTGTCGTCCCCCCTATCGCCTTGTCCTGCAAGATTTTTTTGAGGCGCAACTTAGCCTACTTTGCGAGGATTGTAATCGCCGTTTTAAAAGTAATCCCCTGCGTATTTTGGACTGTAAAAAAGAAAGCTGCAAAACCATTACGCAAGATGCTCCGGCCTCAGCCGATCATCTTTGTGAGACCTGTGACACACATTTTAAGAGGCCGTGCGTAAAGGTCTCGATACACTTAAACTACCCTACCTAATTTCAAAACATTTGGTCCGCGGTCTGGATTATTACACCAAAACCGCTTTTGAAATGACCACGCGGAACTTAGGCGCACAAAATGCGGTCGCCGCAGGCGGACGCTATGATGGCTTGATTGAAGCACTCGGTGGCCCTGCGACCCCTGCCATCGGTTTTGCGATGGGCATGGAACGCATCATGCATCTTCTTCCTGAAAGCACGGGAAAAACCGCGCCACTTCAACTTTTTATCGCACCGCTGGGTAAAGCGGCGGGACAATATCTCTTTCCTCTGCTTTATACATTGCGTCAAAAGAAAATCCGAAGCGAAATGGGCAAGACCGACGCTGCGCTTAAACGCC
>JAADHI010000149.1 GCA_013151935.1 Candidatus Manganitrophaceae bacterium
GCCTGCATCCAGTCTTGCGGTCTATCCACAAAATCCTTAAAAATCACCTCATTTTTGAGGTCTTCGTCTGCAACACGCGTTTTTAAGTTTTCGAGATAAGGGCCTTTCATCGCATGTCCGACAATCAATACACGCAGGGGTGTCTCTTTTTTTTTGGCTAAGGCGATCACATCCACAAGCAGGTGCTGCCGTTTGTTTTTTTCAATGCGACCAAATAATCCGACTAAAAACCCCCCCGGTTTCAATGCAAAACCTTGCCTCAAAATCAGACGTTCAGCAGGCGTCAGCAAACGCGGCGGGGCATCAACACCGTAATAAAGTCGTTTGATCTTTTCCGCATATTCATCGCGCAAAAACTCTTGTGCCTCTGCCGCAAGTTTGTCTGTAATGCAAAGCATCAAATCCATTTGACCGTATAGAAGATTGTGATAAAAATCGTCTTTGCTGCGTGTCATCTTCATCTGTCGTGTATAAACAAGGCGGGGTTTGCATTTTGAAAAATATTTACTCAAAGCCGCCAGCGCTAAATCTTTTCCCCAGTGCACGTGAATCACGTCAATCTGGCGCTGATCAATGAGCCTTGCCAATCTCTTCGCGGCAAGCATCGGAAAGGGATGAAAGGCTGTTTTTTCACTCGAAAAAAGCAATCCCTCACGCTCAAAAAAAGCCTTAAGCTTCCCGGCGTCATTGATCACCACCGAAACATTGTCCGTTTTAGACAAATGTAAGGCGCTGCGATACACGTACAATTCCAGTCCCCCTAAAGAAGGAGAGAGACACAACTCAAGAATATTCATAAAAACACCCAAGTTCCCAATGCTTGACTTAAAACCCAAGGCTTGACTTAAAAAACGATAAACTTTACCATAACCGGGCTTTTTGAGGGAGTAAATAAAAAATGAATTTAATTGTCATTGGCACACAATGGGGAGACGAAGGCAAGGGCAAGATTGTGGACTTGCTCTCGGAAGATGCAGACTACGTCGTCCGTTATCAGGGCGGTCACAACGCCGGTCACACCATCGTCATTGGTGATAAAAAAATCGTACTCCACCTCATCCCCACCGGACTCTTACAGCCGGGAAAAACAGGGGTGATCGGCAATGGCGTCGTCATCAACCCGGAAGCTCTTTTACAGGAAATTGCCACCCTGTGCAAAGAAAATATTGATGTAAGCGGACGGCTTTTTATCAGCGAAACAGCCCACTTGATTATGCCCTATCACCAGCGCATTGATTTAGAAAGTGAAAAAACAAAAGGCAAACAAAAAATTGGCACGACGGGCCGCGGGATCGGCCCCGCTTATGCCGATAAAATGGCCCGAAACGGCATCCGCGTCTGTGACCTCTACGACGCCGAACGCTTTCGCGAAAAGCTTGAAACAAATTTAAAAGAAATCAACCTCATTTTAGAACAAGTCTACCAAGTAGAAGCCTTTGACCCTGAAGATATTTTTAAGGAATATCTTGTTTACGCGGAAAAAATCAAACCCTATGTGCTCAACACCTCTCTCCTGCTCAATCAGGCCATGGACGATGGCAAACAAATGTTATTTGAAGGCGCACAAGGCACACATCTTGATGTCGATCACGGGACTTATCCCTTTGTCACCTCTTCTAATTCCGGCGCAGGGGGCGCGTCCACCGGAACTGGCGTGGGGCCTACCCGCTTTGATGAAGTCCTGGGTGTAACAAAAGCCTACACCACACGTGTGGGCAGCGGCCCTTTTCCGGCCGAACTCACCGATCAAATGGGCGAAACCCTCCGAGAAAAAGGGGGCGAATTTGGCGCAACCACGGGACGACCCCGCCGATGTGGCTGGTTTGACGCCCTACAAGTCCGTCAGACCGTGCGCATCAATCACATGACATCACTTGCACTGACAAAACTGGATGTGCTGGATGGTATCCCTGAAATCTCGATCTGCGTCGGCTACGAAGTGGACGGGAAGGTACTTGATGAAATGCCCACGGCCTTGAGTCATCTCGAAAAAGCAAAACCCGTGCTTAGACATTTTCCAGGTTGGACAGAATCGACTTACGGGGTCACAGACTACGAAAAACTACCCAAAAATGCGAAAACCTATTTAGAGGCCATTTCAACCTTAGTCGCCTGCCGCATCGACATCATCTCCACCAGTTCAAAACGTGGCGAAACCATTGTGCTTCGTAACCCCTTTACGGACAAATAAAAAATAGAACACCGGAATTTTCCCGTTTCAAACGAAAGAATATTTGCTTCTCTTGCCTCCGTCCCATCATTCCCTGATATCAAAATGAGTCACTTTTTCTTGTTTTAGGGGCAGTGCTACGATATACTGGTGCGCCCTTGTTGCCCCGGAAATCAAAATATTTCCCTCAAAATGACGATGGATTTCGGCACCGACTTAGAAAATGTAACACGGTAAGATTTTCGGAGAATTATGAATAAATTATCTATGCGTTCAGACAAAAATCCGCTCGCCCCAAAAAAACAGGGGCTCTACGATCCTCAAAACGAGCATGACAATTGTGGTATCGGCTTCGTCGCAAATATCAAAGGGACACCATCGCACGACATCGTCAAAAAAGGATTAGAAGTCCTTAAGAATCTCACCCACCGTGGTGCCGTTGGCTGTGATCCTTGTACCGGGGATGGCGCAGGTATTATCCTTCAAGTCCCGCATCGCCTACTCAAACGATCCTTGGGAGAAGTGGGTGTCAAACTGCCCACACCGGGCGCATATGGTGTTGGCATGCTTTTTCTACCGCCGAGTCCACAGGATCGCCGTGCTTGCGAAAAGATTTTTGAAAAAATCATCCGAGAAGAAGATCAACGCCTTTTAGGATGGAGAGATGTTCCCACAAAAGAAACCCACATTGGCGAGCAAGCCAGAGAAAGCATGCCTACAATCCGGCAAATTTTCATCGCCCGCGACATCCTGAGCGAAAACGAATTTGAACACAAACTTTATGTCATGCGGCGTCGTGTTGAAAACGCTGTGCGCAATTCAGCCATCGAAGACAAATCCTTTTTTTATGTCTGTAGTCTTTCCTGTAACACCATTTTGTATAAAGGCTTACTTCTGCCTGATCAACTCCCCAAATTTTTTCCAGACCTATGTGATCCCGAAACCCAAAGCGCCATGGCTCTCGTCCATTCCCGCTTTTCAACCAATACCTTTCCAAGCTGGCCACTTGCCCACCCCTTTCGTTTTACCTGTCACAATGGGGAAATCAATACCCTAAAAGGGAACGTGAATTGGATGCGCGCGCGGCAGGGCCGTTTGTCATCCACACTTTTTAAAGACGATCTTGAAAAGCTATTCCCCATTATTGAGGAAGGGCAAAGCGACTCCGCTTGTTTTGATAACGCCTTGGAATTTTTGGTCATGGGTGGACGTTCCCTGCCGCATGCCATGATGATGCTCATCCCCGAAGCCTGGGCCGGAAACCCGCACATGGACCTGGATCGACGCGGGTTTTATGAATACCATGCCTCAATGATGGAACCTTGGGACGGGCCCGCTGCCATCGCGTTTACCGATGGCAAAATGATCGGGGCGACTTTAGATCGAAATGGGCTACGGCCTGCGCGTTATCTCGTCACACAAGACGACTTGGTTGTGCTCGCCTCAGAAACAGGGGTCCTGGAATTTGCGCCAGAAGAAGTCCGAACAAAAGGACGTCTGCAACCCGGAAAAATGTTTTTGATCGATATGGAACAAGGTCGTATTATTGATGACGATGAAATCAAGGCTAAGATTTCCTCACAACAACCGTATCGTGAATGGGTTTCAAGATACCGTATCAGCATCAATGAATTGCCTGAACCTTTAAACCTACACCAACCCAACCACGCCACCCTGCGGCAGCGTCAGCAAACTTTTGGATATACCATTGAAGACTTAAAAATGCTACTCACACCGATGGCTGTTAATGGAGAAGAAGCCATCGGTTCCATGGGACACGATACGCCCTTGGCCGTCTTATCTGAGCGTCCGCAATTACTTTTTAAATATTTCAAGCAACTCTTCGCCCAAGTGACCAACCCCCCGATTGATCCCATTCGAGAACACTTGGTCATGTCCTTAATTACCACCATCGGGCCAAAAGCAAACTTATTGACTGAAACCCCGCAACACGCACGCCGTATTAAAATACAACAACCTGTTCTTACCAATGCCGATCTTGAAAAAATCCAGCAAATCTCAGATAAAAACTTTAAACCGATTACCCTCAAAATGCTTTTTCGCGCCGCCTTCGGGCCAAAAGAAATGGCCGTCGCCGTGGACGGTATTTGCAAAGAAGCAAACAAGGCCATTGCCGCAGGGTATAAATTTATTGTGCTCAGTGACCGTGGCGTCAATGCCGAATGGGCGCCGATTCCCTCTTTATTGGCTGTTTCTGCCCTCCATCACCATTTGATCCGAGAATCACTGCGTACCGAAATCGGTCTCATTGTAGAAACGGGCGAGGCACGAGAAGTATCCCATTTTGCACAATTGATCGGTTATGGGGCAGGCAGTGTGAATCCTTATCTGGCCTTCGAAACCCTGACCGACATGGCCCGTGAAGCCTATTTTCCAGAAACCATCGACGAGGCCACTGCTGAAATAAAATACATCAAAGCCGTCAACAAAGGCTTATTGAAAATCTTTTCAAAAATGGGGATTTCAACCGTGCAAAGCTATTGTGGCGCACAAATATATGAAGCCATCGGACTCAACGATAAAACCATCGAGCGCTATTTTACGGGCACCCCTTCTCGAATCGGCGGCATCGGCATCGACACCATTGCCGAAGAAGTCCTGCAACGCCACACTGTGGCTTATCACACCATTCATCCCGTACGCGCACTTAATTTTGGTGGGGAATACCATTACCGGATTCAAGAAGAACACCACAATTGGAACCCAGAAACCATTGCCACCCTTCAACACGCCACAAAAGAAAATAATTTTGAAACCTATCAGGAATTTGCCCGTCTTTCCAATGACGAATCAAAGCACCGTGCCACCATCCGAGGACTGCTTGATTTCACCGAAGCCGAGGCCATCCCGATTGAAGAGGTTGAACCTGCTTCTGAAATCATGAAACGCTTTACAACCGGGGCAATGTCCTATGGGGCGATTAGTAAAGAGTCTCATGAGACCCTTGCCATTGCTATGAACCGCATTGGCGGACGCAGCAATACCGGTGAAGGCGGAGAACACGAAGACCGTTTTGACACCGAACGTAATAGCAAAATCAAACAAGTCGCCTCCGGCCGTTTTGGTGTTACGACCAACTACTTGAGCCATGCCGAAGAAATACAAATCAAAATGGCGCAAGGCGCAAAACCCGGCGAAGGCGGACAACTTCCAGGTCATAAAATCGACGAAGTCATCGCAAAATTGCGTTTTTCGACACCGGGGGTCACACTCATCTCCCCCCCCCCACATCACGATATCTATTCCATCGAAGACCTGGCGCAACTCATCTTTGACCTCAAAAATGTAAATCCAAAAGCCGCAATTTCCGTCAAACTTGTCTCCGAAGTCGGTGTCGGCACGGTGGCCGCAGGGGTTTCCAAAGCACACGCCGACCTCATCGTCATTGCGGGTGGAGGCGGTGGCACCGGAGCATCTCCCCTCTCTTCACTCAAATATGCAGGATTGCCTTGGGAATTGGGGCTCGCCGAAACACAGCAAACCTTAGTACTCAACGATTTGCGCGGACGCACACGGATTCAAACCGACGGACAACTCAAAACCGGACGTGATGTCATCGTGGCAGCCCTCTTGGGTGCAGAAGAATTTGGTTTTTCGACTGCCCCCTTGATTGTCGAAGGCTGTATCATGATGCGAAAATGCCATTTAAATACCTGTCCCGTTGGCATCGCCACACAAGATCCTGAGCTTCGCAAAAAATATCGCGGCGATCCAGAACACGTCGTAAACTACTTTTATTTTCTCGCAGAAGATGTGCGGAATATTATGGCCCAGCTTGGATTTAGAAAAATGAACGACATGATCGGCGCAACAGAAAGATTGCGTTATCAAAAAGCCATCGACCATTGGAAAGCAAAAGGACTTGATCTTTCCGCCTTGCTGCACCAGCCGGAAGTCAGCGCAGAAATTCCGCGTCATTGTGTCATCCAACAGGCCCACGGACTCGAAGACGCACTCGATCACCTCCTCATCGAAAAAGCAAAACCCGCGCTTGATGAGGGAAAACAAATCTATGAAAAGCTGCCCATTCGAAATGTCAATCGGACGGTCGGAGCAATGCTTTCAGGAGAAATTGCACAACGTTTTGGCTCAGCCGGACTGCCAGAAGACAGCATTCGTTTTGATTTTAGCGGCACATCGGGTCAAAGTTTTGGTGCCTTCTGCGCAAAAGGACTCACACTCTGCTTGGAGGGCGATGCCAACGACTATACCGGAAAAGGACTTTCCGGTGGAAAAATCATCATCTACCCACCCAAAAAATCGCTTTTTGTGCCAGAAGAAACCATCTTAATCGGCAACACCTCCCTCTACGGTGCAACAGGAGGAGAAGCCTATTTTTACGGTCTCGCTGGAGAACGTTTTGCCGTCCGAAACAGCGGGGCAATCGCCGTCGTCGAAGGTGTTGGAGACCACGGCTGTGAATACATGACGGGTGGCATCATCGTCGTACTTGGGCTTACAGGTCGTAATTTTGCGGCGGGCATGAGCGGTGGACTCGCCTATGTGCTTGATGAAGCAGGCACTTTTGCACGTCAGTGCAACTTAAGTCTGGTTGAACTAGAACCTGTCTCCCTGCACGAAGACGAAGTCCAACTTAAAGGCCTCATTAAAAAACACGAACTTTATACCAGGAGCAAAAAAGCCACACAAATTTTAGAACAATGGGAAAAAATGCGGCCTCTTTTTGTAAAGGTTATTTCTTCAGAATATAAAAAGGTTCTTGAAATTAGAAAAGCAAGAAAGGCAAAGGAGGAAGCACTTCATGGGTGACCCCAAGGGATTTCTAAAAATAAGCCGTAGCGGGCCCTCACGACGTTCTGCCTCAGAGCGCATTCAGGACTGGAATGAAATCTACAAACCCATGCAGGAAGAAGTACTCAAACAACAGGGCGCACGTTGTATGGACTGTGGTGTCCCTTTTTGTCAGGGCTGGTCAGGCTGTCCCGTACAAAATATGATTCCAGAATGGAATGATCTCGTCGCACGAGGGCGCTGGAAAGATGCCTTAAAAGCCTTGCACAGCACCAATAATTTCCCCGAATTCACCGGGCGACTCTGCCCTGCCCCCTGCGAAGGGGCCTGTGTATTAGGGATTATTGATGAACCCGTTGCCATTCGTGTGACCGAGTGGAATATCATCGACCGTGGTTTTTCAGAGGGCTGGGTTGCCCCCATTATCCCCACCCGAGAAACCGGGAAGAAAATCGCGGTGATCGGCTCCGGCCCCGCAGGTTTGGCCGCCGCCCAACAACTGCGTCGCAACGGACACAGCGTCACCGTTTTTGAAAAAGATGGACGTATCGGCGGTTTATTGCGCTATGGAATTCCTGATTTTAAAATGGAAAAATGGGTGCTTGTTGAGCGCCGCCTAAAACAAATGACGGCAGAAGGCGTCGTCTTCAAAACAAATGTTCACGTCGGAGAGAATCTAAGTCTAGAAACCCTAAAAAAAGGTTTTGACGCCATTTGTCTCACGACCGGAGCCAGTGTTGCACGTGATCTGAATGTGCCTGGTCGGGATCTCAAAGGCATCCACCTCGCCATGGATTTTCTCACCCAACAAAACAAACGTAATGCCGGAGACACCATTAATTCAGCCCTTGCCATCAGCGCAAAAGATAAACGTGTCGTCATCTTAGGCGGCGGGGATACCGGGGCCGACTGCCTCGGTACCAGTCATCGTCAAGGCGCAAAAGAGATCCATCAGATTGAATTACTGCCCGAACCTCCTGCACAGCGCTCTGAAGACACGCCCTGGC
>JAADHI010000018.1 GCA_013151935.1 Candidatus Manganitrophaceae bacterium
CGAGAGGTTGTGCTCACAAATATCAATGAAACAGGAAATCTCAGTGACGCTTTGAAAACTGACATTCTGTCCGCAGAGACCAAAACAAGACTAGAAGATCTCTATCGCCCTTTTGTAAAAAAACGTCGTACAAAGGGACAGATTGCACGCGAGGCCGGGCTTGATGTTTTGGCTTTTGCTTTATTTGAGACCCCGACTTTGGTGCCTGAGAGCACTGCAGCGGACTATCTCAATCCCGAAAAAGGCATTACAGATACCGAAGCCGCTTTATTGGGCGCACGGCATATTTTGATGGAGTATTTTGCGGAAGATGCGACTTTGCTTGCGGCCTTACGGGAATACACACAAAACAATGGCAAGATTCAGTCGCAGGTGATTAAGGATAAGGCGCGCGAGGGGGCCAAATTTTCAGACTATTTTGATTTTAGCGAAGCCCTTAAAACAATTCCTTCGCATCGTGCCTTGGCTTTATTTCGCGGTCAGAAACAAGAAATCCTCCGTCTGAGTATTGTTTTCGAGCAAGCGGGAAGCCCGGAAAAAAAGAATCAAGATCCTTCAAAAGCCGAGTGCATGATTGCCAGCCATTTTGAGATTAAATCCGAAGGACGCCCAGCGGATGCCTGGCTGTGGGAGGTCGTGCGTTGGACCTGGCGGGTGAAGTTATCGCTGCATTTGGACTTAGAGATGAAACGGCAAATTCGAGAACGATCAGAAGAGACGGCCATCAAGGTTTTTGCGCGCAATCTGTATGACTTACTTTTGGCGGCACCCGCTGGCCCACGCGTAACGATGGGTCTTGACCCGGGGATTCGGACAGGGATTAAGGTCGCCGTGATCGACGGCACGGGGAAGCTCTTGGATACGGCAACCCTTTATGCCCACGCGCCTAGAAATGAATGGGATCAATCCATCCATACGTTGTCAAAACTTTGCGCAAAATACGGTGTTGAATTGATCAGTATCGGCAATGGTACGGCCTCACGAGAGACCGATCAATTGGTGGCAGATCTCATACAGCGTCATCCTGAATTGCACCTGAAAAAAATGATTGTTTCCGAAGCGGGGGCTTCTGTTTATTCGGCCTCAGCATTTGCGTCACGGGAATTTCCTGATTTGGATGTCTCGCTGCGTGGCGCGGTTTCTATTGCGCGTCGTCTTCAGGATCCCTTGGCGGAATTGGTTAAGATCGACGCCAAAGCCATCGGCGTCGGCCAATATCAGCATGATGTTAATCAAGTGCGTTTGTCTCAGTCCTTGGCGCATGTGGTCGAAGACGGTGTGAATGCCGTGGGGGTTGATCTCAATACGGCCTCCGCACCACTTTTAAGTTTTGTATCGGGTTTGAGTCCCGTTCTGGCCCAAAATATTGTGGCCTTCAGAGATGAAAATGGCCCTTATAAAAATCGAAAGAAACTCATGAAAGTCCCCCGTCTCGGGCCAAAATGTTTTGAGCAGTGCGCGGGTTTTTTACGGGTTATGAATGGGGAAAATAAACTAGATGCCTCTACCGTTCATCCCGAAGCTTATTCTGTTGTGGAGCGCATCGCGGAAAAAAATGAACGGGAAATAGATCGCCTCATCGGGGATGCACCTTTTTTGCGGTCTTTGCAGGCCAAACACTATATTGATGCACAGTTTGGTGAACCGACGGTATGTGACATCCTTTTGGAATTGGAAAAGCCGGGACGGGATCCGCGGCCTGAATTTAAAATGCCACAATTTAAAATCGGGATTGAAAAAATGTCTGACCTAAAAGCAGATATGCAACTCGAAGGTGTGGTGAGCAATGTCACAAATTTTGGGGCCTTTGTGGATATCGGTGTGCATCAGGATGGTTTGGTGCATATTTCACAATTGGCAGACCGCTATGTTTCTGATCCACATAAGGTGGTGAAAGCGGGAGACATCGTCAAGGTCAAAGTGCAATCGGTGGATCTTGAACGCAAACGCATCGCACTCACGATGCGCACGGAAAATGCGCCCTCAGACAAACCAGAAAAAAAGCCAGAAAAGAAAGCAGAGCAAAAAAGAGAACAAAAATACCCCAAAGCCCCACAGAAAAAAACACCACAAAATAGATCCCAGCCTTCCCTGCAAAATGCAATGGCGGCCGCGCTGGCAAAAGCAGGCTTGAAAAAGAAATAGCGGTTTTTCTTATTGTGTAAGGTTCATTTTTCGATTTGTCATTTCGAAGAAACAAAGTGACTGAGAAATCTTAAACAGCGCATGCACGCCTGCAATATTTCTCCCTTCGCTCGAAACGACAGGTGATAACGAGGGGGAGGCCGTCGATTTGAATCGACTCAAATTGTGTTTTTGGCTTGAGTTTGAAACGTGAGTGTTGCTTCACCAAAAGCGGTCATTTTTTTTGTGCGGATTTTTTTGATGATGACAGAAAGATCTTTTTTGAGTGCGAGCAATCCATTGGCTAATTCCTCGCCTTCTAATTTTTGAAATGCTCGGTCCGCTGCAAAAACCCAGACTTTTTCTTGCCCAAAAGGGGCTTGCACTTTAAATCGATAGGGGGCATTTTCTTCGGGCAGTGGCATGAACAGGCCCGATAGAGAGTAGCCGTTTTTATTGATTGCATTGGGAATGATTTGTGTCAGATGTCCCGCTGCATCTTCGTAGATGACCAATAAATAGGCCTCCCGTTCCAGATTGATGAAAAAAGAAAGGGTGTCTCCTGAAAGAAATGTTTGATGATCTCCGAGGTGGCTCGTTATTTCAAGGCCAATCTTTTCGAGTGCTGTGCTCTGAACATTGCCCATTTTTGTTTCTGGATTGAAGCGTGTACATCCGCTAAAAACCAGCGCGCAGCACAAAAAGAGAGCGCAGATATCTTCTTTGATCGACACGCTAGAAAATCCTAAAACGGGAAATAATGGCTGTAGCCGATAAAAAGGCCATTCGTTTTCATCTCCTGTTCATCGCCTGAATCAAACGCATACACAACGGTAGAAAATTTTAATCCGAGCGTAAAACGATCCCGCTCACTGAGACGGTAGACCGTGCCGAATTCCAGGGTTGTGCTTTTGCCATCACCTGATTTTGCCTTATTTGTTTTGACCTCACCCTCAGGAATAAATGCCGCTGAACCATAAAAATCCCAACGGGCATTGATGGGCCAAATACCAGAGACCCCGCCGCCGATACCCGTAAAACTTTGTTTGAAATTGACATTTTCCCATTCATCTTCAATGCTCTTAACGCCGACAAAGAGGGAGACATGTTCCCAGAAAAAATAACCCGCGATGAGATTCACTTCACGATATTTGATCATGCCATTTGAAAAAGGCAGTGCCCCGATTGTGGTGACGATATCTGGGCCGGAATTCTCAAATTTGTATTTTCCACCCTGAAAGCTTGCGCCCAGATAGGCACGGTGTTTGCGAAAGTTGAGATTAAATCCAAATTGTCCGCCGTCCGTTGAGTCAAATGTTCTGCCACTGTTTTGGGTTTCCCCTTTCCGATTTTCACCGATCACTTTAAGGCCGATACTGATGCCACGATCCTTTTGCGCATAAGTCGAAGGAATACCAACGAGGGAAATAAAGAGAATTGCAGTTAATATTATTGCTCTATTTTTCATATTCACCGTGATTAAAAAGTGGGTAAAGGCGCAAGTCGCCTGTGGTTTTTATCTTGTTGCTCTGTCTCTTTTTCTGGGTGTGTTGCTGAGGGTTCGATCATTTCTTTTTTTTCGGGTGCGGTTTTTTTTGGAATGATATGTACATCAACTTTTATATTTTCTTTGGGAATTCCTTCAACGGTCACATCGACTTTGATAAAAATAAATTCACCCAGTTCGTCTCCGGCCCCTTGCAGGACACCGCTCTCCGGGACTTGTTCGACATTGTTGGCCACGGCTTTTTCGACATTGCTCGAAAGTTCGCTCAAGGTCAGTAGGGGGCGATTATTTGTTTTCAGTTCATTGAGTAAAAAATAGGTGAAAGGCGAATGGCCGGAGCGATTGTAATTATCATCCACAAATTCGACCCCCCCGGCAGACATGATTTGCACACTCTTTTTATTGGCGACTTTTTTATAATACCTTTCCGTCCCGGAATCTGCCGCAATGCCGCGACTGCCGCTTCTGAGTAAGGTCCCGCTAAAGCAGGAGTCTGAAATCAGCAAGGTGTGTCGGGCACGAGAAGCAATAATCGTTAATTCGTCCCGGATGGTGGAGTTTCTTAAAAAAGTGGTTTGGTCTGTGCCTTTGGCATCGACAGGGACCCAGTAGCCCTTGTTTGTTTCTGTGTCTAAATAACCGTGGCCCGCATAATAAACAAGCACATTGTCATTTGCGAGCACACGTCGAGAAAGTTCTTGCAAGGCGATTAAGACATCCCGGCGTGTGGCATTTTCCAGAAGTTGCACGTCACTAAAACCGTAGTTTGTCTGCAAGATCTTTTTGACGGCGTGTGCCCCGCTGAGTGCGGTTTCTAATTTCGGCCAAGGGGTTTTCCCGTTTTTGTAGTCGTTGTTTCCGATAATCAGGGCACGATAGACACCGTGACGTGCCGGATTGATCCTATTTTGATTTGCCCTGTCCGTTTTTTCAAGCGTGATGCCGCGTGATTGCGCAGAAAATGCGCTGGCATTAAAAAAGAAAGAGGCCAAGACGAGAAAAAAGCCTATTTTGATGACAAAAAATGGGTGTTTCATGGGAACCTCAGTGTTTTGTTTGTGTGATGACAAAACCACCGGATGCCTGAAAAATAAGGTCATCCCGGGTTTGCCCACTCAGTCGCCATTCATAGCGGGTATTTTTTTTCAAAGCGTTTTTTTGAAAAACAGCATGTGTTTCGTTTGTCGTGATTTTATTGACCCCTTTTTTTTCACCCCCCTGAATCATTTTGAGCGTTAGCGTATAGTCGATGGCATTTTCCACTGGCGGCCAAGAAAGTGCAATGTCTGTATTTTTTATCAGTGAAATATTGATGTTTTCAAAGCTTTTTTCGTTTGTTCGCGCATTGTTAAAAAAACCAATGCCGGGGCGTGCGGTTTTACTTTGAAATTCAATCACAGCGTTGTCTTGATATGCGGCGATGCTGAGTCGTTCCACTTCGGGTGAAAAGGCAGGGGAGAACAGAAAAATAAAAATAATGGCGGCAAATCCTGCGGCAGGTGCGGTGAGCCAAAAAGGGGTGCGCAGTCTGAGGCATTTCCGAATAAGCCCAGCGAAGCCTGGTTTTTTTGAGGCGTCTTGTTTGACTGTTTCTTGTTGTTTCTCAGGTATTTCTGTGTATTCACTCAAGCTTCGATCCATTGCGGCGCGATGGCTTTCAAAATGCAAGGCGGCTTTTAAATTTTGTGCATGCGTTTGATTTTTTGTGAAGACATCATCTGTGTCCATTGTTGCATCAGAATGATCCATTCCGGATGTCGTGGCGATTTCCGACAGGGTTTCTTTTAATTTTGAAAGCGCACTCATCTGATTGCGGCAGCTTTGGCAGGCGGCCAAATGGAGAGAGAGGTCTTTGAATCCGTGTGCGCTCGGGTTTTCAAAAAATGCGATCAGTGTTTCATCTTCTGGATGTTCTATTGTCCCCATCTGTTTTCCCTCAGTACTGTTTTTGTCTTAATTCAAAAGAGACCCTAACTTTTGTCCGATTTGAAATTTAAAACAAATCCCCCCCGGCCCCCCTTTTTCAAAGTGGGGAGTCTTGTTTTCGTTTCCCCCTTTGTCAAAGGGGGACTAAGGGGGATTTCGCCCTTCATGCTCTTCACGCTTTTCAGACTTTTTCCATCAAATTCGCCAATTTTGCAAGACTTTTTCGTTTAAAATAATACAATTGCTGTCGGTTTGTATCTTCAGGGGAGACGCCTTTTTTAATCGTAATCTTCAGCTTTTTTAAAGCTGCGAGGATATCACTTGCGTCCTGTTCTTCAATTAAGAGGGCTTCTAAGATATATTGTTCAAGTGTGGTGAGTCGTGTCCACGCTTTTCTAATCTTTTGTTTCTCCTCACGGCTTTCAGGACTTTCGTCAAAAAAAGGCAGATCTTTTTCCTGGGCGGTATCATCTTCAGATCCCTCTTGTTTGCATTCCTCTGTTGTGAGTGAGATGGTTTTTTCGGGATTTAAGAGGTGCAGACGATTTTTTTGTGTGAGCAGGGCAATCATTTGATGACACAGTTTTTCTGTTTTTTCGAGGCTTTCTCCTATTTTTTGTGCGATGAGGGGCAAAGGATCGCTGGCGCGCAATGCTAAAAAGAGTTGAGCCGCTTTTGGGTTTAAAGTCTGAATATAGGTCGGTACATGAACTTTGCGACCAAAACGCCAATCTTTCCAGCGTTCATAAAAAGGTTGGGAATTGGCGATGGCATAAAAATAGTGATTTAACCCTGCGCCTTCGCGACCTTCAAAACGGTGGAGACGCTGAGGTTTTGTAAGGTCATCCAGCATCCAGCCGTAACTGCCATTGCCCCATTCACAGAGGTCTGTTCCTTTTGAAGCTGAAGCCCAAGCATCATCCAGTGTACAGATAAAAAGAGCACGGTTTTCTTTGCAAAAGCGTTTGCAAAAAGACTGGGTTTGATAGCGAATCATGGGGTGCGCCATTTGATTCACGGTCAGTCGTGCGTCTGCATCGCCATTGGCCGCACGTTCTGCTAAGGCTATATGATCTTGATTCACATTATTTGACTCGCTTTAATACAAAAACCATCCCGCGACTTTATTATAAACGATATGAATCGCGAGGCCATAATCATCGTAAGCCAAATAATCTCCTGAAATAAAGTGCAGCCGTCGGTTTGGAATCCCGAGGGTCTTCAGTGGCCGATCTGCTGTATCTCCCAAGGCAATTTTATGATTCAAATGTCCCTCGCCCGCAGCCTGCCAGGCATTGACGATTTTTTGATGGCTGTCGAGCAGATAGCGACTGCCGTTTTCCAAACGCAGGACTTGAAATTGCTCTCCTTCAATCCAAAGAGGGTTTTGTTGTTTTGCTGAAAGAGGCTTGAAGGATTCTGGAAATGGATCTCCCAAACGCAAACCCGAAATTGTCGCGGCTGTTTTTAAAGGGGCGAGCGATTGTGTGTGTTTTGAAAGCTGACTCAGGGCGAGGCGAAATAAATAGCTGTTTCCATTTTTTTTGCTTTCTTGTGCAAGATATTTCCATGTGTGTGCTGCTTTTTCACCTTGTCCCATAAAGGTAAGATGGGCCGCAGCATTGTAATGGGCTGTGTAAATAAAAATATCAGCGGGAAAAACCCTGTTTTTAGGGTGGTTTTGCATCTCTTGTATGAGTTGCTCAAAGGCCAAGTGTGTCTTTTCTTGTTTGCCTTCAATCGCCTGCGTCATGGCCAAAACCAAGGCCGCACTGTGATCATTTCCAAACTTGGGTTGATATTTCCCTTGAATGATGCCGCGTGCCATAAAACTGTTGCCGTCCAGTAAATAAGCGAAAGCGAGCAGTAAATAGGTTTTTGGGTGTTCCGGGGTCAAACGCATGGCTTTTTCAAAATAGGCGATGCTTTTTTCGATCT
>JAADHI010000114.1 GCA_013151935.1 Candidatus Manganitrophaceae bacterium
CTCGCCTTTTTGTGTCGTATAGGTCCCTGGAAAACGGACTTCTCCTTTAACTTGCACGGTTCGGTAGCGTTCCCATTCGGGGACTGCACGAATGGAAAGATAGTCATCTCCTTGCAAAACAATATTTTCAACCTCATCCCCTGCGATGACCTTTTTCATGTCGATATGCATGCGTTCTATTTTAGGCCCTTCTGCGTGGGGGGTAAGGCGTGTGAGTTCGGCACTGTCCAGAAATGCATAATATAAGGGGCCGCCAGAAAGCTGCAGCAGATCACGAATCTGCATTCCTTTTGCCCAAGCATAAATACCCGGTGCATTGACTGCACCGACGATGCGCACGGTTTTTTCCTGAGAAATCGCCCATTGGTCAAAAATGTAGACCTCATCGTGTGCATACAAAGTTAGATCTGCATCCTTATTTTCTTCAATGATGGCTTTTTTGAAATCAAATGCAATTTTTTCTTCCTGAAAGTCAGGGGACATCTTTCTGATAATAATGCCTTCGGTCAAATAGGAGTCGGGGTGGGCGGGTCTTTCAAGACCGCCAGCCAGCTTAAGGAGATCTGAAAGCCGCATCTTGGGTCGATATTCGTAGTCGCCAGGGCGATTAACTGCACCGCTTAAAGAGATCTTGGGTTTTTCCATTAAGTCCCAACGCTGAAAGACCACCACCTTATCTTTCGGATGCAATAGAACGTTTTCTTGTGCATCATCTTCAAAAAGTGCTTTTTTGAGGGCGACCGAAAGGTAGGTCTTGTGATCATCTGGCGGGACAAGACGTTCGATCAAGGCATAGTCCATGAAGGTTTCGGGTAAAAAATCTTCGGCGCCTTGAAAAAGATCCCTCACACGCATGCCGGGAAACCATTCAAAGATCCCTGGGCGTGCCACATTACCTTTGACAGTGATGGCATTTTTTATGCGTTCATCAATTGAGAAAACCCGTACACGATCCCCGTCTTTCAGTAAAACCGGATCCTGGATGCCCAGGGTTGTCAGATCAACATCCAGCACGATCTTTGAATTTCCTTTAAATGTACGCTCCACTTGCACACGTTGTGAATCACCGTCTGCACGAATGCCACCTGCCATGGCAATCAAGTGATTTAAAGGAGTTGGCCCTTTAAGTTCATAAAGCGCTGGGGCGACAACATTACCTGAGATACCAACACGTGGACCGACTGTCGGGATAAAGATGACATCTCCCCTCTGAAGACGAAGATCTCCAGACTTTTCCCCGCTTAGGAGCAAATCATAGAGGTCAAAATGTTTGAGGGTTTTCCCGGCCCGCTTGATTTGGATATCCCGCATACTGCCAATGGCACTGGGTCCTCCTGCGGCAAAAAGGGCGTTCACCAGTGTTGAAAAAGAAGAGAGCATGTAGCTTCCGGGATGTTTCGCCTTTCCAACGACAAAAATCTGCATGCTGCGGAGTTGTCCCATGCTGATGTTTATTTTGACTTCCGTCGCTTTATAAAAACGAGCAAAGGCTTTGTGCATAAAGTCTTTGCTCTCCGAGAAGCTGAGTCCGGCCAGATGCAGAACCCCAAGCTGAGGCAATACTATTTTTCCTTCACGATCAAGCGTGCGTGCAAAATCTCCGTCAATTTTTCCCCAAACAGTGATTCGGATTTCATCTCCCGGCCCCAAGAGATAATCGGCGCTGACCGGAAAACCCTCAAGGGGGGCAAAACGTTCTGGAATATCCTGAAACAAATCATAGCCAAAGGCTTCAAGCGCTGGATGTATCGGAGCAGTCTGCTCATCAAGGTAGGTTTCAAAGGGCGAAAGTTCTGTTTTGAGCTTCTCTGATTCCTCGTGTTTTGTTTCCTGGGCCTCTTTTATCGGGTCTTGTATTTTGTGTTCATCTTTTTGCAATTGATGTTCGAGTGCACGGGTTTCGGGGAGCTTAAGTTCCAGGAGCTTTCTGTTTTCCCGTCTTGGTTTTTCTGGAAAATCGGGTTTTTGGGGTTCTTTTGTTTTTTGTCGGGGCAATTTCTGAAGACGTATTTTTCCTTGTTTGATTTCTTCAGGGGTCAAAGTATCCAGATTCTGAGCACTTGAAGGAAGAAAGGGGTTTTGAAAAGACTTGCGTTTGTTTTGATCGGATTGTTCTATCGGACGTAGAGAGAAATCCTCTGTGCTTTGGGCAAATAAAAACCCCGGGCTGCTTGTAAAAAAGAACCCGATCAGGAGGATTCCTGCGTTTAAAAGCCACATTTTTATTTGCAAACGATTTTGAATCATGTGTGGTGTGTGTCGTCTTGTAAAAGACATCTTCAGCCAACAAAAAACGCTTCTGTAAAACCAAGGGCATTCTAGTGGATCCCAAAATAAAAGACCACAGATAAGAAAGCTTTGATTAAGTCCGGGGAGATTAAAGAGAGACTGGAATTTCGTAACGTTTTAGTTTGTTGTAGAAGCTTGCACGTGAAATACCCAGCAAGCGTGCGGCTTTAGATTTGTTGCCCTTACATTCTTGCAGGGATTCGATGATGCGCTCTCTTTCCACTTTAGACATGACTTCCTGCGTGGCACTAAAAAGTGAGGTGGAGGGTGCGTAGCCCAGTGAGGTGACTTCTTCTTCAATCAAGAGGGATTCGAGTGCGATCTCTTGTTTTTGAGAAACCAGCACCCCGCGTTCGATCACATTTTCAAGCTCCCGAACATTTCCCTTCCAGGGCATTCTTAGTAGCACTTCTGAGGCTTCTTTCGAAAGATGCATGAGCCCTTTGCCATTTTTCTGGGTATATCTTTGAATGAAATACTCGACGAGGAGTGGAATGTCGTCTAAGCGACCGCGCAGGGGTGGGATCATGATGGGCATGACCGCTAGACGATAATAGAGATCTTCTCTAAAGGTTTTTTTTGCAATACCCTCTTTTAGGGAGCGATTTGTGGCAGCAATCATGCGCACGTTGACTTTTATGCTACGGTTACCTCCCACAGGCCGCGCTTCCCCCTCCTGCAAGACCCGGAGCAGTTTGGACTGAAATACGAGACTGGTGTCACTGATTTCATCCAAAAAAAGTGTTCCACCTTCGGCTTCTTCAAAGAGCCCTTTTTTATGCGAAATCGCTCCGGTAAAGGCCCCTTTGACATGTCCGAACAACTCACTTTCGAGCAGGGCTTCGGGCAGTGCGCCACAATCAATGGCGACAAAGGGATGTTGGCGTCGTGAACTCATTTGATGGATGGCTTGTGCGACACGTTCTTTTCCTGTCCCGCTTTCTCCATAGATCAAGACTGTGGCACTGCTGGGGGCCACCAGTCGGATCATTTGAAAAAGTGCACGCATTTTTTTGCTACGACCAATCATGCCACAGAAGGAGGTTCCCTCAATTTGATCTGGGAGAAAACCATTTTTTTTGAGCTGGAATCCCTCTGTACGATTGGAGATATCTGTTTCTTTTTTTGGTGTTTGAAGAATATCTCGCACAATTTCAATCGCATGAGAAATTTCGCCATTTTGCCCAAAAATGGGATAAGCGCAAAGCTCTTTTGAGGTAACTTGCCCATTCTGATCAAAGGTTTTGATTTTGCGGAAGGGTTTTCCCTGATTAAAAACGTCCATGCAGGGACAGGGCTCACAAGGGGTTTCGCGTTCGTGAAAGACTTTGTAGCACGTTTTGCCCAAGGCGTTTATTTGAGTATCGGCTGAGGCTGTTTGGTTGACATAATCAATCGTGAAATTTTTATCGATAACGATAAGAGGCTCGGAAATGCCATCAAGGATGTCTGAATGAAAATCCTTAGCTTGTGTATTTTGACTGGCTCGCATAATTTTAACTCACAAAAAGCTGAATTATCCCAAAAAATCTTGAAAGAACAAGGCTCTCAACGGCATGGATCATAGCCGATACGTGATGAAATAACAAGGTTTTTGAGCCGTTTTCCTAAATTTTGAAATGAAGCCACTGTCCCTTTTGGCTCAAAAGGTGAAGCGCATTCGCTTAGTATTTGCTCTTTACGCAAGCATTTCTAATGCTCAAAGACCTTCTTTCGCGATTCGACTTCTTAAAAGAGGGCAGAGGCTTTTGCTAAGTCCTCGGGGGTATTGATGTTAAAAACGGATTTAAGTGTTGGGTCAAATTTTCGGAAACATTTTTCTGGGAAAAAGTAGCTGCGAACTGTGCGGCTTAAGAGATGTAAGGCAAGCTGGTTTGAGTGAATGGCTGTTGTAATGGGCTTGAGACATTGGGGGGAATAGAAGGCGTGCAGGGGGTGCAGTCTCCCTCCAAGTTTTGGAATAACGAGGTTGTAGTCTGTGATGTGTAAACACATTTCCTTGATAACTGTGTCCTTGATAAAAGGCATGTCGGCTGCGACCACAAAAATCCCTTTTCCATGGAGGGTTTTTAGAGCGGTTTCAATACCAGCGATGGGGCCTAAAGCTTCCCGCTGGTCACAAAGGATAGGAAATGGCAAGTGCGCAAAACGGTTTTCAGCATGAGATTGCGCATCGCATACGATGACAACTTCGGAAAAAATTTGGGAAAGCACGTCTGTTGCGTATTCGATCAGGGGTTTCCCCCTAAAAGAAATGAGGGATTTATTTTCACCCATGCGCCGGGACTTTCCACCGGCGAGGACGACCCCACAGATTCTTTTGTCACAGATTTCTTGGGTAGACCCAGGACGCATCCGCATATCCATTTGGGTTTTTAACGCGGAAAGGCTTCTCGCAGACCCCCGTCAATCGGCAAGATGGCCCCCGTCGTTTTTGCTGCGCGCTCAGAAGCCAGAAAAAGCACGCCTTCGGCCACATCACGTGCGTAGATGGGGGTTTGCAGGAGGTTGCGTTTTGCATAAAAATCCTCAACTTCATCAAGGGCAATGCCGTGGGCCTCTGCCCGTTCTTCCCGAACCGACTGAGACCAAAGCCCCGACCCCTCAAAGATGCCATCCGGGGTGACCATGTTGACGCGGATACCCACAGAAGCATTTTCAATGGCCATAATCCGGGCCAGTTGCGTCTGAGCGGCTTTTGATGCAGAGTAGGCTCCAAAATCTTTGCCGGGGGCCAAGACATTTTTGGTGGTGACAACGACGATTGAACCACCCAATTTTTGTGCTTTCATAATTTTTAAGGCCGCCTGAGATGTGAGCAAGTGCCCGGTAGCATTGACAGAAAGTGAAGCTTCCCAATCACTTAGACTTAAATTATCGACAGAAGAAGGTCGTGCGATGCCTGCGTTGGAGATAAAGATATCGAGTCCTCCAAAGGCCAAGACTGCTGCTTCAAAACCCCGTTTGACCTCATGTTCACTGCAAACGTCCATCGTGATAGCGACGGCTTGGCGGGACCCGACCGCTTCGTTCAGTTTGTCGGCCAGGGCGCAGGTTTTTTTCTCATCAATATCAGTTAAAACAACACAGGCCCCTGCCTCGATAAATGCGCTTGCGATGGCTGAGCCAATGGCCCCTGCAGCACCTGTAATCAAAACAATTTTTCTTGAAAAAGTTTTTTCGGGGGGCAGCAAGGTGAGCTTGAAATTCTCCATCGGCCAATATTCAAAATCACAGGTTTCTTTGAGTGAAATGGTGCGATAGCGGTCTATGGCTGTTGCGGCCTCAATGACGGGATAAGTGTGCATATACAAATCATGCGGAATGTTTGCGGCAGCTCTATTTTTCCCGGTGCTGAACATGCCAATGCCCGGTATTAAAATCACACGGGGGTTGGCATCTAAGATCGTGACCCCTTCGGGCTTGTATCGCTCAAAATAATCCACGGCACGTTTGCGGTAGCTTGTGAGGCTTTTGTGTAGTGCTTGTTTAAGGGATTGCAAATCAGCAGGATCTTTTACATCGACAAAGAGCGGCCAAGGCCGGGTGTGCATGAGGTGATCTGGGGTGAAGGGCCCGATCTGTGTCAGTTTTTTTGCTTTTTCTGATCCGATAAATTGAAGCAGGGTGGGTGTATCTTCGTAGCGGAGGACGACGTGTTTGTTGTGGCTGATTTCTCCGCGCAGAATGGGGGCAATCATAGCGGCAAGTGCACGCCGTTTATTAACTGGAAGTCCCTTGATTTGAAGTGGCCCCATGGGGGTTTTACCTTTACGTTTTTCAGCCGCGTAAGCTTCTGCTTGACTCACCATTTTAATCGTCATGTCATAGGCGGTCTTTGCCGTTTTTCCGAAGGTGATCAAGCCATGTTTATCTAAGATGATGGCCGTGATGTTCGGGGTTTTTTTATAAGCTTCCGCCACACGTTTTGAGAGCAAAAATCCAGGACGGGTGTAACTGACAAGTGCAACGGTTTTGCCAAAAACCTCCCGGATGATTTTTTTACTTTTTGGCGTATCGGTTAAAGCGCAAATCGCATCCGCGTGGGTGTGATAAATATGGGCGGGCGGCAAAAAAGCATGCAACAAGGTCTCAATTGAGGGTTTGGGCGCTTTTGGATTGAGCATGGATTTCATTTGATAATCCACCATGGCCTCATCTGTCATGGCATCGCGCTGTTGTAGAGGCAGCAGGTCTTGCAGACGAAGTGGGGTGAAATTCTTGGGGGCAATTGTGCGCATGTCCGAGCCCGAGCCTTTGATCCAAAGAATTTCACATTTTTTACCCGTATGATCGGACCCTATTGTTTTAATGGATGAATTTCCACCACCCCAAAGCACAAGGTTTGTATTCGCGCCGATGAGGCGTGAGGTATAGACCACCAGATCAATACTTGATAAGTCTTTTGCTGCTTTATTAGACCACAAACTTTTCATTGAAACTCCTTCATTTGATATAAAAAAAGGCCCAGTGAACTGAGCCATTTTTTTATAAAATGTTTATTTTACAGTTTGTTAATCAAGTGCAGTAACAGTAATGGTGCTGCCCTCTTCCGAGAGACTAAACTCACTGTGTTCGATTTCGGAGTCGTCGGAAAAAAGATCCTCTATCGCGTTTTTGACAAAATCTTTTGCCATGCCTGAAGACCCTGGGCTGAGTCCCAGTCCTGCTGTTTGTTCTGGATTGCCAAATTCGAGCTCCGTACCACCGCCAAAAGACTGTGGCAGTGTAAAACCGACAAAAACAATTTTTGCCTGTGACAGCGGGTCAATTTTGTCGATTAGAATTTGTGCCAACTCATTCATTATTTGCGGACTCCCGGAAAGGCTTTTAGGATTTCGTGCAACTTGGTTTTTGCGTCGTTCATCATGAGTAAGGGTTCAAGGATCAATAGTTTTTCAAGAATTTCCGAGTCATCACTCAGACGGCGGGCCGATTGAAGGATTTTCGTATGCATCATGGGGAGTTGAAACTGCTCCAGTAGCGGACGTTTTGTTTTTTCATTCAGCCCCAGCCATTTCATGAGTCGTGTTTTCAAGCTGGGGATGGGCGCAAAAAGCTTATCCCCCAGGGAAGACAAAACATCGGAATGAAGCCCTTTTCCCGAGATAAGCTTGTCAAGCTCGACTTCAATTTCTTCATCAGGTAGATATTTTGAGACGGAATTGACTGTAATTTTTTGCTCTTCTAAACGAAGACCCGCAAAATTTTCACGGAGTAAACGCAGCAACTCTGATCTGGAGCTCTCCATTTTGAAGCTGCCAATCAAACCCACAACATTTTGTTTATCCATGCCATCTGTCACGCTGTGCATGACCTCAAAAAGACGGGTGAGCCGCTCATTCGTAATGGGCAAGGCGGCAATGGCCATATTTGCTTCATCTTTGTCTCGTGCCACGGGAGACGCAAGACGCTGGGCGTAAATGTTAAAAACACCGTTCCAAACCTCGGCTTCCAGTGGAAGAGGGGTTTTTGTTATGACTGCGGCCTTTCCGCGGGAGGCGAAGACAGAACAAACTTCCCGTCGGACGTTTTCACTCTTACTTTTCAGTGCACCAAGCAAGCTTGTGATGATGGGTTCCGTGCTGGTATAACCGGTAATCGCCCCTTTTTTTGAAATTTTGAGACCCAGGGCACGCACGAGGTGTTGTAAGGTGTCTTCCGAGGAGGTCTGTGTGCAGCCGGCCAAGACGGTCCCAAGACAATTTTCTGAGTGTTTTCCCTGTACGTATTGTGCAAAAATATGTAAGGACTTATTGCAGTCTTTGGGTAATAAATTCACCATTGCATCACTGACAGCGGGTGCCGCGCTGAGGTTTGAGAGTGCAAGGTAAAGCTCCAGCCAGACACTTTGCTGAGCAATAATTTCTTGTCGGGCGAGTGCAGAAAGCAAAGGTTTTAAGAGTCCTGATTCAAATGCACTCACGGCTTCATGGTCTTTTTGCGACTTCAGACGGTCAAGCACTTCCCGAATCAATCCAGCCCCTTCAAGACGTAAGCTGGCCTGGGAGGCGTCCAAAAGGGAAAAGGCCGATTGAATAAAGTCGACTTGAAAAGGAAGACGTTTTAAAAGGCGAATTTCTAGCCCTTGAATCCAAACAACAGGTTCCTGGCCTATGAGGGGAATGATGGTCTTCCATATTTCCGGATCCGGTTTTTTCCGGTTATAAACGAGTTGTTCGAGTACCTGTTGCCGTTCGGCATCGGATTTTGTTTTGGGATCCAAGTTTGCCGCCAATTCCTTATTCATTCAAGCTCCTTCTTGTTATCAATGTTTACCCAATACTGAGACCTTTTGCACTCAGAACAAGATAAAATACACCGTTACTTTAATTTTAGTTTTGAGAAAATAAAAATCAATCAAAATTTATACCCTAGTTATGCTTTTGAATTCAAGAATAAGTTTGTATTTTTCAGGAGAGAGCGCCCAGGGGCACATGTTTATTGGGGAAACTTGCGGAGTATTTCCCCTGTTTATAAGCTTGCGCTGTATTTGCGATTGTTTTAGACTGAGTGCTCTTTTTCTAAATTTTCGCCATTTTTTGATCTGGAGTACCTTACAAAAATGATTAAAATTGACCTCTCAAACCTGCCCTTTAAGGAGGGGCTTATTCCTGCTGTGGTGCAGGATATCGATAGCAAGGCCGTGCTGATGTTGGCTTATATGAATGAGGATTCTTTAAGGCTCAGTCTTGAAACAGGTGAAACGCATTTCTGGAGTCGTTCTCGAAATTGCCTTTGGCACAAAGGAGAGACCTCTGGACATATTCAAAAAATTAAAAATATTTTTGTCGATTGTGATGAAGACACCTTGTTGGTTGAAGTCATCCAAACGGGTGTTGCTTGTCATACGGGTGCAGCAAATTGTTTTTATCGCCGTCTGTCACCGAGCGGCGAGCTGGAACCATTTGCTTCCGATGTTGAACTCCGAGACGAACGACGGCCGATCTTGGAGACCCTCTCTGAAACAATTATGGCACGAAAGAAAACCCCCGATAATAAATCCTATACCTCCTTTTTGATGCAGGGGGGGATTGACCGTATTCTTAAAAAAGTCGCAGAGGAGTCCGGAGAATTACTCATTGCTGCAAAAAATGGGGAGAGGAAAGAAATTATTCATGAAAGTGCCGACCTCTTGTATCACCTACTGGTTTCGCTGGGGTATTTTGATATCCCTTTTTCGGCGATTGAGACCGAGCTTAAACGTCGAACAGCCTGTTCGGGTCTTGCAGAAAAGGCTGCACGGACTGAAAATACTTGAAGATGTGGCAAAACCCCAATAGGAGTCGAAATCATGACGGAAGCACAGCCTGAAGCCGCCTGCCTTTTTTGTAAAATTATTCAAAAAAAAATTCCAAGCCTCATTGTTTATGAGGATGATAGGGCTTTGGCGTTTGCCGATATTTCGCCACAAGCCCCGACCCATCTGTTGATCATTCCGAAAAGACACATTTCCCGGCTCGCAGATCTTCAATCAGGAGATGAAGAGCTGATGGCACATCTTTTTGTCGTCGTGCAAAAATTAGCGAAAGAAAATGGCCTGCTGGAAAGTGGATTTAGAACGGTCATCAATTCGGGTGAAGATGCCGGACAAACCGTTTTTCACCTGCATGTGCATTTGATGGGGGGCAGG
Source organism: Candidatus Manganitrophaceae bacterium (assembly GCA_013151935.1). Taxonomy (GTDB): domain Bacteria; phylum Nitrospirota; class Nitrospiria; order SBBL01; family JAADHI01; genus JAADHI01. The sequence goes on from JAADHI010000114.1 coordinate 9,923, forward strand.
GTTTTTGAGTGGCCCCCGGGGTGAGTCTTTGTTTGACCCCGGCAACATTGCTGAGCGCGACGGCGTATTTAGCCTCAGAGGACTCAGGTCTGGGTCGAAGTGTTGCGCTTTATGGTGTGCCACCACTTTGGGATCGACCGCAGGGTTTTGCGACCCTGATCCAGATTATTCTTGAACAGCAGGTCTCCTTGGCATCGGCTGCCGCGACATTTTCCCGCTTGAATCTTGAAATCACTCCCTTCACACCGGCTCAATTTATAAAATGTGGTGAGTTACACTTAAAAAAACTCGGCCTTACACGACAGAAAGCTAGCTATTGCCTTTATTTGTCCGAAGCCATTTGTAGCGATCTGCTTTCTGTAGATCGCCTCAATGAGATGGGTGATGCAGAGGTCAGCACTGCACTCATGAAAATAAAAGGCATTGGCCCTTGGACGGCGCGGATTTATTTGCTTATGGCCTTATTGCGGCCTGATATTTGGCCCTCAGGAGATATTGCGCTTGCCGAAGCGGCGCGTCGCATCAAAGATTTATCCGCCCGGCCTTCACAGCAAAGACTTTCTGAAATGGCAGAAGCGTGGCGGCCCTATCAATCTGTTGCCGCACGTATTTTGTGGCATCATTATTTAAATATAAAAAAGCCTCCTGTAAATTAAAAAGACCTTTTTTAACGCAGGGTAAGACGAGGGCAAGACAAAAAAAGGCGGATTGAGTAATTTCAATCCGCCTTTTTACTTTTGAAAGATTTGCGCGACTCAATATTACAGGGCGCTTTCTCCCATTTCTCCTGTCCGGATACGAATGACTTCGCTGAGGGAGGTGACAAAAATCTTGCCGTCTCCGATGGATCCCGTCCGTGCGGAATTCATGACGGCTTCAACGACCTTTTCCACTTCTGTGTCGTTGACCGCAATATCCAGTTTGATTTTGGGTACAAATTCAATGGCGTATTCTGCACCTCTGTAGTGTTCTTTGTGGCCTTTTTGACGCCCAAACCCTTTGACTTCGCTAATGGTCATGCCCACGATGCCAATTTCAGAGAGGGCTTTTTTGACCTCTTCCAGTTTAAAGGGTTTGATAATTGCTTCTACTTTTTTCATCATCTGCTCCTTTCACAGCAATCGGTTTTCAAAAGACGGATCAGACGTCTTATTGATTGTTGATCTGAAAACCATTATACGCCGCGACACCATGTTCATGCATATCCAGGCCTTCCATCTCTTCCTGCTCTGTGACACGCACACCCATAATCCCTTTAAGCGCAAAGAAAAGACCAAAGGCTGCGGCAAAGGTTACTGCGCCGTAAGCGACAACGCCCACGAGTTGTACCCAGAGTTTATGATCGGGATTGGTGCTGAAAATACCGACAGCCAAGGTACCCCAAATACCACAAACCAAGTGGACGGAAAGTGCACCGACCGGATCATCAATCTTGACACGATCAAAAAACATGACCGAAAAAACGACGATAACCCCTGCGACCAAACCAATGAGGATTGCACCCATAACGGTTACGGTATCGGCACCGGCGGTAATACCCACGAGTCCGGCAAGGCTGCCATTTAAAATCATGGAGAGGTCCGGTTTCTTTTGCACCATCCAGGACGTAACCATTGAACTCAGTATCCCTGCAGCGGCTGCAAGAGAAGTCGTCACAAAAACAAGCGAGACCAAACCGGGATCGGCCGAAAGCACGGAACCGCCATTAAAGCCAAACCAGCCCAACCAGAGTAGAAACATGCCCAGAGTCGCCAAGGGCATACTGTGACCCAAAATGGGTCTGACTTGTCCGTTCACATATTTTCCGAGACGTGGCCCCAAAATCAAAACACAGGCCAAAGCGCCCCAACCGCCAACGCCGTGAACCAGGGTTGAGCCTGCAAAGTCATAAAACCCCATTGCATCTAACCAGCCGCCGCCCCATTTCCAGGAACCGACTATGGGATAAATAATGGCGACAAAAATTGCTGAGAAAATCAGAAAAGAACTGAGTTTCACCCGTTCTGCGACGGCACCGGAAACAATGGTTGCAGCCGTTGCAGCAAACATGGCTTGAAAGATAAAGTCAGTGTAATAGGTGTAGGCCCCATCTGCATAGCCGATGAGCCCGGCATCACCCGCAGGCAGGCTTAAACCCACACCGGCAAAGCCGATCCAGCCGTTGAAGTCTCCCGGGTACATCAAGTTAAAACCACAAAGCGCATAGGTCAAAAGACCAATGGCAACGATGGCGGTATTTTTAAACAAGATATTGGTGGTATTTTTTGCGCGTGTGAGACCGGATTCGAGTGAGGCAAAACCCAAGTGCATGATGAAGACCAGAAAGGTCGCCACCAGCATCCAAGTGTTATTTGCGGTAAAAAGACCCTGCGATACTCCCGCCGCATATGCGGTTGTCGGTGTGATGAAGGTAAACACCGACAGAATGGGGAGGGCAAGGACACTGAAAAATAGGCTCTTTTTCATTTATTACTCCTTTAATCGTGTTAAACATCGTAATGAACACTCCCCATTGAGCTAAATTGTTGCTCTTCTTTGAGCTTTATCTAAAGACTGATTGTAATTTTCATAAGGGGAGAATTATAAATTCTCCCCTTATGAAAAGGAGCATCCCCCCATTGAGGGATGCTCCGGTCTTACCTGTGTTGTGTTTCTTAGAACAAGGCAACAAACTGAAGCGTGGTTGCATCGGTGGAGCTGGCTCCGGCAACATCTGGATCGTCATCTCTCCACTCAAGTTTCACTTTGAGGTTTTCTTCCAGGCTGCAGAGGAAGGCAACGGTCAGCGATGTAGGGTCTCCTGCAGCACCGTCATTATCAACCATGTCATATCGCAGGGTTAAGCCATGTTTGCCGTGCATTGCATTGAGGGTGATCCCTTTGCCATCCTGCTTCTCATTGGAGACATACTCAAGAGCATACAACAATGCAAGATCAGGAGATGGCATCACGGTTCCCGTTAGAATAATGTTCAGGGTGTCTTCGTTGGGCTTGAGGCCAGAACTAAGGTAGCCAAAAGACAAACCAGCTTCAGGCATAGGCGTGATAGCAAATGTCGCACCAAGGGTGTTTTCTTCACCAAGGGACTGAGTCGCACCTGGTGGATTAGTACCAGTTCCAAAGTCTCGCCAGTCATTTACAAAGAGAAGACTTCCGCTAATCATGTCTGTTCCACCCGCAAGTTGCAGACCGGCCAAGTTGGAAGGGACCATGTTAAAGAGTTGTCCATTAGAAACCTGAAGTTTGTCAGGGGAATCCTGAGATTCAAAACCAATCGGGGAGTTGAAGATACCACCTGTCAGGGTGAGCCCAAGGTCTTGACCCGCAGGAAGTGTCCAATCAAACCTAAACTGCTCAACGTCATCGCCAGCAATGTTGTTGCCTGTTCCGTTAAAATCAAGATCCAAGCGGACAGTAACTGAACCGACTGTTTTTTCAAAATCCACTTCAGCATAAGGAACACTAAACTGAAGTTCGGTACAATTCGTACTACCATCGGTACCAGAGGTATCTGAACACGAATTATCACTGGCTTCATCCATCAAATTGAAGTTAATTGAACCAAAACCACTGACTTTTAAATCATCGGCGTGGCTTAATCCCGCTCCGCCAACAACCATTGCCCCTGCGGCAAACAAACTAAAAACAGACATGCTTTTTTTCATGCGATTTTCTCCTTGTTCTATATTAAGTTGAAATCGTTTCACAATTTTTATCTGCTTGATGTGCACACTATTGCATGTGCGTATCCACCCCCTATCATCTAAGCAGACTGCAGACGGCGGCATCATAACAAGATCATCGAAAAAAACACAAGGAAAAAATCCCTATTTATTTTCGGGGTTTCCTTGCAATCAGTCATCTGTCATTCAAGGACTAAGTCAGCGCCTCGGGAAAGAGTTTGTATTTTTTTATTTTGTACGCGACTTGACGCGGCGTAAATCCTAAGAGTCGTCCGGCTTTCGCTTGCACCCAGGCGCAACGCTCTAGGGCTTTTTTCAGGGCCTCTTTTTCGATCTGCTGTATTGAATTTGAGAGGGAACCTTCTTTCATCCGCCGATCAGGTTTAATACTCACTTGCTGGATATCATTAAAATAAGCAGACATCCCGTTTGGAATATTCTTCAAAGTCACGGGGCCGCCGCGTGCAAGCACCACGAGTCGTTCCATGCAGTTTTCCAATTCTCGCACATTTCCGGGCCAATGATAGTGTTGCAGCAGGTCTGTCATTTCCTGTGAGAGAACGATCATTTTGTTATTTTCTGTATTGAACTTTTTAAGGAAATACAGGATCAGAGAGAGGATGTCTTCAGTCCGCTCACGAAGCGGTGGAATGAGTATTGGAATGACGCTGAGTCGATAATAAAGATCCTGTCGGTATTTCCCTTCGATAATTGCTTTTTCGAGGTTGCGATGGGTTGCGGCGATGACACGCACATCCACGGAAATGGTCTCTGTCCCGCCCACCCGTTCAAAGGCCATCTCTTGGATAACGCGCAATAATTTGACTTGTACGGCCAAGGGCAAATCTCCGACTTCGTCTAAAAAAATCGTGCCCCCGTGGGCCAGTTCAAAACGGCCTTTCCTGTTTTGAACTGCGCCTGTAAAAGCGCCTTTTTCGTGTCCAAAAAGTTCGCTTTCAATCAAGGTTTCAGAAAGGGCCGCACAGTTGACTTTAATAAAAGGTTGATTTTTGCGTGGACTGCTCGTATGGATGCGTTGGGCGATCAATTCTTTACCTGTTCCGCTCTCTCCTCGAATCAAGACCGTTGCTTTACTCTGGCTCACGAGATCAAGGTCATCGTAAATTTCACGCATGACGGGACTTGCACCAATGAGAGGGTTTGTCGGAACAGGAGGTGGCATCAGGGAATTCCTTAATAAAATCAAGATTTACACGATATAATAAAGAGGGCAAAAAAAAACGCCCCACTCAAAAAAATGATTTTTCTGAACAGGACGCCATCGTCCGACTGATCTATTCACGGTGAACAGTCGGGGAAGACCCTACTCCTTTTTTAGGTATACTGTCAAGACGTTGAGAAAACATGTTTGTCGCTTTTTTATCCTTAAAAAAGCGTATTTCCTCCTGTCGCGTCAAGGTTTTGTGTGTCGAGTTTTCTTCCACTTGACAATGAATTGTACAGATCCTACGATAACAAAAAGCTCAAAAGATTCGTAAATTTTCAACATGTAGAGATAGGACCAGAAGCGCTATGGCTACAGGCCTCATCAAAAAGGGTAAAAAGCGGATGTCCAAGCAGATTTCGGTTGATGTGTTGATTAAACGGCTTCGTTCGTATAGCAAGGACGTGGACACCGAACTATTAAAAAAGGCCTATGCCTTTGCGGATCAGGCCCATAAGGGCCAACAGCGAAAATCGGGAGAGCCTTACCTCTTTCATCCCATTGAAGTTGCAGTTATTTTAACCGACCTCAAGCTGGATTTGTACTCTGTTGTTGCGGGGCTATTACATGATGTTGTGGAAGATACGGACTTTACGACGGAGAATTTGAGAAAAACCTTTGGTGAAGAAGTCGCTTTTCTGGTTGAAGGCGTGACCAAAATCGGGAAAATTGTTTTCAAGAGTACACAGGAAAAACAGGCTGAAAATTTTAGAAAGATGATTATTTCGATGTCCAGTGACATTCGGGTGCTCTTGATTAAGTTGGCCGACCGTCTTCACAACATGCGGACCCTGGATGCGCTTAACGAAGAAAAGCAGGAACGTATTGCCAAAGAAACCCTTGAAATCTATGCCCCACTCTCCAATCGTCTCGGCATTGGATGGATCAAAAGCGAGCTTGAAGACCTTTGCTTAAAAGCACTCAAACCCGAGATTTATAACAACCTGGTCAAAAATTTAAAAGCGGGCAGTGGTGGCAGAAAACGCTATATCAAGTCCATTGTTGCAATGGTTCAAAAAACATTAAAAGAAAACAAATTTAAGTGCGAAATCCATGGTCGCTCAAAACATTTTTTTGGTATTTATCGGAAAATGGAACGCCAGGGCATTCCTTTTGAAGAGGTCTATGATCTCATGGGGGTGCGTATTCTTACGGATTCTAAAATGGACTGCTACGCCGTCCTGGGACTGATTCATTCGCTTTGGCGTCCCTTGCCTGGACGTTTTAAGGATTACATCGCGATTCCAAAATCCAATCTTTATCAGTCCCTGCATACGACGGTCATCGGGCCTGAAGGAAAACATGTCGAATTTCAAATCCGCAGCAAAGAGATGCATCAGATTGCGGAAGAAGGCATTGCATCACACTGGGTTTATAAGGAGGGGGGGACGATTCACGCAAAGGATGAACGTATTTTTGCGTGGTTACGTCAGTTGCTTGAACTGCAGCGTGATTTACCCGATACAAGACAATTCATGACCTCAGTCAAAAATGATCTTTTTACCAATGTCGTTTTTGTATTCAGTCCAAAAGGAGATTTGACCGAGCTTGTTAAAGGGGCAACGCCCATCGATTTTGCTTATGCCGTGCATACTGAAATTGGGGAACGTTGTGTGGGCGCAAAAATAAACGGGATGATCGCACCCTTGCGCCAACCCTTGAGAAACGGGGATACCCTTGAAATTCTCACCTCCCCGACACAAAGACCCAATAAAGATTGGCTGAAATTTGTAAAAACGTCGAAGGCCCGGGCAAAGATCAAGCATTTTATCGGACTGGAAGAGCGTGCGCAGAGTTTGGAATTTGGTCGCAAAATTTTGGAACGTGAATGCCGAAAAGAAAAGCTGAGCCCTTCAGAAACCCTGAAATCAAAAGAATTGTTGCTTGGTGTCAAAGACCAGGGCATTACAACCATTGGGGATTTGTTGATTGCGATTGGTTATGGCAGAGTCTCAGCCCAGCAAGTACTCCGACAAATCTTGCCCAAATCCCAAATCAAAGAAGGCCTGACTGAAAAAATAATTCGCAAAACCGGATTGGGTCAGAACGATGTGAAGGTCAGCGGCATGGGTGATATTCTCATCCACCTCTCAAAATGCTGTAGTCCTGTACCGGGCGAAGAGATTATCGGCTTTATCACACGTGGCCGGGGGATTTCTATTCACGCGGCGGACTGTCCTAATTTGGATGAGTTGGATGCCAATAAAGAACGCCTTGTGACGGTTGATTGGGATAAAAAAAACAAACGGACACATGCCACGGTCATTTCTGTGCGAACACTTGATCGCCCTGGTTTACTGGCCGCGGTGACTTCAGCCATTTCGGAAGCAGGTGCAAATATCAGTCATGCAGAGATTAAAACCACGGATGACCAAAAGGGCAATTTTTTGATCAACGTGGACATCTCCAACCTCAAACACCTCGTAAAAGTCCTCAAAAAAGTCGAAAGCCTCGACGGTGTCCTCCAGGCCCGAAGACTCCGCAAAACTTAGTATCCTCTCCACCACCTCAATATCCTGAAGGACAAGTTTCGCTCAAGAACATCCATCGCAATGCCTTTTTCTTGACATTTAATAAAATTTGGGATAATATTCCCAAATAAGTAGCGCAGCATGTTGATCGATCTAAGAGGAAGCTTGGATGTGCAAGGTCAAAAACTTCAATATTATCGTCGGGGTTTTCCCCCGACATCACGGAGGACAAAGATGCGGATCTTTTATTATTCCCATGACACCTATGGTTTAGGGCATATACAGCGGACTCTGGCCATTGCCAGGCAAGTGGCACTGGATTGTCCAGAGGCGACACAGCTTCTGGTGACCGGATCACCGCAAGCCCATTCATTTGAATTACCTGATCGGCTCGATATCATCAAGCTGCCCAGTATCACCAAGTCTCCAGAAGGTGGCTATTGCTCACGGACACTTCAACTGCCCTTTAAAACCCTCAAAGCCCTCCGTGAAATCCTTATCTTGGAAGCCATCCGACATTTTAAGCCGGATATCGTTTTGGTAGACAAAGCGCCGGCCGGGGTCAAGGGAGAGATGCGCCCCGCACTGTCTTTTTTAAAAGAGGAGCGGCCCGAAACAAAACTGGTTCTCGGCATGCGTGATATTGAGGATGATGCTGAGAAGGTTTGCGAAACATGGAAACAACAGGGACTCTATCGTCTAATGGATGAGACCTACGATGCGATCCTGCTTTACGGCAATCGCTCAATCTATGATCCGATTAAAGCCTATCGTCTCTCTGCAAGAACGGAAAACAAAATCATTTCCTGCGGATATATCGGCAGAGAGAAGGTTGCAAAAGCGCCTGAAGCCATTCGGGAAGCACTCAAGATGAAAACGAATCGTCTTGTGGTGGTGACGGCGGGCGGAGGTGAAGATGGGTTTCAACTCATGCACACCTACTTAAAGATGTTTGTGGGCCGATTTCATGCCAATCATCCGGGTTTTGATTCCCTGCTTGTGCTCGGCCCCCTCATGGCTAAGGCAGAACGAAAACAACTTCATGCCTACTGTCAAAAGGGTTTCCCCGTCTCCATGCTCGATTTTTCCTCAGACTTATACAGCAGCCTGAATGCGGCAGATCTCATCGTTTCAATGGGGGGATACAATTCATTCTGCGAAATCATGTCTTTAAAAAAACAGGCCATTATCGTGCCGCGGATCAAACCACGCATTGAACAGTTGATTCGCGCGCAATGTTTTTCAGCACGTGGACTCGTGCAAATGCTCCACCCTGAACACTTAAAGCCGGAAAACCTGCTCAGTGAAATTCGGAAGGGTTTTCAGTCGCGCGGTCCGGTTTTTGGTCCCGCAACAGGTTTAACGATGGACGGTGCGATGAACGCGAGCCAGGCATTGATTAAACTCTTCAACCGTAAAAAGCCACTTCTCCTTTCACGCTTAGCTCAAGAGAGATTAAAGCAGGAAAAACAAGAACAACAACAAGGTCTCATTTCGCCTGACAGCCATATGAAAGAAGTGTGTCGCAATGCCTAGTCCGTGTGAGAGTGAAGGATCTCAGAATGACCCTCCGGAGGAAGTATTGGCATTAAGAGATGCGGAAATGCCTCAGCTCAGCACAATATTAAACCCTCAAAAAATGCTGAACCTTCTCAGGAAAACATTGCGTCCTACCGGAGAAGGGCATTATCACATTTATGAAATTACGGACTGTAACGTAGAACGATTCAGATACCGAAAAGGGGATCGGATCATCGTGCAGTACCAACTCACGCTTTACGATCAGCTCACAAAACACAGTAAAAAATTATGGGTTACCGGTGTAAGTCGAAACAAACTCAAGCCGGTGCTCAAGCGTTACAAGCGCATTATTAGCTCAGATCCATGGTGGAATAGCAGTCTTTCTTCCCTTGTTTTTGAACCCGTTTTATATTTTCCGGATCTCAAGCTGCTGATCCAGCTTTATCCGCAGGATCACCATCTCCCCACCTTGCCCCTCTTGTTGAATAATCATTCGAAAATACGTGAAACGCTGCTCCTGAGTCAATTGGGAGAAGGTTGGAAAATCATGGAAAGTCAACTGACATTAATGAGATATCGTCCGCTTCAAGCCGCGACATTTCGCTGTGCGTTTGAAGCAGAACCTCCTCATAAAAAAGAACCACTCAAGAAAATTTTTTATTTCAAGCTGTTTAAAAAAGATGAAGGTCTGTCTGTTTTTGAAGACCTCCTTCAACTTAAACAAGTCTTTCCGTCACGGGAAGAAGGCATTCATGTCCTTAATGCTTTGGGCTATTCAAAACAACTCAAGACCCTCATCCTCGAAGAAGCGCCTGGTATTCCCTTAAGTGCCTTTATTCTAAACGGGCTTTCCATTGAGTATACCTTGGAAAAAACGGCCAAAGCCCTTGCTGAATTTAATCTAAGCTCCTGTCCATTCCTTAAGAAACAATCGATGGAAGAGCGCTTTCATCCCTTAGAAAAAGCAATTCGTTTTATTCAGGATGTTTGTCCGGAACACCAGGAAAAATTGCATCAGATTTCATTTCAGATTCAAACCCGATTAAAAGAGGTGACACTTTGTCCTACACATTTAGACCTTAAACCGGAACACATCTTTATTGACGGTGAACGCGTGACTTTTATTGATCTGGATGCTGTTGCGATGAGCGATCCTGTTTATGATATTGCATCGCTCATCGCGCGTATCGTCTTCCTTTCAGAATCCAAACAAATTTCGAGGACGATCAGGAACAGGGCATTACGGGTTCTCAAAACGCACTATTTTTCTCAAGTACCGCGTTCCTGGAAAAAAAGACTCATCCCGAATTACTGTTGTGCGTCTTTGAAAATCGCATGTTATCTCCTTCAGCATCAGGAAGTAGAAGCAAAGACACGCGTTGCTCATATTCTGAATAAATGCATCCAGCAATTATCTCAGGAAGAAAGGTGAAGTCCATGAAAATTTTATACATCTGTGCCGATTTCGGCATTCCCGTGCTTGGCACAAAAGGGGCCTCCGTCCATGTTCGGGAGATGGTTTCGGCTTTAAATCGCGCAGGACATTCTGTCGTCCTTGCAGCCCCAAAACTCCAAAAAGTACTCTGGGAAAAACCGGAAGAAATTGCGGGCCGACTCCTGCACCTGCCGCCGGCTCCCATAAGCCGTGAAACCATGAAGTGCCTGATGGAATTTGAAGACATGCTGGGAGAAACGAGCCCTCTGCCGGGACAAATCCGCCGGATGCTCTATAACAAGGAAATGTCCCATCAATTGCTCCGCCATTTTACAACCCATCCGCCCGATTTTATTTACGAACGTGCCGCGCTCTTTTCTACCGTCGGGGTCATGGTCGCCGAAGCCCTGGCTAAACCCCTGATTCTGGAATTGAATGCCCCGCTGGCGGATGAACAATCGCTGTACCGTGGTACATCCTTAGGTGCTTTGGCGAAAAAAACAGAGCAATTTGTGTTAAGCCGCAGTGAGGCCGTATTGACCGTTTCCTCACTGCTCAAAAATTACGCTGTTTCGGCGGGCGCAAAACCGACTGCGGTTCACGTCTCTCCAAACGGCGTCAATATACAAAACTTTCAAACAAAGACCGCGACAGAAGAAACAAAAGCCACCTGGGGATTAGGCTCAGGTCCCATCATCGGTTTTGTGGGAGGGCTTCGACCCTGGCATGGCGTAATGGCTCTGCCTAAACTCGCAGAACAGCTCAATAAAAACCATCCGGACCTTAAAATTGTGATTGTCGGTGAAGGGCCGCTTCGCATGCGTCTACAGAATGAATTTGAGGCGCGGGGATGTTCCAAAAATGTCCTTTTCACGGGAGCGGTTTCTCATGAAAATGTGGCCGCCCTAATCCCCACCTTCGATATTGCTGTCGCGCCTTATGAAAAACTGGATCATGACTTTTATTTTTCACCCTTGAAACTCTTTGAATACATGGCCTGCGGCGTAGCAGTCGTGGCTGCAGAGGCTGGGCAAATCGGAGAAATCATTACTCAGGGCAGAACGGGACTACTCTACGCCCCCGGTGAAACAACAACCTTCATCATGCATTGTGAACGGCTTCTTTCAGATCCCCGTTTAAGAAAAGAAATGGGTCAAGCTGCGGCAAAAGAAGTACGCTCAAATTACAGCTGGGATCACAATGCCTCTCGTGTCATTTCAATTTTTAAAACCCTCAAGAAACAAGAGAGGCCATCATGAAAAAAAATAGACTTACGCGTATCGCTTATGTGCTGAAGGTATTTCCCAAACTCTCAGAAACCTTTGTTGCACGGGAAATTGCGGAGATCAAAAAACGGGGGATCTCGGTTTGCATCCTCTCTATCAAACGTCCAGAGGAGTCTGTGGTACATGACATTGTAGAAAAGGCCGGTCTGGAAAAAGAAACGATCTATGGGAGCGCACATTTTTCCAAAGCACTCGCCCGCTTCAAGCCGGATTTGATCCACGCCCACTTTGCCACCGAGGCAACGGCCGCAGCCATTTTTTTGGCTTTACAGTGCAAATGCCCCTTCACTTTTACAGCGCACGGCTATGACGTCTACCGCCGCCCGCCCGCCGATTTTCGCCAACGCGCGGCAAAAGCTGCGGCGGTGATCACCGTTTCCGAGGCCAACCGCGCCCATATCGTCAAAACCTTCGATGTGCCGGATAAAAAAATCAGGACAATTCCTTCAGGGGTCGATACAAATTTATTCCGGCCTGATAAACAGCCGGGCAAACTGCCCCTGATTGTCTGTGTGGCAAGACTTGTCCCGGTCAAAAATCTTGCACTGCTCTTGTCTGCCTGCATGATCTTAAAAACCCAGGGCATTTCTTTCCAATGCGTCATTGTCGGTGAAGGCCGCAGTCGCGAAGACCTTGAAGCGATGCACGGACGACTCCAATTGGAAAAGACCGTTGTTTTTATCGGCGCGGCGGACAGCGCTCAAGTGCTGGACTGGTGGCAACGGGCTGATGTTGCTGTATTGAGCAGTATCAGCGAAGGCATGCCCGTGAGCCTCTTAGAGGCTGCGGCCTGCGGTGTGCCGATTGTGGCGACCGCCGTCGGCGGTATCCCGGAGTTCGTGGAGACGGGCGAAACGGGATACCTTGTTCCGCCGGGAGAGGCTGCTTTGCTGGCAGTGTGCATGAAATCGCTTTTGCTCAACCCGGAGAAGGCCCTTCGCATGGGCAATGCGGCCCGCAAAAAAGTTGAGCAACGCTTCTCAATAACACGTCAAGGGGATCAATTGCTCGCATTATGGACAAAGATCATCAATAAGGAGGTTGAGGCATGAATGCACGGATACCAGGTAATGACTTTCCCTTTTGCATGGAAGAGTCGTCGATCCCTACAGCGGAGCGCTTTGATGTGAAGGTATGCGACCCCTTCGGTGTTGCGTGCGATAAGCTCATGCCAACACTTATGGCGGCGATTGATCCGGTGGCCGTTCAAAAAGAGCTTCAGAAAAGATTGTCCCATCTGTCTGCGGGACAGACAGTGCCGCGTCTACTAGAAATTCGTGTTGTCCGTTATAAACCCGGCCGCCGTTGTTTAGTGGAATATGACATTGAATGCCTGAATTCGGAGGGTTTTCTCGAACAGGTGACCTTAATAGGCAAGGTGCGTGTCCGACGTTACGGCAATGCCGACACCCGTTTACTCAAGGCCTTTTGGATGGCTGGCTTTCAAGCCGACAGCGAAGATGAGATTGCTGTACCCGAAGCCCTCGGGACACTTTCAGCCTTCCAGATGTGCATGCAGCGCAAAGTGCCGGGCTGTGTCACAACGGCCTTGCTCTTAAACCCTGAATACAAGTGGTTGGCCATCAAAATCGCCGAAGCTGCCCACAAATTGCATCGCTCAAATGTACCTACAAAACGTGTGCATTTTATGCAGGATGAGTTAAGGATTCTTCACGAACATCTGCCCAAAGTTGGCCGATATCACGAACACTGGTCAGGGCGAATCCGCCGCATTTTGGATGCGGCGGATTGTTTGGGTTCCGCAACCCCCGTCCCGACCGTTACCGGAATCCATCGCGATTTTTATGCCGATCAGGTCATTGTGGACAATAGACGGCTGACCTTGATCGATTTTGACCTGTATTGTCTCGGTGATCCGGGTTTGGATATCGGAAACTTTATCGGCCATGTCACGGAGCAAAGCCTCAGAACCTGCGGCGATCCGAACAAAATGCGAGGCTTCGAAGAGCTCATGGCAGAGCGCTTTGTTGCGCTCTCCGGAGAACAGGTTCGCATTTCTATAAAATCCTACACCACATTAACCCTCATTCGGCACATCTATTTGAGTACCTTGTTTCCAGAGCGCCACCCTTTCACTACCGACTTGATGGAGATCTGTGAGGAACGCCTGCAAATTCTGAAAACCTTCGGGAGTGGGATTTTATGAAAACACAAGATCAAAACCGTTTTAGAACACTGCTCTTAAAACATCTTTCAGAAGTCAAGGGAGCCCTCATCGCCGCCGTGCTCTGTTTGATCGGTTTTACCCTAACGGCATTGCTCGGTCCCTGGCCCGTCAAAATCATTTTCGACTACATTATTTTGTTAGAACCGCTGCCAGAAGCGCTCTCTTTTTTAGCCCCTGCTTTTGAAAAAGGCAGTGTGTTTGCTCTGGGTATTTTGGTGGGTGCGCTGATGCTCATTGCCCTTCTTCAGGGTTTTTTTTCCTATTTTCAAGTCCTCATTACCTCAAGAATCAGCTTTCATTTTGTCTATGTGGTGAGACGTGCGCTCTTTACCCATCTCCAGCATCTGTCGCTCTCCTTTCATGACCATGCACGTTCGGGAGAACTGCTGACAAAGATTTCTGGGGATACAAAAGTCTTAAAGGAGCTTTTTTCAGAATCTGCGCTGAATCTCATTGCACATTTCATGAAAATTACGGGCATGTTGGTGGTCATGTTTTTGTTGGACTGGAAACTCACCCTGCTGGTTTCTCTCAGTTTTCCTCCGCTGATGATTTTACTTTTTTATACCTTTCAAAAAATAAAAGACCAGGCAAAAAAACAACGCCGAGAGGAAGGTCAAATCGCCTCCAGAATTAGTGAGTTACTGGCGACGATTCCTTTGGTGCAATCCTATGCCCGTGAATCCTATGAAACGGCGCGTTTTGAGGCCGACAGCACGGAAACCCTTCAACGCTCAATTCAAATCACACGTCTGACAGCAATGAGTACACGTCAAGTCGAAATTGTTTGTACCTTCGGCATTGCCGCAGCCGTTTTTTTCGGATCGCAACAAGTGCTCTCCCAATGGATGACACCGGGGGACCTGCTCGTTTTCATCTCCTATCTCAAACAAATGTATACCCCGATGAAAAAACTCCCCCGGCTTTTGTCCAAATTTTCAAAAGCAAGGGTGAGTGCCGAGCGGATTGCAACACTCTTTTCAGAAAAGTTAGAGATTCAAGACGCAGTAAAACCGATCAAGGCCAAAGGGATCAAAGGCGAAATCACTTTTAAGGATGTTTCTTTTGCTTACGAAACGGGTCCAGCCATTTTAGACCAGGTGTCCTTTTCCATCGCACCGGGGGAGCGCGTTGCACTTGTGGGGGCCTCCGGCGCGGGAAAATCGAGCATTGCAAAACTCTTATTGCGGCTGTATGAATTTCAGTCGGGTGAAATTTTAATCGATGGCGTCGATATCCGACAATACGAACGCGAATCTCTTCGTCATGAAATCACGCTTGTTTTACAGGAGTCGATTTTACTCGGTGCCAGCATCCGAGAAAATATTGCCTACGGCAAACCGGAAGCAAAGGATACGGAAATCGAAGCCGCTGCAATACTGGCCCGCGCAGATACCTTTATTGATGCCTTGCCGGATCGCTACGAAACGCGGGTGGGCGAAGGGGGTTGCACACTTTCCGGTGGACAGCGACAGCGCATTGCTCTCGCCCGCGCCATCATCCGTCAACCCGCAATCCTCATTTTAGATGAACCCACGGCCGCTTTAGATGCCGAATCAGCCCGGGATATTCAGGAAGCAATGGCGCATTTTCAAAAAGACCGAACGGCCCTGGTCATCGTCCATCACTTTGCTTCAATCAAAGATTTTGACCGGATCATCGTTTTGAAAGCGGGCAAAGTCATTCAGCAGGGGAGTCATCAAGCGCTGATCGCGGAAGACGGACGTTATCGCACATTGTGTAGACTCCAGGGGGTTTCATGAGGGTTTTTATCTGCCGATCACTTTTTCCCCCTATGGTTTTATGCTTCTGTTTTTTTCTATTTTTTCAGAATTTTGCACAGGCCGCCGAGAATGTAAACGGCGCGATTCCCATTGATCCGGAATCCTCACCGCCTTTAAGTTATGAAATCAGCCCGAAATTTTCCTGGGGCGCAAAGGTGATTCTAGATGGCCGTTTTCGGGATAATCGCGACCTTCGGAATCGTCGGGATGACGGCGATTCTCGCACAACAGGAGAGCTGAGCATTGCTGCCCAGTACCTCCCTCAAGCAGCGCGCCTGCCTTCAGGTCTGGCTTTTTTTGCAGAGATGGGTTTTCAACGCGTGATTCGCCACAAAGAAGGGCGGGGGGAAACAAGTGACGAAACAACACTGAGTTTCAAAAAAGGCTATCTAAACTGGCCCAATTTTTTGAATACCCCCTTGCGTTTGCAAGTGGGGCGGCAGCGCTTTAAGGACAAGCGGGAGTGGGTCTATGACGATACCCTTGATGCCTTGCGTTTTTTCTATAAAAAAGACCGGCTTGAACTCGAATTTTCCTACAGCAGTAATTTGTTTGATCCTGAAACGGTAGAAGACCGCATCAAAAACCTCATGCTCTTTTCGCGTTATGCGCTGTGGGCAAAAGACAAAATAAACTTTTATCTCATCAATCGTCGTGGACAATTCAATGCAGGGGATCCTGATTTTAATCTGCGTTTTTTAGGAATCTCCCTGCACGGGAAATCCTTAAAAAGACAGCGCTACTGGGTGGAGTCGGCACTGGTTACGGGGAATGAAAAAGGAAGAAGCGTTTCGGGTTATGGTTTTGATCTTGGATGGATTTCCCGATTTAAACATCCCTACAAACCCGCACTGACTCTGGCCTATGCTTTTGGCTCAGGCGATGCGAATCCCGATGATGAACGCGATAGAAATTTTCGCCAAACCGGTTTTCAAGACAATGATGCCAAACTGCGCGGTCTCACAAAAATAAAACAATACGGAGAACTCTTTGAGCCGGAGTTGAGCAACATGATGATTACGACACTGGGCTTCGGATTTAGACCCGAAAAACATGCCTCTGTCGACATCGTCTACCACCGCTACACACAAGTGTGGGCCTACGAAGGCGGGAATAATACACTCAGAGATGTGGGCATTAAAGAAAAGCCCAACGGAAAATCACGGAATTTAGGAGATGAGATTGATCTGGTCTTCGGCTGGAAAGTGACCCGAAAATTGAGGCTTGAATTGCTTGGGGCCTTTTTTATCCCGGGTGCGGCCTTCGATGACACAGATAAGGCTTTTTTAGGGAAGCTCAAAATTAGTTTCATTCTATAAATCATTTTGATTCGGAAATAGCAGACGTTGTTGTGTTTTTTATTTATGAAAGAGGTCATGACATGAAATTAAAAATAGGAACTCATTTTCAGCAGGGCACATTTTTCCATGGACTACTGCTCTGTTCGCTTTTTTTGATTGTTTCTTGTGGCGGCATCCTTCCAGAATCCGAACCGAAGATCATCTCAAGCAGCCCCTCAGAGCAAAACAACACCGATTTTCCCCTGAATCGAGGATTCAGCGTCACATTCAATAAAGAAATGGAGAAAACAAGCCTGAGTGAAACCACTTTTTTTATCCATGAAACCGGGGCGCCAATACCGCTGGCAGGAAAAATCGCGACGGATGGCATCACCGCAAGCCTGAAGCCGGAAAAAAACTTGAAGTTTTCAACACGCTATATCCTCACAGTAACCCAGGCTGTGAGAGACTTGTCCGGAAATTCAATATCTGAAGTTTTTCAACTGGCATTTACGACCCTCGCTGCACCAGCACCGCTTTCTCCCGGCTCGGAGCCGAATCCCGACGCCGGATTGGATACAGACCCGCCCATTATTCTCTCTACAAGCCCCTCAAACAATGAATCCGGGGTACCACTCCAGAGCACAATTACGGTCACATTTAACGAGTTCATTGACCTAACAAGCCTTACAGAAGATAGCTTTGACATAAACAAGGGGACAAAAGCAAAGAACCTGTTCTTATCGGGGCGGACGGCTGTTTTTGAGCCCGAAGAAGATCTCAGATCAAACGAAGACTACAGCGTCATCATAACGACGGGAATCAAAGATCTGGCCGGAAATGCCCTTGTTTCAGATTTTATTTGGACTTTCTCGACAGAAGATGACGAAGAGGAACATGAGGACGGGTTCAATTAAGAACACGCTGCTTTAAGTCTGAGTTTTATTTCCCAGAAAAAAAGATGTTGGGGCAGATAAATAAGGACAAAATAAAAATGACTTCGGCAGTCACTGTCATCCAAAGCCCGGCTGGTCTCCTATTTTTCCGGCAAGCTTTTGAGGACTTCTTTGATTACGGTTGAGGTTTTTGGAATGGTTCCGATTTCTGGGAATTCAACCGTTTCCAGGGATTTGACCATGCCGAGGTCTAATGCAAACCAAGTTGTTGTTTTATCAGTCAGTTCAACCACGGTGTTGTCTTTGGAAAGGGTAAACTTAATGGTCATCAGGCCATTCAATTTCAGGGCATCTTTAAAAATACCGGCAGGCACGGAGACCGTTTCATAACCTGCTACAGTAATATCGGCTTTGACTTCGGCGAGTTCTTCGATGCCATCCTGATCTAAATCAGCCCCAAAAGGAATGGTCTTTTTTTCAACCTGAGTAAATGATTCGCCCTCGTGTAGTGGAAACTGCATCACCAAATAAGGCACCAGTTTTTCTTCAAAAGCGGTCGTGGGTTCACCCCCGTGATAAACAATGCTGTCTGTATTACGTGAAAAATAGCTTTCGGAAGGCCCTTGATTCCCTTTATTGCTCTCAGTGAAGGTTGTGACTTTCACGCCGTCTTTTTTTGTCGTTCCTTTGACAGTGGTAATGTTTGTATAAGTCGCAATCTGTTGAATTTTTTCTTCAATTGTGCCTTCGTAAGTCCAAGTCAGTCCAATGTCATCTGGAAAATAACGCCCTGCATCTTTGATGGGCGGGGCGGCATTCGCCGACGTCAGGGCATTCAAAAAAATCCCCAGCAGTACATAAAAGAAGAGGGGGGTCTTGAAATAATATTTTAAGTCCTGTGTCATTATTTTTCCTCAGTTAAGATCACCAGCCTCTTCGTTGGTTTTTGGGGAAGGCTTTAATCCAGGGGGTTTGATCGGGCGTGCCGAATTTTTTGATTTTTTCAACAACTTCTACATCCCACCCGCTTTTGTCGATGAGTCTCGCCAGTGCATAAACATCCAGCGAAGAGCTTGCATCCCAAAGTCCGGCATCTCTGATGAGTTTTTCCAAATTTTGACGGCCGGGATCTTTTCTTCCGGGGAACTTGATATTGCTGTAAAATTTGACCAAAATTTTGTGGTCTTTCGTAAAAACGGTTTCAACGCCCTTTTTTTTCGTGTAATCCGTAAGCGCTTCTTTGACTTGTTTAAGTTCTTTTTTGATCTTTTCTTCTTCAGCCTGTAAATAAACCAGACGTTCACCCAATTGAACCCCCGGCTCACCCATGTATTCATTTGGCGGCAGGTCTTTTGTTTCAAAAAGATGTTTGAATTGCGGACAAATACTTTGGTGTTCACACCAATTACAGAGGCCACTTTTTTTACTCGGAAAATCCGTGGCCGATTCTATTTCTTGGATCAGGGTGATGGTCTCTTGTCTTAAATCTTCCAATTGTGCATCGCTGCGCCGGGAATGAATTTCCTGATCAAACATCACATAATGCCAGACCAATTCTACTTCTTCGATATCGGGCCAGAGTTGTTTGATGGCCATTTGATAGAAGGCCAGTTGGCGGTCTTCATCCAAATCTTGCTGGGATGGCAGGTGGGATTTGGCTTTATAATCATGGATCCAAATGACCTTGTCTTTGGGCTGGCTGATGCGGTCAATAAATCCAAGGATGCTGTATTGGCCTTCGGGATCTAAATCAAAATTGACGCGATGTTCGATGCCCAGTGTCCGGCCTTGATCAAAAGGCGTGTAGTGGTTGTAATAATCCACAACACATTTTTCACCCAGGGCCTCGTAGTTATCGGGCGTTAAGTCTTCACGAACGATTTTTACCTCGTCGTGCCAAGCTTTCGCCCAGCTTCGATGATAAAAATCCAGCAGTGATTCGAGTGTCACTGTCTTGCAAAATTTAAGGTCGGTGTAAAGGGTTTCGAGGGCTTCGTGAACACGAGAGCCCATAAAGGCCTCAATGCCTTCCGAGGCTGTTTTGATCCCGTCAATGTAAGTGAATTTAAATTTTTGGGGACATTGACGGTAGGTCTCTAAACGTGAGGCGGAGTAAGGCATGTTTTACTCTTTCAGATTAAACAATAAAATTGAAGCGGATTGTACTGGGGTAACGATGAAGAAGTCAAAATGACATT